>DATDOY010000060.1:0-18908 GCA_035293045.1 Acidimicrobiia bacterium
GAGCCGATCCGAAGGGTGGACGTCGCGGCGGCCGCGGCCGCCATCGCCGGGAGGGGCGCCCACTCCTCGTTTACGAAATGGTCGGGCATCGCCAGGGTCGAGTAACCGAGGTCCTCGGCCTTGCGCGCGGTGGCGGCCCAGTCGGAGCCCGATGCGGCCTTTGACAACTGGATGCCGAAGCGAAACGTGCGGGGGTGCGTCATGCGATCTCTCCGGGTCACGTGCGGGAGCAGAACGCTATCAGCGCTCTTGGGCTACATCATTCGCCCCATTGGGCCGAGAACTCCGTGAGGAGGGGTACCGGAGCTCGCCATCCGTCCGTACGGTCCCTCGGTGCGCGGCTTTCGCGCGAGGGAGGCAGAACATGAAACGAATTCTCGCCACCGCAGCCATGGTCATCGCCATCAATGTCACCGTCGCACCGACGGCGTCGGCTCAGCCGGGCCCCGGCGACAAACAGTGCGTTCCCGGCCAACAGGGGAACCCGCATCCCGGATTCAAGGCGGGCGTCTGCGACAACCGCTGACCAACGGCATCGTCCCGCGGCGGGACGGCGGAGGCTCAGCGTCCGGTCGAGCCGAACCCGTCCTCGCCTCGGGCGGAGTCTGAGAGGTCGTCCACGCGCTGCCAGGTGACGTTGGCCACGCGCTGGATCACCAGTTGGGCGATCCGGTCGCCGCGCCGCACCTCGTACTTCTCGGTGGGATCGGTGTTCACGAGAATGCAGCGGATCTCGTCGCGGAAGCCTGAATCAATGAGCCCGGGTGTGTTGAGACAAGTGATCCCGTGGCGCAGTGCGAGACCCGACCGCGGCTGCACGAACCCGGCGTACCCTGGCGGAATTGCCACGGCGATGCCGGTCGGGACCGCAGCGCGTCCGCCGCCCGGCTCGAGCACGACGTCCTCTCGGGCGCAGAGGTCGTAGCCGGCGTCGTCCGGATGGGCTTGCCCGGGCATCGGTAGTTCGGGGTCGAGCACGCGGATGTCGATCAAGATTTCGTCAGCGCTCGCCATGAGCGCACTCTATGACCGGCCGGCCTACGACGACGAGGCGATCCCTGCGGCGCGCACGCCTGGCGCGGCGACGTCGATGCCTCCGAGATACCGCGCGTCGCCGAAGCCGAAGGTACGCCCGTCGGCAAGCTGAACCCAATACCCGGCTCCCGTCGCGGTCGGCGCGATGCCGACCGGCTCGGCCCACTGGCACAGCCCCGTCCCGAGCATCGATCCGTGGTACCCGGCGTCGCCAAACGTGTAGAGCCCGCCGACTTTGTCGACGAGCCAATAGCCGCGTCCCGACTTGGTGACCGCCAGCCCGACGATCGGGGACGGCGCGGGCCCGATGGCCCCCGCGGCACGAAGCTCCGTGACCGACCCGGCGTAGCCCGCGTCCCCGAAGGCGTACACGCCTCCGTTGACGTCGACGACCCAGTAGCCCTTCCCGCTCGGCGTGGACTCGATCGCCACCGCCCTCGGCGCACCAGCCACTCGCCCGGCCGCCCGCAACTCCGGCAGAGACCCGAAGTAGCCCGCGTCACCGAAGGAATACACGCCGCCGAACTCGTCGATGAGCCAGTAGCCCATACCGACGCGGGTGGCTTCGACGGCCACGGCGCGACCCGCCCCCGGGACGAGGCCCTGCGCCTGCAGCTGCGGCAGCGACCCGAAGAAGGTCGCGTCGCCGAACGTGAACACGCCACCGCGGTCGTCGACCAGCCAGTAGCCCTTGCCGCTCGGAGTCGGCTCGAGCGCGACGGCGCGCACGCCCGCCCGTACCAACCCCTGTCCGATGAGTTGCGGCACCGAGCCGTAGTACCCGACGTCGCCGAAGGTGAAGACGCCACCGTTCACGTCGAGCGACCGGTAGCCCGGGCCCGACGCCACGCTCGGCGTGGCGGGCGGATTGTCGTTGAAGCGACAGAGGTTGCCGACCCGCTTGCCCTGAGCGAGCTGAAGGCTGGCAAAGGGGTTCATGTTCTGGCCCTCCGGGGTGACGATCTCGAAATGCAAGTGCGGCGATGTGCCCTCCGCGTTGCCGCTGTCCCCTAGCCATCCGAGCACCTGGCCCTGCTTCACTCTGGCTCCGACGTCGATCCCGGGCATGAGCGTGTGCCCGCGGTGGGCGGCGCCATCGTCGGTCCCCGGCGTGTCGTTGTTGAGGTGGATGTAGCGGTAGCTCCATCCTTCCGCGTCCTTGACCGTGACCATGCGCCCGGACAGACCCTCGTCGGCGACACGAACGAACGAGATGACACCGTCCGTCGCCGCCACAACCTCCGTGTGCTTGCCGGCCAGGAGGTCGTTGCCGAGGTGGAGCCGTCCCCCGGACCGGGCTGCATGCCAGTCGTTCGAATACGACGCGCCGCCGATCACAGGGAACACGACGCGCCGATGCCCGGGCTCGTCGATGCGCCCCACGGATTCGGCGAGATCGGCCTCCGCTCGGGGCTGAAGGCCGGGAAGCGTCAGGCACGCCGCGACAAGGGCGATGAGCGGCACCAGGACGCGCCGGCTCGCGGTCCGGAAGGGGGAAAGATTTCGCACCATGACGCCAGGAAGGTACGGCGTGTACACGTGTGACCTTGAGCACCCTCGTGTGTGACTCGCGCCGTCCGCGTGCGATCATCCCCCCCATGCCACTCACCCTGGTCGTATTCCATGCCCATCCCGACGATGAGGCAATCGCCACCGGAGGCACGATGGCCAAGGCGGCTGCGGCCGGTCATCGGGTCGTCCTTGTCGTCGCGACTCGTGGTGAAGAGGGTGAGGTCGCCGAGGGGTTCCTCGAATCCGGCGAGGAGCTCTGGCAGCGGCGCGTCGCCGAAACCCAGCGGTCCGCCGAGATCCTCGGTGTCGCTCGGGTGGAGTTCCTCGGGTATCGCGACTCCGGGATGATGGGGACCCCAACCAACGACCATCCCGATGCGTTCTGGCAGGCGGACGTCGACGAGGCGGCCGGCCGGCTCGCGGCGATCCTCGATCAGGAGGGCGCCCACGTCCTCACCTGCTACGACGATCACGGCAACTATGGACACCCCGACCACATTCAGGTCCACCGGGTCGGCGTCCGGGCCGGTGACCTCGCGGGGACACCGAAGGTCTACGAGGCCACGATGGACCGAGATCACCTCATCAAGCTGATGGCCGAGGCGCCGCCAGAGATGCGGCCTCCCGATTACGACCCGTCGTTCTTCGACGAGTTCGGAACACCGGCCGACGACATTACGACCAACGTCGACATCCTCGACCATGTGAAGGCAAAGCGCGAGGCGATGGCCGCTCATGAGAGCCAGATCAGCGAGACACACTTCTTCTTGGCGATGCCGGACGACGTCTTCGCCATGGCCTTCGGGACCGAGTGGTTCATCCTGCGGAGCGCAGGAGCGAAGGTCACCGAAACCGACCTGTTCGCCGGCCTGACCTGACGTTCCCGTCCGTTCGCCCGCGTCAGATGGCGAGCTGCGAAAGCGCGATTCCGATCCCGACGCTCGCCGCCACTGCGGCTCCGAGGAGTGCAGTGGTGGCCAGGACGACGATGCCCAGCCAGGTCTGATGCCGGGCGTCCTCGAGTCGCGAGTCCGTCTCGATGTCCGCGTGCGGATCGAGCTGGGCCAAGGCGAAGACCCCGGGCACGCGCACCGCGATCACGAGTGAGCGAGCGACGAGCAAGAGGCCGGGCGACGTCACGGCCAGTGCCTGGACCCAAAAACTGTCGAGAGTGAGGGCGCGGGGAACGGTGATCATCATCCCGAAGGTAACAACCAGGACGTCGAGGAGAACCAGCTCGAGGGCACTGCGGCGCTCGACGTAGTGCCGGAGAGCGACCGGAGCGGGGGTCCGGTGGACTGTGTCAACGCGCCCAGTTCGTTGCATAGGCCGGGTATCGGCTCGGACCGGACATTTCTTGAGCGCGAATCTCCCCGCTATCGGCGGAAATAGCCGCGCCATGGCGCGCGTTGTCTCGGTCGGCATTGATGAGGCCGTACCCCAGAAAGGGGCGATGTCAAGGGCCTTGTCGTGGCCTCGGCTCGGGCCCGCTGGGAGCGCCGGAAAGGAGGAACTTCGATGCTCATGCGCTTCGACCCGGTCCGGGAGTTCGATCGGCTGGCCGACGAGGTATGGGGGAACGGGCGCCGAAAGGCCGCGTCGCCGATGGCCATGGACGCCTATCGAGACGGTGATCGGTTCGTCGTCCACTTCGATCTTCCCGGCATCGACCCATCGTCGATCGACGTCACGGTGGAGGACAACGTCCTCAAGGTGACGGCAAGCCGCACCTGGGAACGCAAGGAAGAGCGCCAACGGCTGGCCAACGAGCGCTACCAGGGCGCGTTCGAGCGGCAGCTGTTCCTCGGCGACACGCTCGACGCCGACAGGATCGACGGGGCCTACGACCACGGCGTGCTCACGCTCACCATTCCGGTCGCCGAGCGAGCCAAGCCCCGCAAGATCGAGGTCGCCGCCGGCGCGCCGCAGACCGCCATCGACGCGGCGTCGGCATGAGCCCGCCGTCCCCGGGCCGCGCTCCCCGCCGCGGCCCGGGGACGCGCTCCTCATAACCTCCTGGGGGATGGCGACCCGCTCTCGAATCATGACGACGGCGCCGGGCACGCGCCCGGAGGCGTTCGGCGCGACGGAGTGGAGCCTCGTCATGCTGACGGCCGGCATCTGGGGATCGTCGTTCGTGCTGATCGCCGCGGGGCTCGATGCGTTCGCCCCGCCGATCGTCACCTTCGCACGCCTCGCGTTCGGCGCCGTGACGATGTCCATCCTCCCCGGCGCCAAGCAGCGCATCGCTCGAGAGGACTGGCCCCGCGTCGTCGTACTCGCGCTGATCTGGACCGTGATCCCGTTCCTTCTCTTCCCGGTCGCCCAGCAATGGGTGGACTCGTCGGTGGCCGGGATGATCAACGGGGTCGTTCCGGTGCTCGCCGCTGTCATCGCCGCCCTCTTGCTCCGGCGCCTCCCCGGTCCCGCCCAGGTTGCGGGCATCGCGGTGGGGTTCGTCGGCGTCGTACTGATCGCGGTCCCGAACGTCGTGGGGACCGACGCGAGTCCCCTCGGGATCGCCCTGCTCCTGGTTGCCGTGAGTTGCTACGCCCTGTCGACCAATCTCGCGGTGCCCCTGCAGCAGCGGTATGGAGCGCTTGCCGTCCTGCTTCGCGTGCTGTGGGTTGGCGTCGCGGTGACTGCGCCCATCGCCGCGCTGGCCGTACCGCACTCGGAGTGGAGCGTGGAGAGCGCCGCCGCCATGGTTCCGCTCGGAGCGCTCGGGACCGGTGTGGCCTTCCTGTGGTTCGTGACTCTCCTCGGGCGCGCCGGCGCCACGCGGGGCGCGATCGCGGTCTACCTGACACCCCTCTTCGCCATTCTCCTCGGGGTCGTCATCCGCGGGGAATCCGTCCACGCTGTATCCATGGCGGGGAGTGGCCTCGTGCTCATCGGCGCGTGGCTCACGGGACGAGGCGAGACCACGGCCGAGGACGCCAGCCCCGGTGGCGTGCCGGCGGACGGAATCGTGCCGCTCGAGCCCTGAGCTTCGGCAAATTCGGCAGCGCGTATCTCTTCCGTCTGGACAGACTGCGGCCATGAGTTCCCCAAGGCACGCCGGTGTCTTCGCCATCGAGCCCATCGACTGGGTCAGCGCATCCGACCGCGACGTCGCGGCGTATCACCGCCTCGACGGCGCCATCGAGCGCGCCGCGGGCATGCCCGAAGCGCTCGTCGCCCCCTATCCCCTCTTCGAGACCTACCTGCGCGTCGGGCGCCCTCTGATCGAGCGGCGCTCCTGGGTGATCCGTGACGGCGAGGAATTGGCGGCCGTCGGCCGCTGTGCATGGGAGGACGTCACCGCCAACCGGGATCACGTCGCGCTCGAGTGTGCGGTGCGACCCGATCGTCAGGGCGAAGGCCTCGAACGGGCGTTGCTGGGCGTCATGGTGGAGGCCGCGTGCGACGATTTCTCGGCCCGGATTCTCGACCTCGAGGAACGGCTCGACGATGCGCTGCTGGCGCCGTGGCAGGCGCTGGGTTTCGAAGTCAAGCTCAGGACGCCGCGCAACGTGCTCTGGACGCGTGACCTCAATCGCGATCTCCTCGGCGAGTGGGTCGCCCGCGCGCAAGAGCGGGCGTCCGACTACGAACTCGTTCGCTTCGACGGACCGTGTCCCGACGACCTCCTCGCGGAGTATCTCGAGCTCCGGCAGGTTATGAACACTGCCCCGCTCGAGGAACTCGACTGGGACGACGAGGCGTATTCGGCCGAGCAGCTTCGATCGCTCGAAGCCTGGGACGTTCGGCGGCGGGCAACCCCGTGGGTCGTCATCGCGCGACACGTTCCGAGCGGGGAGCTCGCCGGTTTCACCGTGCTGATCGAAACGGATTTGTGGCCCGAGACCGCCTGGCAGGGCGACACCGGTGTGCTTCCGGCGCACCGCGAACGCGGGCTCGGCCGCTGGCTGAAGGCCGTCAACGCCCTCCGTCTGCTCGACGAATGGCCCGCCGTCGAAACCGTGACAACGTGGAATGCGGGCAGCAACAAGCCCATGCTGGGTATCAACTACGCCATGGGGTACGCCGCGCTCGAGTGGTGGGGGGAACTCCAGGCCGAGGCAAAGTCGGTGCGCGACCTCCTCGCCGCGACCTGAGCGAACGATCAGCTCCCCGAGACGGGGATCCCGTATTCGCGCGCCACGTCCTGCGCGGTCAGTTCCTCGCCGTCCTCGAACACCAGCGCCGAGTGGTTTTCGGGATGCGGGAACATGTGGATGGCGAGGAACTGTTCAATCGAATCGAACACGGCGATCGACCCCCGGGGTGGGGGCGTGAGCCAGTGAATCACCACGACGCCGGTCGAGAACAGCACGCCCTCCAGCACGATGCCGGTGCCCGAGACACCGGAGATATCGGCGTCGCGCCGCATCGAAAACCGCCGCATGCCACTGGGTGCGCGCTCCATACACAGCCTCCGTTTCCGTGGTGTCATTGTGCCCGACGAATTCTCGGTTCGCTCGGACCAAAGGGACGATGCGCTCCAGTCTGGGCGATCGGGTGCCCGCTCGACCGGCCTTCGGGTGGCCATCGAGTGATAGGAGAAGGCCATGGAATATCGAACCCTCGGAAACAGCGACCTCGTGGTCTCGGAGATCAGTCTCGGGTCGTGGCTCACCTATGGCGTCGGCGTCGAACTTGATGCCGCCACCGCCTGCCTCGATCGCGCCTTCGATCTCGGCATCAACTTCTTCGACACGGCCAACGCCTACGGGCGCGGACGCGCCGAAGAGGTGTGGGGCACGCTGCTCGCGGGACGACCCCGGGACTCATACGTCCTCGCCACCAAGGTGTACTTCCCGATGTCTGACGCGGACTACGGGCTTTCTCGGGCTCAGATCACCAAGCAACTCGACGCGTCGCTGCAGCGCCTTCAGGTCGACTACGTCGACCTCTACCAGTGTCACCGGTACGACGAAGAGACCCCGCTCGAGGAAACGATGGACGCGTTGACCGACGCCGTCCGGCAGGGCAAGGCGCGTTACCTCGGCTTCTCCGAGTGGAAGCCGAGTCACATCGAGGCGGCGATCACCATGGCCGAGGAACGCGGGGTAGAGCGGTTCGTCTCGAGCCAGCCGCAGTACTCCATCCTGTGGCGCCTGCCGGAGAAGCGCGTGATTCCGCTCAGCGCCGCCAACGGCATCTCGCAGATCGTGTGGTCGCCGCTCGCCCAGGGTGCGCTCACCGGCAAATACGAACCCGGGAAACCTCCGCCCACCGAGTCGCGCGCCGCGAGCGAATCGATGGGAGCGATGATGGGCAACTGGACCGACGACGCCGTGTTGCAGGCCGTTCAGGACCTCAGGCCGATCGCGGCCGACGCCGGACTGTCGATGGCCCAACTCGCGCTGGCGTGGGTCCTTCGCGAACCCAACGTGGCGTCAGCCATCATCGGCGCCAGTCGGCCCGACCAGATCGACGACAACGTCGGGGCCTCCGGAGTGAAGCTGACCGACGAGATCGTCGCCGCCATCGACAAGGTCGTCGGCCCCGTCCTCCAGCCCTGACCCGGGGTCGCTCGCGGCTTACCCCTCTGACGAGGTGCCCTCGAGCACCTGCTTCACACGGGCGAGCGTGGCGACGATGCCGTCGAGGAGCATCTCGTCGCGCCCGGGGTACGGGTAGTCGGGCTTCAGCAGATCCGGAGCGTGAAACGAGTGCCGAACGCGGGTCGTCTGATGATCAATCGCCTCGAGCTCCCAGCGCCACATCGCGGACGGCACAGCCGGGTCCCCCACGAGATACGAGAACACCGATCCCTTGGTCGCGTCGGTCACGGTGCAGGGTGCGTCCCAGGTGAAATCTCCCACCGCGTTATGACCGACAAACGTCGCCCCAACCTCCGGGCGCGAGTGGCCACCGGTCCACTCGGCGGCGACGCACTCGCTGCTCCATTCCGGATGACGCTCGATGTCGCTGATCGCCGCCCACACCGTTGCCAGGGGCACGGCGATCTCGATCTCCGCTGATCCGTCGGGATTCATCACACCATCATGGTGCACGGAACGCCGCCGAAGTCAGACCCGAACCGGCATCAGGTGCCTCGATGAGATCGCGAACGAGCTCGAGCAGGGTCTCCGGCACGAACGGTTTCTGGAGAAAGCGAGTGCCCGCCGCGCCGGGACCATCTGCGTCGGGAGCCGACTCGCTGTAGCCCGAGATGAAGAGGATGGGGAGTCCCGGCCACCGCTCTCGGAGGCGCGCTGCAAGCTCACCTCCGTTCATCCCGGGCATGACGAGGTCCGTCACAAGGAGGTGGGGCGGTCCTCTCATGTCGTCGGCGAGCTGGAGGGCCTCGTCTGGGTCGGCGGCCTCGGTCACCTGGTATCCCCGACGAGCTAACGCCGCCGCCGTCACGGCGCGCACGGCCGGCTCGTCCTCCACCAGCAGCACGGTCACGCTGGGTGCGGCGCGCGGCGCTTGACCGTCGGGGCTCGGCGCTGGCTGCTCGGCGCCGCTCGACGCCGGAAACGTGACCTCGAAGGTCGCCCCGTGACCCGGCCTCGAGTCGACAGTGATCTCACCGTGGTTGCTCTGCACAATGCCGTAGACGACCGAGAGGCCAAGCCCAACGCCGGTCTCCCTCGTCGTGAAGAACGGCTCGAACACGCGCTCCCGAAGATCGGCCCCCATTCCCTCTCCGTCATCGACAACCCGAAGAACGACACCATCCCCAGGCCCGCGTTCGCGGACGGACGCTGTCTCCACTCGAACGGTGCCGCCCCTCGGCATCGCGTCGCGTGCGTTGACAATGAGGTTGAGAAGGATCTGGTGGACGTGGGTGCGCGCGACCCGAACGACGCACGGATCCGGAGACAGGGCAAGTTCGAAGGAGATGTGCTCACCGATGAGTCGCGACAGCATGTCTCGCATTGCTGCGACCTCGTCGTTGAGATTGATGAGTTCCGCCACGGGCGTGCGGTGGCGGCTCATCATCAACATCTGTTCGGTGAGAGCCGCGGCGCGCTCTGAAGCGACGCGGATCGCCTCAGCGTGGTCTCGCACCACGGCGGCATCGGCGGCCTCTTCGAGCAGGAACTCCGCGTGCCCGAGGATGGTCGTGAGAATGTTGTTGAAGTCGTGGGCCACACCACCCGCCAGCCTCCCGATCGCGTTCATCTTCTGGGCCTGGCGCAGCTCCTCTTCCAGTTCGATCCGCTCCGTGATGTCCGCCATGACCGCAATCACGCCTGGGGGTTGGTCCGAACCTTGTGCGAGCGGGGCGAGCGAGACCGAGACGTCGATCTCGCTCCCGTCCTTGCATTGTCCCTTGGTGTCGATCCCCATCACGCGTTCCCCTGCGCGCACTCGCGCGGAAAGGGTGGCGTAGTCATCCACCTGCCGGGAACCAACCCACGGCGGGAGGCCCGGCATTGCCTGCACCTCCTCCAACGAGAAACCGAACATCTCCTCGGCCGCCGGATTGAGAAGGGTGGCGCGCCCGCTGGGTTCGAAGACGGCAACCGCAAGCGGGCTGGCATCGATGAGCTGACGGAGATGAGCCTCGTTCGCAGCGAGCGCCTCCTCGGCCCGGCGACGCTCGCTGACGTCCTGGGCCGCGCCGTAGACCCGATCGACCGCGCCGGTGAACGGGTCGAGGACGGGAATCGCGTAGATGCGCAGCCAACGAGTCGACCCGTCGGCGGCGCGGACCCGAAACTCGTCGACCGTGCGCTCCCCCGCGAGGACCCGTGCCTCGGCCGCGGCAATCAGGTCGGCGTCCTCGACATGGGCAATGGGCGCGAAGAGTTGCCGTGGCGTGGGGTGGGATGGGTATCCCGTGAGGCGCGTCCAGGCGTCCGAGACCCAGTCGAGCACGAGATCGCCATCGACGGCGGTATACGAGAACGCCGCGTCGGACACCGACTCGGCGATGACGCGCCGGTACTCCTCTGCGTTGCGTCGCTCGGTGACGTCCTGCGTCGTTCCCTTGTACGCGATGGGTGCCCCGGCCTCGTCGACCTCAACCTCGCACCGCACCAAGAGCCACCGTGCGGCGCCGTCCGGTCGCACGATTCGGTACTCGTATTCGACCGGTTCACGAGACACGACCGCTCGCTCCAACATCGCAGCCATTCCGTCAAGATCGCCCGGGTGGATCAAGGACATCACCCACTCCGGCGGCGGAGGCTGCGGCTCGGTCCACCCGAAGATGCGCGCTATCTGGTCCGACCAACTGCGGACGTTCATCTCGAGGTCGACGTGCCAATCTCCAATTTCAGCGAGGACCTGCGCTTCGAGGAGTTGCGCCTCGCGCTCGGAAAGGCGCTGCTGCGCCGTCCGCCGCTCGTGGATATCGCGAACCGCCCCGACCACGCGCACGACACCCGACCCCGCGTCCATCGGCGTGTCTGAGATCTCCAGCCACCTTGGTTCGCCGGACTTGGTACGGATGCGGAACTCGGCGGTGGATGGCTGCCCGGACAACACCCGTTGGGCGTGCGCTTCCAGTACGTCGGCGTCCTCGGCGATCACGAGGCCGGGCCAGCCACCAAGAGCGAGCGCCTCCTCGCCGGTGTACCCCGAAATCCGCTCGATCCCCTCGGTGGACCACTCCACGACGTGCCGTCCACCTGGGTGTGTGGCGTAGGCGTAGGCGACGTCGGAAGTGATCTCAGAGACCAGGCGGTACCGCTCCTCGAACGCTGCCACCGTGGTGAGCTGCTCCTGAAGTTCGTGATACAGGGTGGCGTTGTCGATCGCAGTGCCGGCACATGCGGCAAGTCCTTGCAGTCGCTGGGTGAGCTCTGGACCCATCTCGGGAGTTTCGGCTCCTCGCTTGACCGCGGCGACGAGCCCGATCACTTCACCGCGGCGACTCAGGGGAACGATCAGCGCCGCATCGGTGTCGAACGCTTGCATGACCGCCATGACCACGGAGTCGGCCACATCGAGGGTCACGTAGACGGGGTCCGCTCGTTCGATGAGCGCGTCGATCAGTGGACTCGCATCGAGCGGAAGCTCGAAGCCCGCGACGGTCTCGGCGAGTTCGGTGGGCCACCCCCACAGACCTTCTACGGTCAGTACGCCGCGCTCGTGATCGAATAAGACGACGACGGACGCGTCGGCATCCACGACGAGCGGGACTGCGGATGCAAGGCGCTGAGCGATCTGCGACGGCTCGCCGATTTCAGCGAGTTCGCGCGAGAGAGCGAAGAGCACCGCCGAGGTTTCGCGCTCGAAGTTCGCACCTTGGACCACCGGGTCGATCTCCCACGTCGCGGCGGCGCCAGGGCCCCGCACACCAAGGATCGTACCGGCCTACCGGCGCGCCGGTGACGGCTACGCGAGATGCTCGACAACCGCCTCGGCGAACCGCTCTGGGGCTTCGATCATCGGGTAGTGACCGACGCCCTCGAGCCGCGTGAAGCGGGCGTTGGGACAGCGGTCCGCCAGACGCTCCGCCATGGGATAGACGGCGACCGGATCGAGATCGCCCCACACGATCGCCAGCGCGCCTTCGTGGCGCTCGATGGCGCCGGTCCAGCGGCCCTCGTGAACGCGGCGCTCCTCGATATAGCGAATGAGCCGCGGCTGCAGGGCGCCCCCGCCGTCGCGAACCACCAGCTCGGCGGCCGCGCGCAGGTGAGGATCGTCGACAGGAAAATCGGGGTTCAGAATGGCATGAAGAGCGGCGACGAGACTCTCCGAAGGTAGGTCACCGTCGAGTCGTTCGTCTGGGAGGGCGAGGAGGAACTTCTGCCCGTCGGTGAACTGCACAAGATCGAGGTAGATCGATCCGTTGGTGAGGACCCGCCGGCGAATGTCGAAACTCAGGGTTCCGTCGATCGAACGAGCCAGGATCTCGCCCCCAACAGAATCGCCCATGTCGTGGGTCAGCAGATCAACGACGGTGAGTCCGCACGAGGCAGCCACCGCTTCTGCCAGGTCGGCCTGCTCGAAGAGCGAATAGCGCTGATCGGGCTTCGCCGACAGGCCGTACCCGAGCATGTCAAACATGACCACCCGACGATCGGCGGACAGGGCATCAACGCAGGTCGCGAAGTCGATGGATGACGTCGGATACCCGTGCAGGACCAGCAGCGGCGGTGCGGTCGTCTCGCTCTCCGCCGGAACATCGACGACGAAGATGTCATGGCCGAGGAGCTGGCGCCGAGCACCTCGCTCGAGCCAGGCGGCGATGTGATCAGCGGGTTCCACGGCCGCGGATCTTGGCACGTTGGCCGAACGCCCGCCTGACCTCACGCCACTCTGCCCTGGTATACCCGCCGCGAGGGCCCTCGAGGCGCGAGCATCTACCCGTGATCGTTGACCTCGCGGTGTACAGGGACGGCCGGCGGCTCCCTGGCGAGCTCGACCTCGAAGACGCCTTCGAGCATTGTCGCGATGGCGGATTCGTCTGGGTAGGGCTCCACGAGCCGACGCACGAGGAGATCAATCGGGTTGGCGCCGAATTCGGCATCCACGAGCTCGCCGCCGAAGACGCCGTCCACGCGAAGCAACGCCCGAAGCTCGAGGAGTACGACGGCGTCCACCTTCTCGTCCTCAAGCCGGCGCGCTACGACGACGCGACCGAGAGCATCGAGTTCGGCGAAATCCTGCTCTTCATCGGCGCTTCGTTTCTCGTCGCCGTTCGCCACGGACAGGCCGCACCGCTCGTCGACCTGCGCCGCAGCCTCGAGTCTCGACCCGACCAGCTTCGCCTGGGACCTGGAGCCGTCGTCCACGCGATCGTCGACCGGGTGATTGACGACTACGCCACTGTGATGGCGGGCCTGGAGAACGACGTCGACGAGGTCGAGGAGCACGTTTTCGACGACGCCCGCGACATGCCGGTCAAACGCATCTACTTCCTCAAGCGCCAGGTCATCCAGTTCCATCGAGCGACCACGCCCCTGCGCGAGCCGCTCCGTCGCATGGCCAGTGCCGAGGTCTCGGCGGTGCCTGAACACGTTCAGGAGTACTTCCGCGACACCTACGACCACGTGATCCGAATTGACGAGCGGGTCGAAAACCTACGGGAGCTTCTCAACGGACTGCTCGATGCCGCGATGAGCCGAATCGGCGTGCAGCAGAACGAGGACATGCGTCGGATCTCGGCATGGGTTGCGATCGGCGTGGTGCCGACCCTGATCACCAGCGCCTACGGGATGAACCTGCGCCGCTTACCCTTCGACAATCAACTCCATGGGTTCGCCATGGTGTCGGGCGCGCTCCTCGCGATCGCCGTCGTGATGTACCTCGTCTTCCACCGTCGCGGGTGGCTTTGACTTCCGGGGGCTTAGCCCCGGTCGGGCACCCAATTGCCGTGGAACCCGAACGGCACGCGCTGGGGGAGATGAATCGTCGCGACGGGATCACCCCCGAAATCCTGAGCGTGCAAGATGACGACGTCGCTCGAGTCCGTCGTGGCGTCATAGACGTATGACATGACATAACCGTCGTCCTCCGCCGCGTCGTCGCTCGCCGGCACGAAGACGGCCTCGAGGGTGACGCGCCCGGGTCCGTAGTCGTGGAGTTCGCTCGTCCCCGCGACAAGGTCGTGCTTGAGAAGCGGACCGTGCTCGACACCGGGGCCGAAATGCGCGGCGTAGCCATAGCGGTGCGGCTTCCCGATCAGGCGCTCGTCGTGGCGAGGGAACTCCTGTCCCCGATCATCGATGCGTTCCTCACGTGCCTTTCCGGCGGCGAGGTCGAGGGTCCACCGATCGAGCGTGGGCTCGCCCTCGTTGGGGCCGAGCGTCTCGGTGGCGAACATGCGGGGGTGGCGGATCACGTCGATCACCACCTCACCACCGGGAAGTTCGTACGCGTTGAGCGGGTGGAAGACATAACAGAGATCAAGGTCGAACCACTTCACGTCGCCGGCGTCGCCGTCGCGCGGAAGGAGGCCCACTCGAGCGCCGTACTCGGGATCCCACCGATACGGCAGGCGAGCGCCTTCCATGACGGCATCAAGGCTGAAGGTCACGGGCATGTCGAAGAGCACGATGAAGTGTTCGGTGAAGGCGCAATCGTGCACCATCGGGCTTCCCGGCACTGGGACCTCGACGGTCCGCTTGACCGCCCCGTCCGCACCGACCTTCACGTACTGGATGTGGTTCCACTCCCAGTAATAGGCGACGGCGTGCAGCTCGCCGGTGTCGGGATCGGCCTTGGGGTGCGCGGTGAACCCGGCGGGCAGCGTTCCCCCGAAGTCGGTGCGCGTCAGGGTCTCGAGTTCGTACGAGAGCTCGACGGGTACGGCCCCGGCCTCGACGATGGCGAAGGTCTTTCCAGCATGTCCGATGACGTTGGTGTTGGCGCCGTCGAACATGCCGTGGCGCGGTCCGGGGGTCTCGGGGCGCGACCGCGCGGCGCTGACGTTCCCATCGACGACGAAGCGATTTCGATACCACTCCGCGTTGCCCTCGCGGAGTCGCACGCCGTGCACCATCCCGGTGCCCGTGAACCAGTGGTAGGTGGCAGGGTCCTCCGGCATCACCGGGTTGGGGCCGATTCGGAGGAGGCGTCCGTTGAGCTCGGGCGGAATGGATCCCGTCACCGGAAGGTCAAAGCCGGTGACCTCCTCCTGCACGGGCGCGAAGTTGCCCTCGAGGTAGCGATTGCGGACGGCTTGCTCGCTCATGGCGTTGCTCCTCTCGACGGCGCCCCCGCCAAGTTACGACGAATCGGGCGGCGACGGCACGTTCGTCGCCTCGCCTCTGGTTTCGTCGACACGCTCCGCACCAGTGGCGAGATCACCCGCGACTGCGGATGCGGATACCGCGGACCCTCCGGCGATCAACTCAGTTGTTCGAGGAGCGTCACCACGGCGAGGCCTACCGCCGTCGTGAGCAGGAGGTTCTTCGTGCGCCAGGCAATCGCCAAGGCCAGGAGGCCGGCCACGAGGCGGGCGTCCACCAGGTCGATCGCTCCCCCACCCGGCCGCAGGATGGCGGGAACCGTGAGTGCGGCGAGGACCGCGGGCGGGATCATCCGGAGCCCCTCGCGGACGCGAGCCGGGAGCTCGGTGAACCGGTGGGCGACGAAGAGAAACGACGCCCGCGTGAGAAATGTGCCCACGCCGCCGGCCACGATCACGACCCACGCCGTGGTCGTGTCGCTCACGGGTTTCTCCGCAGTGAATGGACGACTCCTGCGGCGATGCCCGCCGCCGAGCCCAAGAGCATGCCGAGATTCCACGGCAACGGTGCCGCCGCCGTGGCCACCGCCGCGCCGGTCGCCGCCGCCGTGAGGGTGGGGCGGTCGACCACCGATGGCACGAGCAGCGCCATGAACGTCAGCGGGATGGCGAACTCGAGCGGTACCGAGTCGGGAACGTTGTCGCCGACGAGCACGCCAATGCTGGTCATGATCTGCCACACCGTCCAGAGGGTGAGTGCGCCTCCGAAGTAGAAGGCCAGCCACGGTTGGTAGGACGGGTCCGCCTGCCGTCGGCTGATCGTGACCGCGAAGGCCTGGTCGGTCATGACATAGGCGGCGGCGAGGCGCTCGCGCATCGTGCGCGCCGCGAACGAAGGAGCCAGCGCGGCCGAATACATGATGTGGCGTGCGTTGATCACCAGGACCGTGAGGATGGCCACAACGGCGGGGGCGTCCTGCTTGAGGAGGTCGATCGCCGCGAGTTGCGCGGCCCCGGCGAAAATCACCATCGAGAAGCCCGCGTTCTCGGGGAGGTGGAAGCCTGCGTCGACGACGGCGGCGCCGGCGACGATGCCAAACGGGGCCACGCCGAGGAGCAGGGGCGCCACCGAGGCCATCCCGTCCCGGAACCCGCGGCGGCGCGACGTAGCGGGGTCGGTCACCACGCGAGCATGCCGCGCCGGAGTCCTGTGCCGGGAACGATTTCCCCAGCACCCGGTAAGGTCGGGATCATGACCACACCCGCCCGCGAGGCATCGGTGCGCTCTATGGCGGCCGTCGAATCCGGCGACAAGGCCGCGTGGCTGGCCCTCTTCGCCGACGACGCCGTCATCGAGGATCCGGTCGGATCGTCGCCGCTCGACCCGGAGGGGAAGGGACACCGCGGTCTCGACGCGATCAGCGCCTTCTGGGACGCCAACATCGGGCCCAACACGCTGCGTTTCGACATCCGCCATTCCTTCGCCGCCGGCGACGAGGTCGCCAACGTCGGGACGATCACGACGACGCTCCCCGACGGGAGTCAGGCGGCTGTCGAAGGCGTCTTCACCTACCGGGTCGACGACGCCGGCCGCCTGGTCGCGCTCCGGGCGTTCTGGAACTTCGACGAGAACATGGACTTCCGCCCCGCCTCGTGACCCCTGGTCGCTAGACGCGGATCTCACAGGTGGGGTGAATGCCGAGGACGGCCTGCATGCGGCCGAGTCCCAGCCACATCCCACAGCAGATGGTGAGATCGACGATCTCGTCGTCCTCGTAGGCCGAGCGCATCCGGGTCCAGAAGTCGTCGTCCATGCCCGACGGTTCGCGCGCAAACCGATCGGCGAACTCGATGGCGAGGCGTTCGCGCTCTGAGTACTGCTCATGGGTGCGCCACTCATCGACGTGCGCGTAGAGATCCTCCGTAATGCCGTGCTCGTCGGCGTCCTTGGCGCGCGTCGCCAAGCACACCGGGCACTCGTTCACCTGTGCAATGCGGTATCGCGCGAGCTCGCGCACGCGCAGCGGCAGTTGAGTCTTGCCGTAGACCGCCTCGCTGAAGGCGACCATGCCGACGGCCATCTCGGGACGCGAGAGCATCCACGCAACGTGCTCACCGAGGCCGTGCTCGGGAAATTCGATTCGCGCCATGTCGCCAGTCTCGCGGATGACGAGAACGGTTTCGCCGCGTGCCGCGGCCTACGCCGCTGCTTCCTCGTTGGGATCCCACTTCACGAGGTCGCTGAGGCGGGGATCGTTCGAGAGCATCTCCACGATCGGCAAGTCGAGCTCAAGCTTCTTTTGGATGCGCTGGGCGGCGAGGCCCTCGTTCCAGGCGACGAGCGTGACGACGAGGCCCGCTTCGCCGGCGCGGGCCGTGCGGCCGGAGCGGTGCAAGTAGGCCTTGTGGTCTTCAGGCATGTCGTAGTGGATCACGGTGTCGATGCCCTCGATGTGGAGGCCGCGAGCGGCGACGTCTGTCGCGACGAGCAGGTTGATCTTGCCCTCGGCGAAGCGGGCGAGGGCCCGCTCGCGTGCCGGCTGCGTGCGGTCGCCGTGGATGGCCGCCACCGTGACCCGCTCGTCACGCAAGGCCGAAGCGAGCCGATCGGCCGCCCGCTTCGTGCGCACGAACACGAGCGTGCGGCCGTGCGATCGGGCGATGGTCGCCGTCAGCTTCGGCTTGTCGAGTTCGTGAACCGAGATGAACCGGTGCGTCATCGTCTCGATCGTCGCCTCTTCCTCGACGTCGTGACGCACGGGGTCCTTGAGAAAGCGCTGCACGAGCGAGTCGACCTGGCCGTCGAGGGTGGCCGAGAAGAGGAGGGTTTGGTGGTCGGCGGTGCACTGGCGCAACAGCCACTCGACCTGCGGGCGAAAGCCCATGTCGTTCATGCGGTCGGCCTCGTCGATGACGAGGGTCTTGATGCCATCGAGCTCCGCGACACCTTGGTTGACGAGGTCGATGAGGCGCCCGGGCGTGGCGACGACGATGTCGACGCCGCGACGGAGGGCCTTGATCTGCTTCTCAAAGGGCGTGCCGCCATAGCAGAGGACCATGCTGATCCCCCGCACTTCGGCGAGCGGGTCGAGGACCTTGTGCACCTGCACGGCGAGTTCGCGCGTGGGTACGAGCACGAGGGCGGCCGGCTTGTTGGGAGTGCCCCGGCTGATGGCGTGGAGCAACGGAAGGCCAAAGGCCAGGGTCTTTCCCGATCCGGTGCGGGCCTTGCCGCACACGTCGCGCCGGGCGAGGGCGTCGGGAATGGTGAGGGCCTGGATCGGGAACGGGCTCGTGATGCCGCCGCGCTCGAGCGCGTCGACGAGGTCGGGCGCAATGCCAAGCGCGCCAAAGGTCGTACTCATGAAGAGGAACTCCAGTCGTCAGTTGTCGGTGAGGTCAGCCTCGAAGCGACCCCGGTCCGTCTGACGACGATGGAGATGCGGAGAGGAAGACCCACGAGCCGATGATCGACTCGCTCGTTGACCATCCTATCGGCTTTTGCGCTACAGCCCTGTACCTAGCTCGGGGATGTCGCTCACTGCGTTCGCTTCGCCGACGGGTTGCACGGGTGGAACCCACCCTGCGCGGTCGTCGTGACGACGCACGATCTTGGCGGGCGCGCCGGCAGCGACGCATCGATCCGGGATCACGCCGCGCACGACCGAACCAGCGGCAACCGTGACGTTGCGGCCGATATCGGCACCCGGCAGAACGACGACGTTGGCGCCGAGCCAGCTCCCTGCTCCGATGCGCACCGGCGCCTCCTCGG
>DATDOY010000061.1:0-14119 GCA_035293045.1 Acidimicrobiia bacterium
AGCGACGAGGTGCTCGACGACCACCTGGTGTCTCGCTACGAGACCATGTGCGATCCCCGGCTCAACGCCCGCCAGGGCCTCGACCTTGCCTTCGACGCCGCCGAGTTGCTGAGGACCCTTCCCCGGTTCCCATCGTGAGCACCGGCGACACGAGCCGCTTCGACGACGCCAACCTCGGCCTCGTCGACGAGATCTACCGCCAGTACCTCGACGATCCCTCGTCGGTGTCGGAGCACTGGCGCGAGTTCTTTTCCGACGGCTCGCGCGACGGGACGGTGACACGCCACGCTGTCGAACCGGGCCCGGGTGGACCCCCCCTAGAAGGAACCGTCCCTCCCGGGCCCGGTTCTTCCACCGCTTCAAGCGTCCCTCCCGGGCCCGGTCCTTCCGATGATTCAGACGTCCCTCCCGGGCCCGGTCCTTCCACCGCTTCGGCTGCTCCTGCCGCAGCACCGACGGCCTCGGCGACCGCCTCGGAAGGTGACGAGGCGCGACCGATGCGGGGGGCGGCGGCGCGGATCGTCGAGAACATGGAGGCGAGCCTCGGCGTCCCGACGGCCACGTCGGTCCGCGAGATCCCCGCCAAGCTCATCGAGGTCAACCGCACGATCCTCAACAACCACCTGAGCCGCCACGGAGGCGGCAAGGTCAGCTTCACCCACCTGATCGCCTTCGCCGTGCTGCGCGCCCTCGAGCGCGTCCCCAACATGAACTCGGGCTACGTCGACGACGGCGGAACCCCCACCCACGTGCGCCACGCGCACGTCAATCTGGGCCTCGCCGTCGACCTCGAGAAGTCCGACGGGTCGCGCACGCTGCTCGTCCCCAACATCAAGCACGCCGACGCGCTCGGCTTCGCCGAGTTCCACGCCGCCTACGAAGACCTCATCCGCCGCGTGCGTTCGGGCAAGATCGACCCGAGCGATTTCGCGGGCACGAGCGTCTCGATCACCAACCCGGGCATGATCGGCACGGTCCACTCCGTGCCGCGGCTCATGCCGGGGCAGGGTGTCATCGTCGGCGTCGGCGCCATCACGTATCCCGCCGCCTACGAGGGGGCCGACCCTGCGGTGCTGGCGCGCCTCGGGATCTCGAAGACCATCACGCTCACGAGCACCTACGACCACCGCGTGATCCAGGGCGCCGAGAGCGGCGAGTTTCTTCGCCAAATCCACCGGCTTCTGCTCGGAGAGGACGGCTTCTACGACGACCTGTTCCGGAGCGCCGGCGTGCCGTACGAGCCCGCGCGATGGAAGGCCGACGTCAATCCGCTCGACGAGACCGAAGGCCGCATCGAAAAGCAGGTGCAGGTCAACAAGCTCGTCAACATGTACCGAGTGCGCGGCCACCTGATCGCCGACCTCGATCCGCTCGCCGCCAAGGATCCCAAGACCCACGCCGAACTCGACCCCAACTACTGGGGCCTCACCATCTGGGACCTCGATCGCACGTTCCTCACCGACGCCATCGCCGGCAAGTCCCGCATGACGCTGCGAGAGATCCTCGGCGTGATGCGCGATGCGTATGCCCGCACGGTGGGCATCGAATACATGCACATCCAGGAACCCGACCAGAAGGCGTGGATCCACGAGCGCGTCGAGGGCGTGCGCGTCGAGGTCACCCTCGACGAAAAGCGCCGCATCCTGGAGCGCCTGAACGCCGCCGAGGCGTTCGAGAAGTTCCTCAACACGAAGTACCTCGGTCACAAACGCTTCGGCATCGAGGGGGGCGAGAGCCTGATCCCGATGCTCGACTTCCTCCTGTCGGACGCCGCCGACGACGGCTTCACCGACGTCGTGATGGGAATGGCGCACCGCGGTCGGCTGAACGTGCTCACCAACGTCCTCGGCAAGAGCCACACGCAGATCTTCCGAGAGTTCGAAGGCGATCTCGACCCGTCGACCACCCAGGGATCCGGCGACGTCAAATACCACGTCGGCGCCACGGGGAAGCATGCGTCGCCGTCGGGCAACGAGGTCACGCTCACGCTCGCCTCGAACCCGTCGCACCTCGAAGCGGTCGACCCCGTCGTCGAAGGCATGGCGCGGGCGATGCAAGACCTGAAGAACGACACGGACCGCTCGCTGGTCCTGCCGGTCCTCATGCACGGCGACGCCGCCTTCGCCGGCCAAGGGGTCGTGGCCGAAACCTTCAACCTCTCCGCTCTCGACGGCTACGAGGTCGGCGGCACCGTCCACATCGTCGTCAACAACCAAGTTGGCTTCACGACGACCCCCGACGCGGCGCGGTCGTCGGTGTACGCCACCGACGTCGCCAAGATGGTGCAAGCGCCGATCTTCCACGTCAACGGCGACGACCCGGAGGCGTGCGTTCGCGTCGTCCGCCTCGCCCTCGCCTTCCGGCAGGCCTTCCGCAAGGATGTCGTCGTCGACATGTGGTGCTACCGGCAGTTCGGCCACAACGAGGCCGACGAGCCGAGCTACACCCAGCCGCGGATGTACCAACGCATCGAGAACAAGCGCTCGGTCCGCAAGCTCTACACCGAGGTGCTCGTCAACCGGGGCGACCTCACCGTCGAGGAGGCCGAGGCCGCCCTCGTCGACTTCCAGCAGAGGCTCGACGCCGCCTTCGAGCAGACCCACGAGACGTCGACACCACCCGTCGACCGCGCCCGTCGCATCACCGCCGACCTCGGGAGCGACGCGGACACGGGCGTCGATCGCGAGACCCTCGATCGCATCACCGCCGCGGTGACGTCGTGGCCCGACGACTTCCACTGCCACCCCAAGCTCGAGAAGCAGCTCGACGCCATGCGCAAGGGCTTCGAGGAGAAGGGCGAAGTGCCGTGGGCGCTCGGCGAACACCTGGCCTTCGGATCGCTCGTGCTCGAGGGCACGCCCGTGCGCCTCGCCGGACAGGACAGCCGCCGCGGCACCTTCAGCCATCGGCACGCCGTCCTCGTCTGTTACGACACCGAGCGTGAGTGGTGTCCGCTCGCCGAGCTCGACCCGGCGCAGGCGCCCTTCATGATCTACGACTCGCTGTTGTCCGAGTACGCGGCGATGGGGTTCGAGTACGGCTATTCGGTCGCCAACCTCGACGCCCTCGTGATGTGGGAAGCGCAGTTCGGCGACTTCTCCAACGGCGCGCAGATCATCATCGACCAGTTCGTGGCCGCGGCCGAAGACAAGTGGGGTCAGGCGTCGGCGTTCACGATGCTGCTCCCGCACGGGTTCGAGGGTCAGGGCCCGGAGCACTCGTCGGCCCGCATCGAACGCTTCCTCGTGCTGTGCGCCGAGGACAACCTCCGGATCCTCCAGCCCACGACGGCGGCGCAGCAGTTCCACGCCCTCCGCCGTCAGATCCACGCTGCGGTGCCCAAGCCCGCGGTGATCTTCACGCCCAAGCGATACCTCCGGATGCCGCGGGGCCGATCGTCGGTCGACGAGCTCGGCTCCGGGACGAGGTTCCAAACGGTGCTCGACGATCCCGAGGTCGCCGACCCGGGCGCCGTGCGTCGCGTGCTGGTGTGCTCGGGCAAGGTCGGCCACGAGCTGATCGACCATCGCAACGAACTCGGAGCTCCCGTGGCCGTCGCCCGGCTCGAACAGCTCTATCCGTTCCCGGCCGACGAGTTGATGCGCGTCATCGCCGGGTACCCCAACGCGTCCGAGGTCATGTGGGTGCAGGACGAGCCCGCCAACATGGGGCCCTGGCCGTGGATCGACGCGCGACTTCGAGATCTGCTGCCCGACGCGCTGTCGCTCACCCATGCGGCGCGAACCGAGAGCGGCTCACCCGCCGCCGGCTCGTCGACCATCCACGAGGCCGAGCAGCACGTGCTCTTCGCCACCGCGTTCGGGGATCTGTAAGGCGCGAGCCGTTCTCGAGCAAGTTTCCCACCGCTGAGGTGGGAAACTTGCTCGAGAACGGCCGATTCCGGGTCGGGCGGGCGCGTGTCTCATGCTGGTGCGGTGCTGACCGCCACCCGCCGTCGCGTGCTCTACGCAGCCTCCGCCTGGACGCTCTACGTGTGGGGCACCCGCGTGGTCCTGATCTGGGGCGGCGACGAGTCGACGGGGTTCAAGGTCGTCCACACCGTCCTCGCCGTGGTCTCGATCGGCTTTGCCGCCGCCGTGTTCTGGATCGCTCGCGCCTCTCGCGAACGGCGCTCCGTGGCTTCCTAGACATCGGAGTTCCCCTGAGGGGCCCTGAGGGCTGCTCGGGCGATCGATCCCCGGGATTCCTGTCACACCCACCGACGATGCTCACAGGCATGTCGCCCGACCAGCGCATCGTCGCCCTCGCCGCCCAACAACACGCCGTGTTCACCTATCGACAGGCGCGGGAGGCCGGGCTCTCCGATCGCATGATCGAGGGACGGCTCCGCCTCGGCATCTGGGAGCGGGTCCACCACGTCGTGTATCGCATCGCGGGGGCTCCGACGACGCATGAGCAGCGCATCCTCGCCGCATGCCTGTCGACGGGCCACGACGCGGTCGCATCGCATCGGTCGGCTGCGTACCTGTGGGAACTCGACAACGACTTCCGCGGCGCCGTCGAGATCACCATGCCCCGGGCCCGCTCGACCGACTTCCCCGACGTCGTCACGCACCGCTCTTCCGATCTCATCCCCGAACACGTGACGGTCCGCCACGGGGTCCCGGTCACCAAGCCCGCCCGCACGCTCGTCGACCTCGGAGCCGTGACACCGCGGTGGGTTGTCGACCGGGCGATCGACGTGGCGTTGGCCCGACGGCTGATCACCATCGACGGCCTCTGGTGGATGCTCGCCAAGGTGGCCCGTCGAGGCCGGTCCGGTGCGGGCGTCCTGCGTGAGTGCCTCGAGTGGAGATTCGGCGTGCCGGAAAGCGTGCTCGAGGGCCTCTTCCTGCGGATCGTGCACGACTTCGACCTACCAGAGCCGATCGTGCAGTACGAAGTGAACACGCCGGGCGGCGACTATCGGATCGACGCGGCCTATCCCGACCGCCTGCTCGCCGTTGAGCTCGATGGCGCGCAAGCGCGGATGTCGCCCGACGCGCTGCATTACGACAACGCTCGTCAGAACGAACTGGTGGACATGGGGTGGCAGTTCCTGCGCTTCGGGTTCCCCCATCTCACGACCGGGCGAGCCGACACCGCACGACGCGTACGCCGCCTCCACGCCGCGCTACCCGTTCTCGAGCAAGTTTCCCACCGCTGAGGTGGGAAACTTGCTCGAGAACGACGGGTGACGAGCGGGTGACGGGCGGGTGACGAGACGCCCGACCGGTCAGCGGAAGGGGTCGGGCGGAGGCCGTCGCGTCGCGGCGAGCACCATGAGCGCCGCGGAGGGCCCGTAGAGGACGCCGACGCTCGTCAAGGTGACGAGCACTCCCACCACCAGGACGGCCGCCGACAACCGCTGGGCGAGCTTGAACGGTGCGCCGCGTCGGAGGAGGAACGGGACGGCCGAGACGAACGTCAGCCCCAACGCGGCGCCGCCGGCGTCGAGGCCCTCGCGGGTGACCACCGAAACCCGCTCGCCGGTTTCGCGGTCACCGACGCGTTCGGGCAACAGCGGAGCGAGAAACACCAGCGCCACCGCGGTGAGGGCGAGCACGAACGAGACACGGGACGGGATCTCGCCCGAGGTGTCGTATCGGTAGTAACGCAAGCGGCATCAGCCGCCGGCGGCCTCGATAGCGGCGAGCGCGGCGTCGACCGACGCCGACGACGCCGCCGTCATCGGCAGGCGCAGGTCGGGCGTGGGGATCCGGCCTTGCGCGTGCAGGACGCCCTTGGTCACCGCCGGGTTCGGCTCGACGAAGAGCGCCTGGGTCACCGAGAGGAGCGCCTCGGCGTGGCGACGTCCCTCGTCGACCTTCCCGGCCACGCCACACTCCACCATCGACACGAAGCGCTCGGTGCACACGTGGGCCGACGCCGTGATGCCGCCCGTGCCCCCCATGAGCAGCACGGGGAAGAGGAACGGGTCCTCGCCTCCGAGCACCGAGAATCCCGCCGGGGCGCCGGCGAGGATCTCGAGCGTGTCGACGTCGAGCCCGCTGGCGGCCTGCTTGACGCCGGCGACGTTGGCGAGGGCGGCCACCTCGAGCAGCGGGCCCGGCTCGAAGTTGCGACCGGTGCGATAGGCGATGTTGTAGATCACGACGGGCACCGGCGACGCGGCGGCGACGGCGCGGAAATGCTCGACGATGCCCGCCTGCGACGGGCGGACGTAATACGGCACGACGACGAGCGCGGCCGTAGCCGCCGGGACGCTTCGAAGGGCTTCGACCTGGGCGACGGTCGTGCGGGTGCTGTTGGTTCCGGCGCCGACGATGAGGTGCGCGTCGCGTTCCGCCGCCACCCGCGCACAGACCTCGATGATCGCTTCGCGTTCAGCGGCGTCGACGGCGGGAGATTCGCCGGTGGTGCCCATGGGCACGAGACCCGCCGCGCCGCGATCGAGATACTCGTTGGCGAGACCCTCGAGCGCGTCGAGCGCAACGTCACCCGCCGCGGTGAACGGGGTGATGAGCGGCACGTAGATCCCGCGCAGTGCAATCGGGCTCGACATCGCTTAGAGCGTACCCGTGCCGGGTCCGCCCCGAGAGTTGAGTACCGTCCCGCGCCGTGCGGCTTGCGGCGACCCTGGCGCTCGGACTCGTGACCGGCGTGCTCTCGGGCATGTTCGGCGTCGGCGGCGCGGTGATCTCGACGCCGGGAATCCGCGCCCTCGGCGTGACCCCGTTCGAGGCGGTCGGCACCACCATCCCCGCCATCTTCCCGTCGGCGCTCAGCGGGTCGCTGCGCTACTACCGCGAGGGCCTTCTCGACCTGCGGGTCATTGCGTGGGTTGCGGTGTCGGGCACGGCGGCGGCCGTCGGCACGGCGCTCCTCTCGCACGCCGTTCCCGGCGAGGGCCACTGGCTCATGGTCGCCACCGCCGCGATCGTGTTCTGGACGGCGACCCGCGTGCTGCGCGCCCCCGACCAGGCCGACGCCGACAGCGTCGACGACACGCGACGGAGGGACACGCCGGTCCGGCTCGCCGTCCTCGGCCTCGGCGCCGGCACCATCAGCGGACTGCTCGGGCTCGGCGGCGGGGTCGTCCTCGTTCCGGCGTTCCTCGAATGGCTGCGGCTCCCGATCAAGCGGGCCGTCGCCAGCTCCCTCGCATGCGTCGGACTCCTCGCCATCCCGAGCGGCGTCACCCACGCCGCCCTCGGCGACATCGACTGGGAATTCGCCATTCCCCTCGCGGTGACCGTCATCCCCGGCGCCCGCATCGGCGCCGCCCTCGCCATCCGCTCCTCGGATCGAGGGCTGCGCCTCGTGGTCGGCGCCGGGCTCGCGGTGATCGCGGTGGTCTACGCCATCCGCGAGGTGACGCTCGCCGTCTGACCCATGGCTCGATCGATGTGGCGCCGGTGGAGCCGCGTGCTGGTGCCGAAGGCCGTGATCACGAAGGCGAGCCACGCGATGCCGAGCGCGAGACCGGCGAGGACGTCGCTCATCCAGTGGACGCCGAGGTAGATGCGCGTGAACCCGACCACGAGGCTCACGAGGACCGCCAGCGTCCAGATCACCACCCGCGCCGGCCACGAGCGAATCACCGATCCCAGGAGATAGGCGAGGGCGCCGTAGGTCACGACCGCCTGGACGGTGTGGCCCGATGGGAAGGCGAACCCGTCGGCGCCGTCGGCGTGGAACCGCGCCGGCGGGCGCGCCCGTGCGACGAGGTCCTTGACCAACTCGTTGGCAACGGCAGCACCGATGATCGCCACCGCGAGGAACATCGCCACCCCCCACCGACCCGTGCGGATGAGCCACGCGACCGCGGCGAGCGCCACGAGCGGCCCGAGGAGCGCCATCGACCCGAGGTCGGTGACCCACCGGGCGGCGTCGGTCATCCAATCCACGCGGTGCGCGGCGAGCGTGCGGGTCACCGTGAGGTCGACGTCGACGAAGTCGGAGCGCTCGGCCACGCCCGAGGCCACGGCATACAAGGTCCACGCCGACGCGATCAGGGCCACGAAGCCGAGCGTGAGCGACAACCCGAAGGCGTCATCGATGCGGAATCGGCCCCGGACAAAGCGCATCGGGCCCCGGAAATATCGCAGCAGGAAGGCGGCGGGACCGAGCGCGGCAATCCGCCGCCCGACCGCTTGGACCCGCTCTTGATGATTGGCGGCCCACCGAGCCCCCGCGGCGACGATCACGATCACGACCACGACCCCGAGCAGGACGTAGCCCGCACCTTCAGCGGCGTCGGCAACCCGCTCATACGAGCGGCCGGCGGCGTATCCGAGGGTGACATAGAGGGTCGCCCACAACACGGCGCCGGCCGCATTGAAGGCGAGAAACCTTGAATACGGCATGCGCGTGATTCCCGCCACGGCCGGCACCAGCGAACGCACGACGGCCACGAACCGACCGACGAACACGGCGCGTCCGCCGCGCTGCCCGAGGTACGCCTCGGCCCGCTCCCAACGCTCCTCGCCGACGGCGCGCCCGACTCTCGTGCGCCGGATCCGGGGGCCGAAGCGCCGGCCGATCTCGTACCCCACGGAGTCGCCGATGATGGCGCCGAGAACGGCCACCAACCACATCAACCCAAAGGTGGCGTTCCCTTGGGAGACGATCACGCCGCCGATGATCATGCCGGTCTCGCCGGGCACGACGAGGCCCACGCCCAGCGAGCTCTCCCCCGCGGCGAGGGCGGCGACGGCGAAGTACGCCGCGGGTCCTCCGAGCGAACCGACGGTTTCGAACAGCCGCTCGAGCATGGTCAGGGGAGGTTACCCAGCCAGGAGGGCGGCCCGGACGAACACGGCGTCGATCATCTCCTCCGTCAGCTTGCCCGTGAAGGTGTTCTGCTGGCTCGGATGGAACGAACAGACCACGGTGCCGCCGTCGAAGGCGACCTCGACGCCGTGACCGAACCGGGGCCGGGGCCGGGGTAGGGGTCGTCCTTGCGTCGCGAGCGCCCGAGCCAGGGCGTCGTACGCGAACTGACCGAGAGGGACGACCACCCGGACGCGCCGGAGGAGGGCGAGCTCTCGGAGCAGGAACGGAAAGCAGGCGTCGCGCTCGGCCGGCGTGGGGCGATTGGCGGGCGGGGCGCAGCGAACGGCCGCGGTGACATACGCGCCGGTGAGCACCAGGCCGTCGTCGCGGTGGTGGGCGTGCGGCTGGCTCGCGAACCCGGTGCGGTGCAGCGACGCATAGAGGAAGTCACCGGACCGATCCCCCGTGAAGACGCGGCCGGTCCGGTTGGCGCCGTGCGCCGCCGGCGCGAGACCGAGGATGACGACGCGCGCGTCGGGATCGCCGAAGCCGGGGATCGGCCGACCCCAGTAGTCGTCGTCGGCGAAGGCGGCGCGTTTCGTTCGCGCCACGTCCTCTCGCCACGTGACGAGCCGGGGACAGGCGCGACACGTCACGACGTCGTCGCGGAGCAGCTCCATCGAGTCTGGAGAACCGGTCGCGCCCACCTGCTGAGCCTAGAGACGGGCGCTGGGTACCCTGCACCCGTGCGACTCACGCTGATCGTGAACACCACGGCGTCCTCGGTGACCCCGCGAACCAGGGTCGTGATCCAGAAGGCCTTGTCGGCGGACCACGACGTCACGGTGATGGAGACCGCGCGGCGCGGCCACGCCGCCCGCATCGCCCGGGGCGCGGCCAAAGCCGGTGCCGAGGTTGTCGTCGTGATGGGCGGCGACGGCACGCTGAACGAAGCGGCCGACGGCCTGAGCGGCACCGAAACTGCCCTCGCGCCCCTGCCCGGCGGGTCGACCAACGTCTACGCCCGCGCCGTCGGCTACTCGAACGACCCGATCGAGGCGACCGGCCAGCTCCTCGCCGCCCTCGGTCACCGGGCGGGCGACGACGAGGCCGCGAGCCTCCCGACGTTCCATCGCATCGGCCTCGGGTCGGTCAACGGGCGCCGGTTCCTCTTCCACGTCGGCGTCGGCTTCGACGCCGCCGTCGTCGAACAAGTCGAGCGCCGGTCGTTCCTGAAGCGCCACCTTGCCCACCCGCTCTTCGTGTTCAGCGCCTTCACCACATGGTTTCGCCACTACGAGCACGACCACCCCCGCTTCGCCGTCGACCTGCCCACCGGAAGCGGCCGCGAGGTCATCGACGACGGCTACTTCGCCATCGTGTCGAAGACCGACCCGTACACCTTCCTCGGCTCCCGGCCATTGCATGTGGCCCCCGAGGCCACCATCGAGAGCCCGCTCGCCATCACGATCTTTCGCACGCTCGGCATCGGCACGCTCATCCCGGCGGCGGCGTCGGCGCTCTGGAAAGGCCGCCTGCTGGCGCGCCATCCCAAGATCATGCGCCGTTCCCACCTCCACGAGTTCGTGGTGCGCGGCCACGGCCCCGTGCCCTACCAAGTCGACGGCGACTACCTCGGCACCGCCGACGAGCTTCGCTTCACCTACGAACCCGAGTCACTCACCCTCGTCGTCCCCTCCTGAGGCGCTCCCACCGCCCGCGTCGGCCCCGAGCGCGCGGCGGGCGACGTCGGGCACGTTGGTGATGATCCCCGCGACCCCGCCGTCCGCGAGACGTCGAATCGCCGCCGGGTCGTCGACGGTCCACGGGACCACGGCGACGCCGAATTCGCGACCCTGCTCGACCGCGCGCATCAGCGCGTCGCCATCGAGCGCCGCCACATGCGGGTGGAGCGCGACGTGGCCCGCCGCGGCCGCGGCGGCCAAGGCGTTGACGACGTCGAGACCCCCCACCGTGAGCAGTGCCGTGGCGACGTCGGGGTCGGCGTCGTGCACCGCGGTGAGCGCGCCGGGATTGAACGATGACACCACGACGCGGCCGATCAGGCCGCGTCGACGAACGGCGACCGTCACCGCGGCGGCGACGGTGTTGTCGGGATCCCAGTCCGGCTCCGTCGGGAGGTTCTTGACCTCGGCGTTGACCCACATGCCGTCACAGGCATCGAGCGCCTCATCGATGGTCGGCACCCACGGGGCGAGCTCGCGCAGCGCGGCGAGGCCGTGGCCGACGATCGGACCGAGCCCGGCGATCTCCGGATCGTGGTGGACGACGAGCGCCCCGTCGGCCGTGCGCCGCACGTCGAACTCGACGGCGTCGGCGCGCAGGGCGCGCGCTTTGGCGAACGCCTCGACCGTGTTCTCACGCGCCGCGCGTGACGCCCCGCGGTGAGCGACAACCGCCGGCGATCCGTGTTCCAGAAACGGCGGTGACAGGCGCACAGCCGCGATACCCCCTTTACTGACCCGCGGGTCAGGGTTATCGTGCCAAAGCCGGCGGCAGCACGCTCGATACCACGGCCCTTCTCCCACGTGAAGGGTGCGCCAGCAGCGCCGACCGACCCCTACAGGAGGATCATGGCCCTCTCCTGGGACCGAACGATCGACTGGGACGAGAACACCTGGCGGCTCGACGCGGCATGCCGCGACTCGGCCCCGGAGCTGTTTTTCCCGATTGGCGCGACGGGCCTCGCCCTCGAGCAGATCGACGCCGCCAAGGCGGTGTGCACCCGCTGCGTCGTCCGCGACGAGTGCCTCGAGTTCGCCCTCGAGACCAACCAGGAAGCCGGCGTCTGGGGCGGCACCTCCGAGGACGAGCGCCGCCACCTCCGGCGAGAGTGGGTCGCCGCCAACCGCGCCGCCCCGCGGATCACATCCCGCGTGAGCGCCGGCGTCTGATTCCTCGTTCTCGACGGCGGGGGAACACCAAGCACACCAAGCGGCGCGGTCAGTTCCCGGCGTCGTCGTCGCTCTCGGGCACCGGAACCACGAGGTGCACCCACGTGCCGCCGTCGTCTTTCACCTGAATCGAGCCCCCGAGCTCCGACGTCACGAGCGAATGCACGATCGACAGCCCGAGGCCGCGCGCCGCGTCGATGGAAAACCCGGGCGGGAGGCCGACGCCGTCGTCGCGGATGTCGATCACGACCTCGCCCTCGTTGCGCGCGAGCGCGACCGACACGTGACGGGTGACCGCCTCCGCTGACAGGGCGTTGCTCAGGTCGGGAAAGGCGTGATCGACCGCGTTCTGGATGAGTTCGTTGACCACGACGGCGAGCGGCGTGGCGATCTCGGCCGGAAGCTCACCCGCGTCGCCGGTCACCGAGAACTCGACGAGGCTTTCCGGCGCCAGCAGGCTCTCGCGGATCATCCGAACGAGCGGGCGGCAGATCTCGCCGAAGTTCACCGCCTCGGTGACGTCGCGCGACAAGGTCTCGTGCACCAGGGCGATCGAACGGATGCGCCGCACCGACTCTTCGATCGCCTCCTTCGCCTCGCCCGAACTCAAGCGGCGGCCCTGGAGCCGGAGCAGCGACGCGATCGTCTGGAGGTTGTTCTTCACCCGGTGATGGATCTCGCGAATGGTGGCGTCCTTCGACAACAGCATGCGGTCCCGACGCCGGAGGTCGGACACGTCACGCAGCAGGAGGACCGCGCCCTCGGCCTCGCCGCCGGACAGCATCGGCAGCGCGTGCATGATGATGGTCGTCTCGCCGCGCTCGCTCTCCTCGGTGACGGGCATGCCCAGCTCGAAGGCCGCCGCGACGGCCGCCTCGTCGAAGCCGACGTCGGCGAGCCGCGCCCCTTCGGCGTTGGCGTGAATGCCGAGACGGTGCATGGCCGTCACCGCGTTGGGGCTCGTGAAGCGGACGCGCCGCTCGCCGTCGATGAAGATCACGCCGTCCCCCACGCGGGGGGCTTCCTGGTCGAGGGCCTCGTCGAGCGGGAACGGGAAGGTGCCCTCGGCGACCATGTGCGCGAAGCGTTCGAAGATCTCGAGATAGACGCGCTCGAGTTCGCCGAGGCGGCGCGAGACGGTGGTCGGGCTCTCGCGCGTGACGACGGCAATCACCCGGTCTTCGAAGCGGACCGGAATGCAGAACCTCCACGTCCGCTCGGTGCCGCCGAGCGCCTGCACGCTCCCCTCCACGATCTCGCCGAGCCGGAAGGCCCGCGCCACGAGGGCGCGCTCGACCTCGTCGTAAATGACGCCGACCATGTCCTCGCGATACATCGTCTGGCCCGTCGTCGGCCGGACCTGATCGAGCACGACAAAGCGCTGGCCCTCCTGGCTGGCGCCGGCGGCGAACAGGAGCAGGTCGGCGAAACAGAAGTCAGACAGCATGTGCCACGACATCGTGAGCCGGCGGAGGTGCGCGATCGCCGGGAAATCGAGCGCGGTGTGAGTGCGGGCGAGCTCGGGGAGGGTGACGGGCATCAGTCGGCCTCGGCTGAAGGCAACGGCACGGCGATGGCGCGGCGCTTCTCGAACCGCATGAGCTCGGTGTATCCGGCGGCCCGCGCGGAAGCGAGCGCCTCGTCGAACCCGCCCCCGATGCGGTCGGCCGTGTGCGCGTCGGAGGCAAACGTGAGGCCAACCCCGGCCGCGTGCATCGCGGCGAGGAGCTGCGGGCTTGGGTAGAGCTGTGAGATCGACTTCCGTAGCCCATTGGTGTTGAGTTCGATAGCCAGACCATTGGAGGTGGCCGCCTTGACGAGCCGCTCCTCACATTCGCGAGCTGCGTGCTCGGGCCAAACGCCGGCGATCTTGATCTTGTCAAGGTGGGCCAGGACATCGCACGCGCCGCTCGCAGCCATCTCTTCGATGGCGGCCGTATACGCCAGCCACGCCTCGTCGGAGTCGCGCCGTGCCCACTCGGCGGCCTGCACCGGATCCGAGGTGTTGTCGTAACCCCACGCGCCGATCCAGTGCACGGCCCCGAGCAGCACGTCCCAGTCATAGGGTGCGAGCAGTTCGACCACCTCGGCCATCCGACCGGGGACGAGGTCCACCTCGAGCCCCATCAAAACGCGACAGCCGTCGACTGGCTCGGATGCGGCCGCCGACACAATGTCGACATAGTCGGCCAAGGATTGTTCGAGACGCTCGTCCTCGACCTCCCGCAGGGTATTGGCCACGAGCGCCGGGTCCGGATCGTTCGCCCACCAGTCGCCGAAGGCGTCCTGCACGTCGGGGAAACGGTACAGGTGCTCGGTGATCGCGATCTCCGTGAGTCCGGCCGCCGCGCCGGCGCGCGCGTACGCCCGCACGTCCTCCGTGCCGAACACCCGCGATTCGCCGTGGTCGACGAGGTGGAGGTGGTAGTCGATCAAGACCCAAAGGTTAGAGGTGGACGGCGGTC
>DATDOY010000062.1:0-20468 GCA_035293045.1 Acidimicrobiia bacterium
CAGACGATTCGGACGACGCTCTAGCCGCTGGCCTCCCGGGCCGACGGTTCCGGGACGGGTCGCCCTTCAGAACGGGCCGCTTCCAGCCACCCCTCGATCGCGATCTCGATCTCGGCGACTGCCTCGTGGGGCGTCGGCCCATGCGCCGTGCAGAACTCAAGGTCTGGTGCGTTGGCGATCCAGATCTGGCCCTCGTCGCTCCAGTGCACCTCGATGGGATATGCCGTCATCGCTTGTCCTCCAGACGAAGATCGTACCGGCGGACCAGGGTGGCCACTTGCCTGACTTGATAGCGCTTGGCCTGCCCCTTCTCGGTCTGGGGATTGACGCGTTCCCGCGTATGGGTCGCCGCGCAGGATGCGTTCGAGCAAGCGGTCCGGTCGCACGTCATGAACGGTAGAGATCGGGTGCGACAGTCAAGAGGCGACGATGAAACAGGGGTGAGTGGTCCTGATGGGACGACGTTTGAACCAGACGAATGGCGCGTCTGGGACTTCTATGCCGCGGGCTGGACCGCTTCAGCCAGCATTGACGGGTCGATCGTGATTTGGTCGGGAACCGTGACGACGATGGGCTCTCGGCTTTCCACCCGTGATCGTGCGTTCACAATGGTGATCCCGACCAGCTGGCCGTTGGCGTCGAAGCGAAGCGCGTGGCCTTCGGGCGACTCGTCGAACTCGACCGCCCGTTCCGGGCCCCCGGCGTGGAGATACAGCACGTCGGCCTCTTCGTCGTAATGAACTTGATCGAACGTGGTGTCGCCGATCGTGATGTTCATGGCACAGTCCTCCGAGCGAACGCTGTAACGATCCATGCGCGTCCGCCGCTCTCGTAGCGTAGGACAACCTTCAACCAGCGACTTGGGCCAGAGCCCTGGAGATAGAACCACCGCTCATGTTCCGCTCGCCCCGGGAGCAAGCGAGTCCGTGCACGTATCGCATCGAGGACCGCTCCGAGATGACGAGCGATTTCGGGGTGCCCAGCCGTGATGTGCGCCCAGCGCTTCGGCCCGATCCTCCGGTCGAAGAACGGCCAGTGGTTTCGGTGACGGGGCAGATCCCACGAGTCCCATTCTACGAATTGCCTGCGACAGCGGACAGGGGCCGTGACTCGAGCAGCTCCTCACGCTCGGGTTGGAACGAGCAGATTCAGGTTGTGCCTGTGGAGGTGAGGGGACGACGTTCGAACCCCGCGATTCGGGCGCACCTCAATCAGCTACGGAGCCGAAGGTCGGCTGCAGTCCGGCGCTCGTCAGGATCTCGTCCGTGGTGTGGGTCAGGAGGTCCGGGACGCGCACCCCCAGCGACCCACACGCGCGCTCGATGACGCGCGTGCCCGCTCGGTAGGCGATCCATCGCCGCCCATCCGGATGCGTGAACCGCCACGGAATTGAGTCCGTGCCACCCGGGAGCGCGAGCAACTCGTCGATCCAGCTGTCGATCACTTCAGGATCGTACGAACCCCACGGCGGCACCCTGCCGGTGACCTCGCGTTCGAACACCGTGCCCAGTCCCTCGAAAACGGCCGCCGCGATCGGACGCTGATCGGAAGCCTCCTTGGCGTAACCGACGTACCGAGCGGCGTGACAAGCCTCGTGCACGAGCGTCGAAAACAACTCACTCTCGATGATTGCTTCGAGAGAACTGCCATGGCGAGGATCGAGCCGAACCGAAATCAGGTGTCGGCCGGGCGTGAAGGCACCGATGCCGAGTTCGGGGATCACGTGATCCGAAGGTTCCACCGTCACGTTGACGTGAGTGTCGAGGAGTGGCAGGCGTGGGCGAACTTCGTCCTCGACACCGGCGACGACGGAGGCGACGGCCTTCCGCTCTGCCGCGGTGAACTTGCAAGCGTCGGTGTCGAGGAAATGGACGACGAACACGGGGAAACAATCGCGCGAACACAAGTCCACACGCTGCGCTGGCGACAACGGCGGGGGGAGCCACCGTGCTCTCGCCCTCGCCTCCGACCTCTAGCACCGCCGGCCGGTCTGGACAACGCCTCCCTCACGCCTGTGGAGGTGAAAGGACGCGCCGTTCGCGTTGTGAGGCGCCGCGGTCGTGCTTGTTCCGCGAAAGGGCGCGGGACACGAGCCCGATGCACGCGAACAAGAGCGTCGCAGTGGCTATCGCCTTGAGGAAAAGATCTGTGGTCGATCCCCCCAACGAGGGAGCGGTTGTCGCATTGGACGCAGTAGCCGGCTGACTCACCGGGTCGTCCTGATCAGCTGGCGTAGTCGAGGGCGGACGTTGGCGGGACGCCCCGGTCGGGTTCCCGGAGGAGTGCAAGCTTGCCGTCGTCCCTCGGACCCTCGGCGCGGCCTTTCCGTCGCCCGACTGAAGGACGGCGCTGGTCGAGTCCGCACGCTTGTCGGATCCTGGATTCGCGGCGCTGTCAGCTGGAGTTCGTTCGCTCGCGATTCCGTCCCCGGCGCGGACTGTCGCGGGTGTCTGCGGTTCGCCATCGGGGGCCATCGGTGCAGTTCCGTCATCGGGGCTGGGGGCGTCAGGTCGAGGTGCACGTGCGGGATCGCCGACCTCGTGCGTCACACGACCGTCCGCCGCGTTGGTCACGCGGCAGTCTGGATCTGAGACCTCGCTCTGGGAGCCGGATGGCCCCACCCCTCCAGGGGCCCGGGGCGACCCGAAATGGGCCAGGGCATACGGCTGGCTCGCGCATGAATGCTGCTGCGGGCCGAAGTATTCCGTGAAGTTCGCTGTCGAATCGACGCCAAGGGCGGGTGCGCGAACCTTGATCTCGCCGATCCGCGACACGTCGGCGCGCTCGATGTCGACGATCGATGCAGCCCACCAGGCTCCGGTGTCGTCACCCGTGGTCCGTTCGAGCACATACCGGTATGGGTCTCCGCGACGGAAAGGGTAAGCCAAGCTGCAGCTAAATCCGGTCGTGACCTCGACAAAGGGGCCGCATGCCGGTCCACGCGCGTCGATCGCCTCCCACACCGAGAAGATGGCCGTATCGCCGATCGAGTCGTCGGCTCGCCGGAGTCCTCGGGATTGGAGCCCGAGATAGCCGCCCAGGGAGTAGCCGTCTACCCACCACACGTGCTCCCCCCAGAAGTACTCAACGCCTTCCGTGACCGACTCCACCACGACCTCTTGTTCGACGCGCCAAACACCGTCAGCCGATTCCGGCCATGTCCATAACGTGTCGACCGAATGCCCGATTGGGAGCGCACCGGCCGACGAAACGGGCGCGACCGTCAAGGCCACGCAAAGGCTCACCGCCAGCGTCGTCCATCCGATTTGTTTGGCAAGGGCCGCCGCTCGGCGCCAGCGGCCGGAGGGATGCCGCCAACTGTCCGCGTGACGGAACAAAAACGAGCGACCCTTCACGCGCGCGCCTCGGCCCCGGCCTATGCAGTCCCGGGACCAAGCAGGACTCGGGAGTCGAGGGCGACGGTTCGGTACCGTCCGACGTACCCCAGTCAACCTCGTTCCCTCGTTTCTCGCCGGGCATGGCCCCAGGGTCAGCTGCGGCTCCGGGGAGGGCAAGGGGCACGAGCACCGCCTTGTCGCAATCGAGAGCGCGAAGCGCCCGTCCATCTTGTCCCTCCGCTCTCTTCACACCCCAGGAGCTTGATCGTCGCGATCTCGTCGCCCGATGCAGGCACGCTGGGGTGCGGCTGCACATGGCGGGCCCGGACCTGAGTGTCGGCACGCGCTCTCCGGCGCGGCGACTCTCATTTGCCATGCTCTCAAGTGCCTTCACCCGACAGGGTCTCGCAAGGGACCCCGACAACACCACGGCAACCGGGCGCGGTAAACGGCAAGGTGCCTGTGGAGGTGAGGGGACTTGAACCGGGCCGCGTCCCGGGCGGTTAGCCTGGAGTGTGGTACGTGACGCCGATGACGCGGGGGCCGGCGTGGGTGCCGACGACGGGGCCCATGGTGGCGATGACGATGTCGTCGGGCGGGTAGAGCGGCTCGAGCATCTCGACGAGGGTGCTGACGTCGGGGGCGTCGCCATGGATGATGGCGAGGTCCTCGACCGTGCCTTCCTCCTTGACCTTGTCGACGAGCCAGCGCAGGCCCTTCCCCCGGGTGCGCACGCGCGCCCAGGGTTCGACCTGACCGTTCTCGACGGCGAGCACCGGCTTGATCGACAGCATCGAGCCGAGCAGCGCCTGGGCACCGCCGACGCGGCCGCCCTTCTTCAGGTTCTCGAGGGTGTCGAGCACCCCGAAGAGCCGCGAGCGGTCGCGCAGGGTCTCGACGAGCTTCACGATGGTGTCGGGATCGGCGCCATCACGAGCAGCGTCGTTGGCGCGGCGGGCGAGGTTGCCCTGGGCGAGCGAGACGGTGAGGGAGTCGACGACTTCGACCCGGATGTCGGAGGCGACCGCCTTGGCGGCGACCTGGGCGGACTGGATCGTGGCCGACAGCTTGGAGGAAAGGTTGATGCAGACGACGGCGTCGGCGCCTTCGCTCGCCACCTTGCGGAAGGCCTCCTCGAAGGCCCCGGCGGACGGGGCGGCCGTTTCCGGCAGCACGGCCGAGTTGGCCATCTTCGACCAGAACTCGTTGGGGGTGAGATCATGCCGGTCGGTGTACTCGTCGTCACCGAAACGGATGGTCAGCGGGACGATCTCGATGCCTTGCTCGGCGGCGAGATCGTCGGGGAGGTCGCACGAACTGTCGGTGACGATGCGTACGGCCATTCCACCCTCCTTGGGCGCGCCAAACGGCGCGGAACTTCCGTGTCCGGCTCTTGGACCGGGTGTCGGGCCAGAAGTTACACGGCGTCCGCCGAGACGGCACGGCCACCTCGGCTGCGCACCAGGCCGAGCTCCGGTGCCCGGAGGACGACGAGGCTCCCGAGGTATGCCGCGGCGCCCGCGACCACGGCGACGAGCGTGCGGGTGAGCGCTCCTCCTCCGGTCTCGGCGCCCACGGTGGCGCGGATGACGAGCACGGCTCCGGCGAGCGCCCCGGCGGCCGTCAGCATGCGGGCGAACGAGCCCCCGAGCGAGGTCAGCCCGAGCCCACCGACGCGGCGGCCGAGCACGCCGAGCGCGACCACGACGGCCACCGAGTAGGCAAGGGCGTAGGCCAGCGCCAAACCCTCCACCCCGAGCGACGGCTCGAGCGCCAGTGCGAACCCGATGTTGAGGGCGTTCTCGAACAGGTTGATGACGAACGGCGTGCGGGTGTCGCCGAGCCCGACGACGAAGGCCCGCAGCGTGAACAAATAGAGGGAGAACGGCAGCAGTCCGACCGCGAAGGCCTGCAACACGTCGCCCGTGGCGCGGGCCGACGCGCCGGAGAAGGCGCCTCGTTCCAACAGGGCGGCGACGATCGGGCGGGCGAGGAGGAGATAGCCGGCGACGGCCGGGAGCACGACGAGCACGAGCAGGCGGATCCCGAGCCGGAACCGTTCGCGGAAGGCGTCGAAATCGACGCGTCTCGCCGCCGACGCGAGGTCGGGGGCGATCGTGGTCATCAGCGAGACGGCGAACAGCCCGTGCGGAAGCTGAAAGAAGACGAAGGCGCCCTGGTAGGCCGCGACGGCCCCGGCGCGATCGTTGGCCAGCACCAGCACGACCCATAGGGCGGCCTGGTTGGCTCCCGCGTAGCCGACCGTCCACCCTGAGAGCCTGAGCACGGCGCGCACGGCGGGGTGGCGGGGGGAGAAGACGGGTCGCAGCCGCACGCCGGCGCGCCGCAACGCCGGCCACAGGCCGACGGTCATGGCCACAATGCCGGCGGTGGTGCCGAGTCCGAGGAGCCACACGAGGCCGTCGTCGCCGCGGAGCCGCCCCAGCGTCGGCGTGCCGTCGGCGATCGAAGGGAGCGCGAAGAACATGGCGGCGACGAGCGTGTTGTTGAGCACCGGCGTGAAGGCGGGTGCTGCGAACGAGCGCCGCGCGTGCAGCAGGGCGGTGATCAGGGCCGTCATTCCGTAAAAGAGCATCTGCGGCATGAGGAGGCGCAACAGGTTGGTGGCCACCTCTTCTTGCGCTATGGCGTCCGCGCCCTCGAGGCGGAGCGTGTACATCCGCACGATCCACGGCGCGAGGAGGATGCCGGTGACCGTGATGGCGGTGAGCGCGACCGCTGCCATCGTCACCACGGCGGAGGTGGCCTCGTCGTCGTCGTCCTCGAGGTGATCGACGAACACGCGAACGAGGGGAGCGGACAGCACGCCGCCGAGCAGCAACTCGTACACGATGTTGGGCGTCGTGTTGGCGAGGTTGTAGGTGTCGGTCAGGCGCGTGAACCCGATGGCGTAAGCGATCGCGGCGAGCCGCACGAAGCCGGTGACGCGCGACAGCGCCGTTCCGAGCCCGACGAGCGCGCTGGAACGCACGATCCCTTCAGGGGTCGCCCACGGTGCAGGTCCGGCGACGGCCGGCGTGCCCTCAGCCGGCTCGGTCGGCCTCATCGTCCTCGCGTCGCGCCCGTCGGGACTTTCGGAAATGGTTGCCCCACCAGCCGGCCAGAAACAGGCCGGCGCCGATGGTGACGGTCAGGGCCACCCCGCTGACCGCGGTGCTCCTGATCGTCATCTCGAAGCTGCCGATGGCGAGGTTGCCGTCGGGAGAGGTGACCTCGACCACCATCGGGAAGCTGCCGGAGGTGCGGGCCTCGACGGTGAACCGCTCGGTCGTGCTGCGCGGGGGCAGGACGAGGTCGTGGGTCGCTCCGCCGGGGAACAGCAGCTTGTCGCTCGTCAACGACAGGCGCACCCGCAGCGGTCGGCCGGAGTCGTTGACGAGGGTGAGGGGGATCGCGCCGCGCTGGGCCGTGAGGGTCACCGACGGCGCGTCGGGAAGCCGGACCGAGCCGATGACGCTGCCGATGACGCCGTCGACGCCGGCGAGGTAGTCGATGGCGTCGGGGTCGGCGCCGCGGCGTTGGAAGGGCTCGGCCTGCGCGAGCAGGAGCCGCCGGGCGGCGAGGGCGGGCTCGGTGGCGGTCGGCTCGAGCATGGTGGCGAGCGAGGCGATCCGGGCGCGTGCCCCCTCGATGGCTTCCCTCGACAGGGCGAGGCGGCGGGCGCCGCTCGGTTCGAGGTCGCGCTGCGCCGTGTCGTCGTCGGCGACGTCGACCCCCGAGAACAGGGAATCGAGGGTGACCGGTGACAACGCGGGATGCGACGAGAGGCCGCGCAGCGCGAGGGTCAACATCGTGGTGGGCGGCGTCCAGGTCAGGGGGGGCACCACCACGACGCCGCGTTCGCTCGACGGCGCCTCGAGCGCTACCACGGCGAGGCCGGCAAGGAACCGCTGGGCCGTCTCCGCGTCCGACGGAATCTCGTCGCCCTCGGGTGGGCCGAGGATTCCGCTGATCAACGGGTCGGGTGAGGCCGAGCGGAACGGGCGGCCCCGGGTCTCGATGTCGAACGGCCGCGCCGGCGTGAGCTGCTCGAACACCGGCTCGAGCGAGGACCGGGGGATGACCAATCGGTCGACGCCCGCCTGGCGCAAGACCGACAGCGAGCGCTCCTCGAGTCCGCCCGACACGAGGAAGGTCCGGGGATCGGGCCGGATGCCGAGGGTGGCGCGCAGGACGTCGGCGCCTTCGGCCAACTGGGCGGCGATTTCCCCGGCCAACCCGCCCCGTGCCAGCGCGGGCAGGTCGACGCGGGCGTACGTGCCGGCGAGGAACTGTCGGGTTTGGAGGGCGGCCTGGGCTTGCAGCGCCGCCAAGCTCGTTGCCGCCAGCGTCGCGGGGTCGGTCGTGGTCGATCCAGGCGCCGCGGCCGTCGCACCTGCGGCCAGCTCGGCCCAGGCGTCGAGGGCCGCGCCACGCGGCGCCAGGGTGACCGGCAGGTCGGGGAACCCCGCCAACGCGGCGACCATTTGGCCGATGCGGCCTGACGGTGCCACCGCGTTGCCGAGGCCGGCCCCGACCGAGCCGTCGGGGAGTCGCGGCGCGTCGACCGCCATCGGCCACACCCACGCGACCGACAGCGGGGTGCGTTGGGCGGCCGGATCGAGGGCGACGACGTAGGTGACGAGCCGGTCGTGCGCTTCCTCGGATCCGCTCGGGCGCAACTCGATCACGAGGGGGTACACGCCCTCCTGGGTTACGGCCAGGGAGGGCAACGGGGGCGGCGCGGGCGTGGTTGTGGTCGTGGTCCTCGGGGTCGGCTCGTCGGGCGACGGTGTCGGTGGCGGGGGTGGTTCGCCGATGAACACGCTGGCGCGATGCGTGCCGGCGGCCCCGGCGACGCCGGTGGCGAGCGTCGCGGCCGGCAGGGTGACCGAGGCAACCGTTCCGCGTAGGCCTTCGCCGTCGAGCGTGCGGTCGAAGGCGGTACGCGATTCGAGACGCGAGCGCACCGAGACGAAGAGCTCGAGAGACGCCGCGTCGCCCGTGATGGCCACGTCGAGGTCGAGCGAAGACCCGATGGCCACCCACGCCGGGGCGCCGGCGAGCGCAAGCGACGGAGGACCCCCTGCCGTTTGGGCTCGGACGGGATTCGTTCCGGACACGGGTGCAGCGAAGGTGAGCGCCGCGGCGAGCACGGCGAGCGCGGCGGCGGGCCGGCGACTCATGGGAGCGTCCTTGTGAGGATGCGCAGCGGCGTGGGGAGGAGCCGGAATCCGCACCGCTGATACAGGCTGAGCGCGGCGTCATTGCCGACGTGGGTGTTGACGAGGGCGCGCCGTACCCCGCGCGCCCGCATCCACCCGAGCGAGTCGGCGACGAGCGCCCTGCCAACCCCGGTGCCGCGGGCGCCGACGTCCACGCCGAGGCGCTGGAGATACCCGCGGGTCGCGGACCGCCCGCTCACGGCGTACCCCACGGTCGGGCCGCGCGCCTCGGCGACGCGGAACCGACTCCACGGCGTGGCGTGGATCGCCTCGTCGAGGCCGGCGTCGTCGAAGGCCCAGAACGGATCGAAGCACCGGTTGTCGATTTCGAGCACCGTTGGTCGGTCGGCACGCCGGGCGCGACGCGTCTCGATCGACGATTCGGGAAGGGAGCGCAGGTCGTGCTCGAGGAGGTGCAACTCCTCGTGGAGCCGGAACCCGGCGTCGATGAAGCCGAGCGCCTCACCGGGGGTGAGGGCGCCGGTCACGATCGAGCGGTACCCGTGGTCCTTCACCCGATCGACGATCTCGCGCACGAACTCCGCCGTGAGCGCCGGACCTTCCGGGAACGGCGTGACGTACGCGGTGCCGTCACGTCCGCGCCACGTGCCGAGGCGGGCTCGCTCGCCGTGGCGCCGCAGCACCTTGCCCCGCAGGGTGCTGCGAAGGCTCCGTCGTCCGGTTCCGGTATTCATCGCTTCCGACACTGCCGCGCAGCGTAGGCGTGGCCCCCTCTGGGGGTCTCGACGGTGGCGGTAGCCTCGAACCGTGCTGCTGTACGGCGCGGATCCCGCGTTCCTCGAGCACGACACCGGGCGTGGACACCCGGAGCGACCCACCCGGCTTGGGGCCGCTCGGGCCGGCGTCGCCGCCGCTGGTCTCGAGGAAGCGGTCGTGGCCGTCGAGGCTCGCGACGCCACGCGGGCAGAACTCGAGCGCGTTCACACCCCCCGCTACCTCGACGCCCTCGACGCCTTCATCGAAGGTGGGGGCGGCCGCCTCGATCCCGACACGGTGGCCTCGGCCGGGTCGCTGCATGCGGCCCGACTCGCGGCCGGCCTCGGCCTCGCGGCCGTCGAGCGTCTGCGAGCCGACCCCGCCTGCGGCCCGGCGTTTCTCGCCGTGCGACCACCCGGTCACCACGCGGTGGCCGACCGCGCCATGGGGTTCTGCCTCTACAACAACGCCGCGGTGGTGGCCGCGTCGTTGGCCGCCGCCGGTGAGCGCGTCGCCGTGATCGACTGGGACGCCCACCACGGGAACGGGACCCAGGACATCTTCTACGAGGACGGCCGCGTCCTCTACATATCGCTGCACCAGTCCCCGCTCTATCCGGGGACCGGTCGCCTCGCCGAACGGGGCACGGGCGCGGGAGCGGGAGCGACCCTGAATCTGCCGATGCCCCCTGGGTCGACGGGCGACGTCTACCTCGCGGCGTTCGACGAGGTCGTGGAGCCGGTCGTCGAGCGCTTCGCCCCGGAGTGGGTGCTCGTGTCCGCCGGCTTCGACGCCCACCGCGACGACCCGCTGACCGACCTCGGGTTGACCTCGGGAGATTTCGGTGACCTGGCGGCGCGGGTGGCTTCGCTGGCGCCGTCGCCGAACCGGATCGTGGCGTTCCTCGAAGGGGGGTACGACCTGGAGGCGGTGACGGCGTCGGTGGCCGCCACCCTGCTCACCTGGGCCGAGGGGTCGGCGGCCCATCCGGAGCCCCCTTCGAGCGGCGGCCCCGGCCGGTCGGTGGTGGACGCAGCGCGCGAACTGACCGCGATCTGACCCATGTCGGCCCCCTGGTCGCCACGCTCAGCGGGGTTCCCCGCGTCGGGATCAAGGCGAGCCCCGTGCCGGTCGATACCCATGCGAACGATCCGTAGGGGGTTTCCTTGTGGTTGACCTGAATCAGTTGCTGCGCGCCACCGTTGAACGCGGTGCCTCCGACCTGCACGTGAAGGTCGGCGCCACGCCGTTCATCCGCATCGACGGGCGCCTGGAACCGATCGAGATCGAACCGGTCTCGGCCGAGGACACCGAGCGCATCGCCTTTTCGATCATGCCCAAGGACCGCGCCGACGAGTTCCTGTCGACGAGCGAAGCCGACTTCGCGCACGGCGTGTCTGGCGTCGGCCGCTTCCGGGTGAATGTCTTCCGCCAGCGTGGCTCGATCGCGCTCGTGTTCCGGCGCGTGCTCGCGGGAACGCCGGACTTCGAGACGCTCGGGCTGCCACCGGTTGTGCAGCGCCTCGCCGAAGAGCCGCGCGGCCTCGTGCTCGTCACCGGCCCGACCGGCTCGGGGAAGACGACGACCCTGTCGGCGATGGTCGACCACATCAACACCACCCAGCGCAAGCACATCGTGACCATCGAGGACCCCATCGAGGTCCTCCATTCCGACAAGATGTCGATCGTCAACCAGCGGGAGGTCGGGAGCGACACGTCCGACTTCCATGCCGCGCTGAAGCGGGTGCTGCGCCAGGACCCCGACGTGATCCTGATCGGTGAGATGCGTGACCCCGAGACCGTGTGGGCCGCCCTCTCGGCCGCGGAGACCGGGCACCTCGTGCTGTCGACCCTGCACACGATGAACGCCACCGAGACGATCAACCGCATCATCGACTTCTTCCCGCCGTTCCAACAGAAGCAGGTTCGGTTGACCGTGGCCGGCGCGCTGCGGGGGATCGTGAGCCAGCGACTCCTCGAGACCGAGGGCGGCACCGGCCGGGTGGCCGCGGTGGAGGTGCTCGTCAGCACCGGGCGGGTGTTCGACAAGATCGTCGACGCCGAGGAAACTCACGGCCTCGAAGAGGTCATCGCCGAGGGCGAGTACTACGGCATGCAGACCTTCGACCAGTGCCTGCTCAACCTGTGCAAGCAGGGTCGGATCACGGTGCGGGACGCGCTCGCGACGTCGTCGCACCCACACGACCTGCGCCTCGGCCTCAAGCAGGCCGGCCTGCTCGACGAACGCTCCGCCTAGATCGCTGCGGTCCTTGGGTGGGCCCTCGTGTGGGGCGCACAAAAGGACAGAAGCGAGGGGTGGGTGCGCGACGATGGGGCCCGTGTCCGCCGCCCCCTCGCCGTCGCCGCCCGGCGTCCCTGACCGCCTCGCGCCGCTCCTTGCGCCCGAGTCGCCGGTGCAGCAACTCGCGGCGCGCCTCGCCGAGGGGGGCCACTCCGCGTATCTCGTCGGCGGGACCGTGCGCGATGCCGTGCTCGGGGTGGGGACGGTGGGAGAGCCCGACGTCGACCTGACGACATCGGCTCGTCCCGACGACATCGAGCGAGCGGTCTCGGGATGGGCCGACGCCGTGTGGCTGCAAGGCCAGCGGTTCGGCACGGTGGGGTGCGAGAAGGGTGGCCTTCGTCTCGAGATCACCACGTTCCGCGCCGACGTCTACCACCCGGATTCTCGAAAGCCCGAGGTCACCTTCTCCGACGACATCGAGACCGACCTGTCGCGCCGCGACTTCACCGTCAACGCCATGGCCATCGAGCTGCCCGGGGTCTCGCTCGTCGACCCGTTCGACGGCCTCGCGGATCTCGCGTCCCGCCGGCTCCGCACGCCCCTCGAACCCGAGGTCTCCTTCCTCGACGACCCGCTCCGGATGTTGCGGGCGGCGCGGTTCATCGCCCGATTCCACATGCAGCCGGTGCCCGAGATCACCGCTGCGGTCGTGGAGCACCGCGCACGCCTCGAGATCGTGAGCGCCGAGCGGATCCGCGACGAGCTGAGTCGACTGCTCGAGGTCGACGATCCGTCCGACGGCCTGTGGTTCCTCGTCGACACGGGCCTCATGGAGGAGTTCCTCCCGGAGATCCCCGCCCTGTCGCTGGAACAGGACCCGATCCATCGCCACAAGGACGTCCTCGCCCACACGATCGCCGTGGTCGCCAAGACGCGCCCGGAACTCCGTGTACGCGTCGCCGCGCTGTTCCACGACATCGGCAAGCCCAAGACGCGCGCCATCGCCCCGCAAGGCGTGACCTTCCACCACCACGAGGTCGTGGGCGCGCGCATGACGCGGGAGCGCATGCGCGCCCTCAAGTTTCCCAACGAGATGATCGACGACGTCGTCGATCTCGTCTATCTCCACCTGCGTTTCCACACCTACCGGATGGGCTGGACCGATCGCGCCGTTCGCCGCTACGTGCGCGACGCGGGGCCGCTGCTCGACGACCTCAACCACCTCGTCCGCTGCGACTGCACGACGCGCAACCAGAAGAAGGCCGAGCAGTTGTCGCGCCGCATGGACGAACTCGAAGCCCGCATCGACGAACTCCGCAAGCAAGAGGAGCTCGACGCCATCCGGCCGCCGCTCGACGGTCGTCAAGTGATGGAGCATCTTGGGGTCGGGCCGGGCCGGGTGGTGGGCGATGCGCTCGACCACCTGCTCGATGCGCGTCTCGACGACGGCCCGATGGACGAGGCCGAGGCCTATCGCCGCCTCGACGAATGGGCGCGCGAACGGGGGATCACGGGCGAGCACTCGTAGGGCTCGTCGAGGGTTGCGCCACAGCGAGCAGCGACGCGGCGCTCGTCTATGAGGGTCGAGAGCGCGCCTTGGTGCGGGTCGGCACCGCGATGGCCCGCCGGCGCGTCCGCGTTGCCGCCGGCGCGTCCACGATTACCTCGAGGTCGTCGGTCGGATCCGCGACGTTGCCTTTGGCCGTCCCGAACATCTCCTCGATGACGTCGCCCGCCGATGATGCGGGGTCGATCACCATCACGTCGCCGGCGAGGTCGATCAGGTCGTCGTCACCGGAAGCGTCGGAGGGTTCGGGCGCGAAGTAGCGGAAGTACGCCCAGAGGGCGATGGACCCGCTAGCGAAGACAGCGGCGAGGCCGATCACCATCGTCCAGGATGCGGTCGGAGCCGACTCGTAGCCACCCTCTGCCGGGCGCAAGAGGATGTGGAAGAAGAGGAACATCCCAACCCCGTACAGCGCGAACCACGCCTTGAGATTCCATGCCTTGACCTTCTCGCCGTCGAGGAAGCGGAGCGGGAACAGCCCGAAGACGAGGGCTTCGATGGACGCCACGAAGATGGTGGCCAGCCCGGCGTCGAGGGTGAGGCGCAGGACGTTCGACCCGGCGCCGGTTCCCGCACCGATCGGCACCCAGAGGAGCCAGGCGAGGAAGCCCACCGCGAGGAGGGCGCAGGCGGCGGCGCCGATCGCCTTGCCCTCTTCCTCGTCGGACAGACGCCCGGCGAAGTCGATCCCGGCGACGATGCCGTAGAGGTAGCCGGGCTGGAAGTCGACGAGACGCGAGAGGGTCACGCAGGCCAGCGCGATGCCGAGCGCGCCGGGTGACAGGGCCAGGGTGCCGGACTGGCCGTGCCATCGGTTGGAGAACCAACCGGCGCCGTATTCGTAGACCATGGTGACGACCCAGAAGGCTGCGGCGATCCCCCCGACGTTGGCGATCACGAGCGGCAGGCTCCCCGGGAAGTCCGGGTCGAGCAGCGAATACAGCAGGCCGCTCGCGACGAGGAGGATCGTCATGGCGTTGCGGCCGGTCGTGAGCCCGTGGACATTGGCTCCGGCCTTCGAAACGAAGGAACGGATGGCGGCGACCCAGGGCCAGCGTCTGATCGCCTCGCGGTTCTCTTCGACGGTCTTGTTGAACAGCTCGGCTGGGAACGCGATGAGCAATACCGCCGCGGCGGCGAGGAGGGCGTTGGCAACGACGAGGCCGAGGTCAAACGATACGTCCCCGGGGTCGATCAAGCTGGCCGCGAGCCGCGACCGGCCGGAGAGGGCGGAATCGCCAATGCTGACGGGGGTCGACGGCGGGGCGTCAGGGGCTGTGGTTTGGATCCCTCGTACCTGCGTGGGCGGGGCCGGAGCGCCAGGAGCGCCGGCGTCGCTCGCGGGGCCGGGGAGCGCGGGGGCACCGGGCACGCGTGGCGTCCTGAGCGACGGGAGCGGGGTGCCCGGGACGTCGAGCGGCGCGGCGACGCCGGTCGCCGCGGCGTCGGGGCATGACGGCGGGGGCGTCGGGGTCGGGGTTGGCTCTGGCGTCGGGGTCGGGGTTGGATCTGGCGTCGGGAGGGGCGGCGCCGGGGGCGGCGCCGGCACCGAGAACACGGTGAGGTCGGTCGGCCAACCCGCGCCCCAGGTCGCGTCGGGCGCGTAGTTGGTCGAGTTCCCTCGGCGGTCTCGCACCGAGAGCGTCGAGACCGTCCAGTTCCCGGGCTCGACGCCCGGGGGAATGGTCAGCGTTCCCGCCAGCGCCCCGGTCTGTGTGACCGAAAGATGCGCGGAGTCGCCATGGGTTGCCGAAGGGCTCATGAAGCTCACATACGCCGAGCTGACGCCCGAGAGGTCGTCGCTGGCGCTGGCCGTGACCGACACCTCGGCGGCCTCGGCGGTGGCGTCCGCGACGCGAGGTTGAAAGTCGAACGAACTGATCGTCGGCGGGGTCGTGTCGTGGTTCGAACTGACCGTCAGCGTCGTGGGCCATGCTGGAGACCAGTCGGGAGCGGTGGGGGCATACGTGTGGCTGTTGCCGTCGCCGTCGAAAACGCGGACCGACGACACGGTCCACGTGCCGCCTTCGACGAATTGCGGGATCCTCAGGGTGCCGGAAACGTCGGCGTCCGTGATCGGAGTCGAGGTCGAGTTCGCGTCCGCGACGTGCATCGATGTGCCGGCGGCGTCCGAGCCTTCGGGGCTGCGGAAGGTGACGTGGACGGATCGCACGCCGGACGCGTTGTCGGTGGCGTGGGCCGAGACCGGCACCTCGCCGGGCGCGGCGCGGACGTCGACGGCGCGCCCGAAGTCCAGCGCGGTCAGGACGGGCGGGGTCTTCTCTCCGCAGTCAGCCTGGGCCTGCGCTGTCCGCGTGGCGCCCGACGCTCCGAGGCCTAGAAGCAAGAAGGCGAGGCAGATGAGGCGCAGGATCCGCCCCGGTGCCGATCCGCGTCCGTTCCCGCGTCCGCCCTTGTGTGTCGACGTCCCTGCCGATGTCACTGCGCCCACCCCCGTGTGCCGCCGAGGCACCGATGGGGTCATTCCACGGGCGCTCCCCCGATTCCTCCCGAGACGCCGGAATTGGCCCTGTGAATCGTGGCACGAAGCGGCGTTCGTGCCGGAGCGGAGGTTCAGACGCCTTCTTTGGTGGCCCGCCAGATGATGGTCGTGGGGTGCGCCTGGTCGCCGAGGACGGGCCGGGGCTCGGCGATGACCTCGATGCGAAAGCCGGTGCGAACCAGGGCCATGTAGACCTCGGAGATCGGACGCGGGTACTGATCCACCGTGGCGCCGTCGACCTCAATCGGGATGGGGGCGTCGTCGAAGTACGACCGCCCACGTGCGACGAGCGCGACCGGGTGCTCGTAGCTGAAGGCGAAATCGGCGCCCTGCTTCAAGACGCGGTGCACCTGACGGAAGACGCGGCTGAGGTCGGGGACTTCGAGAATGGCTCCGGCCGAGAAGGCGAGGTCCATCGAGTCGGCCCGCAAAAAGGCGAGGTCGGCGAGGTCGGTTTGGTGCCACTCGACCTTGACCTCTTCGTCCTCGGCGAGCACGCGGGTCTCGGCGAGCCGGTCGGGGTTCGAATCGACGGCGATCACGTGCGCGCCCTGTTTGGCGAGGGCGACCGCGCTCGAGCGAGAGCCGCTGCCAAGCTCGAGGACCCGAAGGCCCTTGACGTCGCCGAGCAGCTTGAGGTCGCCCTCGGCCGGGACGTCGGGGCCGTAGCGAACGACCTCCGTACGGGGTCCGTGGTAGGTGCGCACGTCGGATTGTTTAGCCCGCCGACGGGGCTACCGCTTGCGCGTGCGGTCGGGGGGCGGTTTCTTGCGGGTTGCCTTGGTCGCCGCGGTCTTCCTGGCGGGCGACTCCTTGGCGGGCGACTTCCTGGCGGTGGCGGTGCGTTCCCCCGTCTTTTTGGCGGACGCGGCCTTGGACGCGGCGGGTGCCTTGCGGGCCGGGCGTGGCTCGTCGCGGTCGTCGTCGGGTCGTGCGTCGGGGCGCTCGACGGGTCGCGGACGGTACGGGGCTGCCCCGGCGATGCGGGCCCGCTCGGGCCGCGGTCGGCGAGCAGGGGCGAACCCACCGGCGCGGCGTTTCACGACGACCATCCCAAGGCGGATCACGAGCGTGGCCCCGCTGACGATGAGGCCGATGTAGACGAGGAACCCGCTGTCGGTCGGGACGTCGGCGCCGAGCGAGCCGAGCGCGAGCCCAAGGGCAAACCCGATTCCCACGAACAGCGCCCACCCCACCGCCCCGGCAAGGTCGCGACTGAGGGGAGTTTCCGACGGTGGCGCCACGGACTCAGTATCGCATGGAGGCTTCCCGCACCCGTCTCCGCGAGCGATGGATCGGGGTCAGCCTGCGATGGCGATCTCCTCGACCATCTGGCGGGCCTGCTCGTCGGTGTACTGCACGGGCGGGCTCTTCATGAAGTAGGCCGAGGGGCCGAGCAGGGGGCCACCGACGCCGGCGTCGAGGGCGAGCTTGGCGCAGCGCAGCGCGTCGATGACCACGCCGGCGGAGTTGGGCGAGTCGTGGACCTCGAGTTTCAGTTCGACGTTGAGCGGGATGTCGCCGAAGTTGCGGCCCTCGAGGCGGATGTAGGCCCACTTGCGGTCGAGCAGCCAGGGGACGTGATCCGACGGGCCGATGTGCACGCTGTCGGGGGCGATCCCGTTACGCAGCTGGCTGGTGACCGACTGGGTCTTGGAGATCTTCTTCGACTTCAGGCGGTCGCGCTCGAGCATGTTCATGAAGTCCATATTCCCGCCGAAGTTGAGCTGGTACGTGTTGTCGAGCGAGAGCCCGCGGTCCTCGAACAGGCGGGCAAGGGTGCGGTGGATGATGGTCGCGCCCACCTGGCTCTTGATGTCGTCGCCGACGATCGGCACGCCGGCGTCCTCGAACTTCTTCGCCCACTCGGGGTCGGAGGCGATAAAGACCGGGATGCAGTTGATGAAGGCCACGCCGGCGTCGATGGCCGCCTGGGCGTAGTAGCGCTGCGCTTGTTCCGAGCCGACGGGGAGGTAGGAGATGAGCACGTCGGCGCGGGCGTCGCGCAGGGCCTCGGCGACGTCGACCGGCTCACGCGGCGACTCCTCCGAGACCTCTTGGAAGTAGTGACCGAACCCGTCGAACGTGGGCCCGCGCTGCACTTCGACGCCCAACTCGGGGACGTCGGCGAACTTCACCGTGTTGTTGGGGTGGGCGGCGATGGCCTTGCCGAGATCCTGGCCGACCTTCGACGCGTCGACGTCGAAGGCGGCGACGAACTCGACGTCGCCGACGTGGTAGCCCCCCAGCACGACATTCATCAGGCCGGGAACGGTCTCGTCGGGCGACGCGTCCCGGTAGTACTCGATGCCCTGCACGAGGCTGCTCGAGCAGTTGCCGACTCCGGCGATGGCGACACGGATTTTGCTCATCGGTGGTTTCCTCCCAAACCCGGCGCTATGCCGGCTGTTCCGCCCCGGGTTGCCCCGAGATCTGTCGTTCTTCTGCGATCAAACGCTCGATCCACGCGAGGTCGCGCTCGGTGGCCTCGTCGTCGTGCTCCATCAACGAGCGCGTGTAGAGGTCGCGCCGGCCGGGCCCAGCACCCGCGCCGAGGGCGCCGCGCACCCGCGCCAGCTTTTGCGTCAGCCAGTCGCGGCGGCGTTCGAACAAGGCCATCCGATCCTCGGGCGCGAGGTGGCGACAGAAGGCGAGCTTGAGCGCGAAGGCGCGCTCGTCGCCGGCGTCCTCGCTCGCCTTGAGGAGCCCTTCGAGCACGTCGGCGCCCCGGTCGGTGATGCGGTACTCCTTGCGCTTGCGGCGCGACGGCGTGAGGACCCGGCGAACGCGGGCGGCAGCGGTCTCGCCGCCGATCGAGCCGGTCATCGGAATGGGGGACGGGCCGCCGTCGGGCTCGACGACCTCGATGGCGCCGGCGCGCTCGAGCCGGCGCAGCGCGGGGTAGAGCGAGCCGTAGGACACGCCGGTCACCGCGCCGAGGGTCTCGTCGAGGCGCTTCTTCAGCTCGTAGCCGTGCATCGGCTCCTCGTGCAGCAGCCCGAGGATCGGCAGTTCGAGCACTTCGTCCCTTTCGGAGGCGGGTGCGGGCCCCGGGTTGCGGCTCGCGTTATTGCTCCACGATATATCGCCTCGATATATCGATGCAACACTATCGAGCCGGGAGGTCCCGAACCCTCTGGCGCGGCGTGGGCGCGGGGTCGGCGCGGGGGCCTGCCTGGCCGCCGTTACACTCGCCCCCGATGGGTGGACAGGTCGACTACAGCCTCAAGCGGCGAGCGGTCCTGCGGGAGTACCAGGAGGGCGTGAAGTCGCGCCTCGACATCTGCGACGCCCACCCCGAGCTCATGCGGGCGGCCCGCTATGTCGGCCGCGACTCCGGCGAGTCGTGTCCCGTGTGCGAGACCGGGCGCCTCCGGCTCGTCGCGTACGTGTACGGCGACGGCCTTCGCCGCCACCACGCCAACGGCCGCTGCATCACCACGGCGGAAGAGCTCGAGCGCTTGGGCGAGAAGGTCGACGAGTTCACCTGTTACGAGGTCGAGGTGTGCACGGGGTGCTCGTGGAACCACCTCGCCCGCAGCTACCTCCACGGTCGCCGCCACGCCGGCTAGGCGTCCGGCACCTCGTTCATCCCGTCATGACGCCGTACGTCGTGAGCACGGCGGTGATCCTCCTCAGCGGCCCGCTGGCGATCCCCGCGGCCCGGATTGCCGGGCTCGAATCCCGAGCGGCCCTCGGCGCCACCGCCGCGCGCAGGGGCGCCGACGTTCTGCGCGCCCTCGCCGCCTTCGCCGCTCTTCCCCTCCTCGTCGGCGCGACCGGCGGCGACCTTCTCGTCGCCGGGGTCCTGTTGGGTGCCGCGCTCGGCCGGCGGGCGCCGGCGGTTTCCCTCGCGCTGGTGCTCGTGGCGTCGGCGGGTGCCCTGCGGGTCGGGTCGACGGCCATGGACGACATCACGGGCGCGCACCGTGTCCTCGGGTCGGCGATCACGTCGCCCGCAGCGGCGGTGGCGCTCGCGAGCGCGTGTGCCGCGCTCGCTTGTCTCGCGGCTGCGGCTGCGCTCGTGCCCGCGCCGCGCCGCGCGGGACGCGTTCGCGACGTCGTGACCCCCGGCGCGCTCACAGACGCCGTCGCGCCCATTGCTGTGATCCTTCTGGGCGTCGTGGTCGCGGTGGGACCGCCGCTCGTCAGCGGCGAAGGGTCGACGTGGAGCGCTGCGCGCGGCGGAGGTGCCGTAGCGGCTCTCGTCTTGGCGGCGGCCGTGCGCCGCATCGCCGAGCGCGTGAGGCCGGGGTCGTTGGAATCCGCCGCCGCGGTGTTCGGGGCCGTGGCGGTGGTCCTCGCCCTCGTGGCGCGATGACCGGGTTGGTCGCCCGCGACCGGGGATGGGAGGCCCGATGGGTTCGATGACCCCGCTGAGCGTGATCGGGGGCCTGCTCGCGGCCGGGTGCCTCGCCCTGCGTGTGCGAGGCCGGTCGCGATGGTCGTCGGTGGCCGGAGCCGCGGCGGCGGGCGCCGCCCTCGTCGCCATCGCCGCCGACGAGGTGGTGATCTTCGCGGCCGCCTGGCTGACCGCCTCGGTCCTGGTGTCGGCCCGCGACCGGCCCACGACGCTTCGCACCGCGACCGCGGTGCTCGGCGACCTGCTCGTCGTCGCCGCACTCACCGCGCTCGCGGTGGACGCCCGCGTCCACGACCTTCCCTGGGCGCCGGCGGGTCCCGCGCTCGCCCCGTGGGCGGTGGGGATGGCTGGTCTCGGCATCGCGGTGCGCAGCGTCGCGTCGGGCATGCGCGAGCCAGGCCTTCTCATCGTGGCCTGCACCGTCGGCGCCCGGATCGCGGGGACGGCCGACACGGCCGACGGCTCGGTCCTCGTCGTCGCCGCCGCCGTGGCGGGGGTGGTGGCGTGGGC
>DATDOY010000063.1:0-28723 GCA_035293045.1 Acidimicrobiia bacterium
GCGTGAACGAACGCCCACGTTGCTTCCGCGGCGGAGTGATTCGCACGCACGAGTCCCGCCCGGGCGAGTCCGTCGAGGCACTCGAGCGTGTTGACGCCATCGGGCACCAACGGCGCCAATCGCGAGACGGTGAAGGTCGAGCCGAGAACAGACGCGGCTTCCGCCACGCGCCGGGTGTCGCTGGCCAGCCGGTCAATGCGGGTGGCGATCACCGCCTTGACGGTGTCGGGAACCAGGGCGGCCGCCTCGAGCCCGGTCATTTGCGAGCCGTCGCCCGTGGATACGAATGCACCCTGCTCAACCAGCGATCGCACGAGCTCTTCCAAGAAGAACGGATTGCCGCGGGCGCGGGTGAGGAGCAGCGCTTCGAGATCCGGAGCGACAGTGGACGCATCGCCGAGGAGCTCGGCGAGGAGGCGGTAAGCCTCCGCTTCTCCCAACTCGCCCAGCTCGATCATGGTCACGGTGTCGTGCCGGCCGAGCCGCTCGACGAACTCCGACCCTGTTCGAGCTGTCGCCAGGACAACGAGTGGGTGGTCGGCGACGACCCCGACAAGATGATCAAGGACCTCGATCGAACGCGCATCTGCCCAATGGAGGTCCTCAAGGACGGCCACGGTCGCGTGATCTGTGGCGAGGGCTCGGAACACGGCGGTGATGGCACGCGCCGCGTGGAGCGCCCGCTGCTCCGGTTCCGCCGACGCGACCTGGCGTGCCCAGTCCGCTCGATTCACGTCGACAGCTGCGGCGAAATAGGGCGTCACCTCGCCGTGATCAAGGCCAAGGCCCGAGATGAACGCTTCGACGTGGTCGGCGGCGTCGGCCGGGGGGGTCCTGCGGCCGATGCCCAGATGGCGGCGGAACAGATCGCCGAAGAGGGAATACGCCGTGTCGAGCGTCAGGTTCGACGCGCGCCCTTCAAGCCATCGGGTATCGCCCGCTGCCGCGCGCCGGACCTCGCTGGTGAGCCGCGACTTCCCCGCGCCTGGCTCTCCGGTGATCACCACGCCCCGCCCTGTTCCGGATTTGGTCAGCGTCACGATTTCGGTCAACGTCGCCATCTCGCGTGGACGGCCGACGAACGGCGTGAGGGTTGCGTCTGTGGTGGAATCATCGATGAGGTCGTCAATCACGTAGGCGCGGACCGGGGCGGCGAGGCCCTTGATCTCAAGGTCGCGCGGTGCCATCGCAAAGCGCTTCCGGACGAGAGGCTCGGTGCGTTCGCCTACCAGGACCTCCCCTTCGGCCGCCTTGGCTTGGAGGCGTGCGGCGAGGTTGACCGTCGGACCCATGACGGTGACCTCGCGATGGGCGTCGCCCCCCATCTCCCCGAAGTACACATCTCCGCTGTTGATGCCGGCCGTGACCCCGAGACCCAGTGTGGCGGCTCGGGCGCGGATGTCGAGCGCAGCACGCACGGCCCGTTCGGCATCGTCCTCGCGCATGTTGGGCGCCCCGAAGACGGCGAGGAGCCCATCGCCGAGGAACCGGTCGACGCGCCCCTCGTATCCGATGATCACGTCGACCATGGCGTCGAGCAGACGATCGACGAGCATGGCCGCGTCTTCGGGCACGAGTCCGTCGGTGCGGGCCACCGATTGGCTCATGTCAGCGAAGAGCACGGTCACGAGGCGGTGTTCCCCCGTCCGCCCGTCGCCCGCTTGGGTTTCCGGCTGGGGAGCACCGCATTGGCTGCAAAAGCGCGCGCCTCGGGATGTCGCCGAACCGCAGGATGGACACGCCACATCCCATTGTGCACTGCCGCAGCAGGCCGCGTTCATGGTCCCGGGCTGGCGGAGCGTCGATGGGGTCGACAGGTCCCCGACGCTCCAGCCGTGCGGTGGCGGCGAGACTCCGAGTCAGTTGTCCCCCTGAGAGGGTCTCAGACGACTCGAAGTCGTTGGCAGGGATGGGGTTACTGCGCTCCGAGAAGGGTGTCGACGGCGTCGGCGAAGCCGAGGCCGTAACCGCGGGGTGTGACTTCGGCGTTGGCGACGGCGTCGATGGCGGCGGGGAGCGTGGGGTCCTTGACGACGGCGTTGGCCGTGATGAACGCCCGCGCCACCACCGACGCGCATTCGAGATCGGAGTGGGCGTCGCCGATGACGGCGCACTCGTCGGGTGCGATGTCACGGTGTTGTTGGTCGGCGACGATCGCGAGCGCCTTCGATACTCCTCGGGGGACGAGGTGGTACACCCGCACCGTTTCCACGTCGAGACCGGGGAACGGGCGCGGGATCACGCCGTTGTCGAGGAAGTCGACCCAGTCGTAGCCGTTGGCGTCGAGCCACGACCGCACGTCGCCCTCGCCGACCTCGCCGCGCACCATGAACGACGCCTCGCGGTACGCGTTCCACGGTCCGTGCTCCTCGAGCTGGCGCGGATGCTGCGTCCACAGCTTCTCGGCCGCGGCGCGCAGGTCGTCGATCGGTGCGCCGTGGCCGGGATACTCGCCATAGTCGTGCACCGGTGATCGGCCGTGGTCGTAGCAGCGGAGGGCCCCGAGCTCGCCGATCCACGTGGGCGCGTCGATGATGCGCGCCAGCTCGACCATCGACGGTCGGCTGCGGCCTGACAGGAGGGCGACCTCGATGCCGGCCTCGCGGGCGCGGCCGAGCGCCGACGCCGTCTCGATCTGGAAGTGCCCGTCACCGTCGAGGAACAGGCTGCCGCCGGGACCAACGAGCGTGCCGTCGATATCGACGTACAGGACGCGGATGCTCACGCCGACTCCTGCCGTCGCCGCGCGCGGTACTCGGCGACCTCGATCATCGGAGGACGTTCGGCGGTCTCGACGGCGATCCGGTCGACGCGACCGTCAGGTCGGGGTCGGAGGAGTTCTTCTGCGTCCTCACTCTCTCGAAGCCCGGCCTTGCCGAGCGCCGTCACGAGGATCGCCATCGCCTGCGGGCTCAGCTCGTCGATGGTGCGCGTGCGGTGATGTCGCACCCCGAGGTCGACTTGGGCGATCGAGCGAGCGCCGAATCGCTCCACCACCTCCACGAGCAGCCCGACCTCGACGCCCCATCCGGTCGGGAACGGCAGCCGCTCGAGGATCGACCGCCGACCGGCGTATTCGCCGCCGAGGGGTTGGATGATGGGAGCGAGGCGAGGGAAGAGGGTCGAGATCACCGGCCGGGCCATGAGTTCTGTCACGCGCCCGCCGGCGGGGCGTTCGTAATGGGCCTTGACGAACCCGACGGCGGGATCGGTGATGAGCGGGCCGAGGAGCCCGGTCACGAAGTGCGAACCGAAGTCGACGAGGTCGGCGTCGAGCCAGCACACGAGGTCTCCCTCGGCGACGTACAGCGAGCGCCACAGGGCGTCGCCCTTGCCGAGGCTGGGTCCGAACTCCGCGAGCACGCTCGAGGAAGCGATCGCCTTCGCCCCCGCCCGCTCGGCGACGCCCGTCGTCTCGTCGATGGAGCCGTCGTCGATCACCACGATCTCATCCACGAGTCCGACGCCGTCGACGAGATCTCGCCGTACGGTCTCGACGATGTCGGCGACGGTCGCTTCCTCGTCGCGGGCGGGGAGGCACACCGAGACCGTGATGCCTGCGGCGCGCTTCGCCCGCGCCAGGCCGGCGACCTCGAAGTCGGCGTGGTGGAAGTCGTTGCCGAGCACGGACGGCGAGGGTAGCCGCCAGGCTCCGAGCCCCGATCGAGAACGCGAGGGCGAGCGTCCCGAGGCGCGAGCCCGGGGATGGGCATCGTACGAGGGGAATCGCTTCGGCTTCGCTGCGACCCCGCCGCTACGATGGGAGCTGGTTCTCATCAAGAGCGGCTGAGGGACGGGCCCTACGACGCCGCGGCAACCAGGAGCCCTTCGGGGCAGCCAGGTGCCAATGCCCGGGCGATGAGGAGGATGCAGTGCTCTTCGGTAGGTGTGCAACGTCGGCTTCGCTTCCCGTCGGCGCGTGGGTCGCCGCGACGCGGGGAGGCAAGTAGTGGCCTTCGTCTCCGGTCTGCGTTGTCGGGAGTGCGGGCGCGACTACCCGGCCGACCCGATCCACGTGTGCGAGTGGTGCTTCGGACCGCTCGAGGTGGCTTACGACTACGACGCGATCCGCGCCTCGGTCACGCGCGAGAAGATCGAGCGGGGTCCGAGCACGATTTGGCGTTACGCCGACCTGCTCCCGACCGATCGGGGGGTCGAGGTCGACCTCGGCGCCGGCTTCACGCCGCTCGTGCGCGCCGAGCGACTCGGCGCCGCCGTGGGACTCAACGACGTGTGGGTCAAGAACGACACCGTCAACCCCACCAACTCGTTCAAGGACCGCGTCGTCGCCGTGGCGCTGTCGAAGGCGTTGGAGTTCGGGTTCAAGACGGCGGCGTGCGCGTCGACCGGCAACCTCGCCAACTCGGTCGCGGCCCACGCCGCCCGCGCCGGTCTGAAGAGCTACGTGTTCATCCCCGCCGACCTCGAGGCGGGCAAGATCGTCACCACCGCGGTGTACGGCGGCAACGTCGTCGCCGTCAACGGCAACTACGACGACGTCAACCGTCTATGCGCCGAGCTGGCCGGCAACTACCCGTGGGCGTTTGTCAACGTCAACGTGCGGCCGTACTACGCGGAGGGTTCGAAGACGCTCGCCTTCGAGACGGCCGAGCAGCTCGGGTGGAAGGCGCCCGACCACGTGGTGGTCCCGATCGCCAGTGGGTCGCAGCTGACCAAGATCAGCAAGGGCTTCGAGGAGTTGTGGAAGGTGGGGCTCCTCGACGAGGAGCCGAAGGTGAGGGTGTCGGGGGCGCAGGCCCTCGGGTGCTCGCCGGTGGCCAAGGCGTTCATCGAAGCGAGCGACACCATCAAGCCCGTGAAGCCGGACACGATCGCCAAGTCGCTCGCCATCGGCAACCCCGCCGACGGCTACTTCGCCCTCGACGTGATCCGGACGTCCGAGGGCGGGTGCGCGGCGGTGAGCGACGGCGAGATCGTCGAGGGCATCAAGCTGCTCGCCGCCACCGAGGGCATCTTCGGCGAGACGGCCGCCGGGGTGACCGTCGCCAGCCTGAAGAAGCTGGCCGCCGACGGCGTGATCTCGCCCGACGAGCGGGTGGTGGTCTACGTCACCGGCCATGGTCTCAAGACGCTCGACGCCGTGGCGCCGACCTCCGGACCCACCGCTACCATCGCCCCGACCATCGACTCGTTCACCGAGCACTTCACCATCGACGAGTAGCCCGGATTCGACGAGTCCCGACTCCGAGCTTCACGAGACGCCGAGGAACAGGCCCATCACCATGCCGAAGGTCCGCATCCCCACGCCCCTGCGCACGCTGTCCGGTGGCGCGTCCGAACTCGAGATCGACGGCACCACCGTCGCCGAGATCCTGAAGGGCCTCGAGGCCGCCCACCCCGGGTTCGGCGAGCGGCTGTTCGACGACGAGGGGAATCTGCGGCGATTTGTGAACGTGTTCGTCGCCGACGAGGACATCCGCTTTCTGTCGGGCCTCGAGACGCCGGTCGAGGCCGGCCACACGGTCTCGATCATCCCCGCCGTCGCCGGCGGCTGACCTGCCCGCCCGCGTTCCCGTGTCTGTGGCGCGTTATCGGGGACAGAGCCCGATAACGCGCCACAGACACGGGAGAGTCGAGCGATGAGCCTGGTTCGGGTGGACGATCGCGACGGGATCGCGCTCGTCACCATCGATCGACCGCCGGCCAACGCGATGGACCCGCAACTCCTTGCCGACGGGCTCGCCGCGCTCGACGACCTCGTGGCCGCGGCGCCTTCCGCGGCCGTGCTCACGGGGTCTGGTGGATTCTTCTCGGGCGGAGCCGACCTGCGCGTCGTCCCTGCCCTGCCCGCTGACGAGCAGGCCGAGATGGCCCGCCAGATCAACCGCCTCTTCGCCGGCTGGTACGAGTTCCCCCGGCCGCTCGTGTGCGCCGTCAACGGACACGCGGTCGCCGGGGGGTTGATCCTCGCCCTGTGCGGGGACTACCGCGTGGTGGGGGAGTCGGGGAGCTTCGGGCTCACCGAAGTGAAGGTCGGCATTCCGTATCCGTCGATGGCGATGGCCGTCGTCCACGCCGAACTCACCGCGCCGGTGGCGCGCCGGCTCACGATGCTCGGCCGCCTCTACGACGCGGCCGGCGCGCTCGAGATGGGGTTGTTCGACGAGCAGGTCGGCGATGAGGCCGTCTTGGACCGGTCGCTGGAGATGGCGGCGGAGTACGCCGCGCTTCCGGCGAAGACGTTCGAGATCGTCAAGCGGCGACTGCGGGCCGGGGTCGCCGACTCGGCGACGAAAGGTCTCTTCGGCGGTGCCGAGATGACGGGATGGGCGCTCGACGACGCCCCCGACGCCGCGGCGACCGTGCTGAGCAACCGCCGCTCAGACCAATGAGGGTGTGCGTATGGCGTCGCGCATAGCGCGACGCCATACGCACACCCTCGCGCGCTCGAACCTCAGGCGGGGCGGACGAACATCTCCCGCGCGACCTCGGGAGGGAGGAGTTCCTCTTTCGACGGCGACTTCACCCGCACGCCGGTCGGCGTGACCTCGACGACCTCGGCGGCCGCACCCGGGATCAACCGCGCGCCGGCCAAGATCTTGAGCGCGTCGTCGTTCAACTCGAGCTTCTCGCTGATGCGGGTGATGGTGATCGGCCCCGGTGACGCGTTGAGGAGGCTCACGTAGTCCGAGTCGTCGACGGGGTTCGCCGTCCCCGGAATCGGGTTCCCGTGCGGACACGTCGCCGGGTCGCCAAGCAGCTCCACGAGTTTCTGCTCCACATCGGCGGAAATGGCGTGCTCCCAGCGGTCGGCCTCGCGGTGCACCTTCTCCCACTCCAATCCGATGATGTCGGTGAGGAGACGCTCGGCGAGGCGGTGGCGCCGGACGATGGAGACCGCGAGGTTCCGGCCCTTGTCGGTGAGCCGGATCGCGTTGTCGGTGTCGAGGGTGACGTAGCCCTGGTCTTCGAGGCGGGCCACGCCCTCCGACACCGCGGGGGCGGAGAGATCGAGACGTTCCACGAGGCGCGCCCGCAGTGGCCGGACGCCCTCCTCTTCCAACTCGAGGATGTTCTCGAGGTACTCCTCGGTCGGATCATGAAGCTCTGCCATTCAGGTAAGGCTACCCTCACTCATCGGATGAGCGAACTGGCGGACCCATTCGCCGCCGCCACCGTCGTCGAAACGGCGGGGCTGGCGAAGGCCTTCGGCTCGGTCATCGCGGTCGACGGCGTAAACCTCGCCATCCGCGAGGGCGAGATCTTGGCGCTGCTCGGGCCGTCAGGGTGCGGCAAGACGACCTTCCTTCGCCTGCTCGCCGGATTCGAGCGACCGGATCGGGGCACGATCACCCTCGCCGGCGAGGAAGTGGCGAGCGCCCATCGAGTGGTGCCGCCCGAGCGCCGACGCATCGGCGTCGTGTTCCAGGACTACGCCCTCTTCCCGCACCGGAGCGTCGCCGGGAACGTCGGGTACGGGCTCCGCGACGCCAAGACGCGGGACGCGCGGGTCCGCGAGGTGCTCGAGCTCGTCGGCCTCGAGGACCATGGGGCGCGATATCCGCATGAACTCTCGGGCGGCCAGCAGCAGCGCGTCGCGCTGGCGCGTGCGCTCGCGCCCGAGCCGGCGGTCGTCCTCCTCGACGAACCGTTCTCGAATCTCGACGCCGCTTTGCGCGCCGAGGTGCGCGCCGAGGTGCGCACCATCCTCAAGGCGGCCGGGGCGACGGCCGTGTTCGTCACCCACGACCAGGAGGAGGCGCTGAGCCTTTCCGATCGCGTCGCCGTCATGCAGGCGGGCCGCCTCCTCCAGGTCGGCGACCCCGGCGACGTCTACGAGCACCCCGCCGATCCCTTTGTCGCTGCTTTCGTCGGCGGAGCCGACCTCGTCTTCGGCGAGAGCGACGGGTCGCTCATCCGCACCGAACTCGGCGAACTGCACCCGGAACACCCCGTGCCGCCGGGACCGGCGGTCGTCGCGCTGCGCGGCGAGGCGGTCAGGGTCCGACTTGACGGCAGCGGACCGGCGCGAGTCCGCGAGATCACGTTTTACGGCCACGACCAGGTGATCGCGGTCGACCTTGCCGATGGGGCCCGCATCCGGGCCCGGACCATCCCGGGCCGGCACTTCGAGGTGGGGGACCGGGTGAAGCTCTACGTGAAGGGCGACGTGGTCGCCTTTCCCGGCGTGCCTTCAGAGCCGGCCCCGACTTGACACGCGTGTCAGGGGTTTACTTAGGTAAGGGATACCTAAGTTAGACGACCACGAAACAGCCAGGGAGACCGACCCCATGCGGAAATTCATCACTCTCGCCGCCCTCGTCCTCGCCCTTGGAGGGGGCGCGGCGGCGTGCGACGACAACAACACCACCTCGGGTGACGCCGGTGACAAGAGCGGCGACGAGGACAAGGGCAGCAGCGGCACCGCGGCGGACGGGAGGAGCCTCACGATCTACTCGGGCCGTGAAGAGGAACTCGTCGCCGACATCTTCGAACAGTTCGAGGAGGAGTCGGGGATCACCCTCAACGTCCGCTACGGCGACTCCGCCGAGTTGGCGGCGCAGATCCTCGAGGAAGGCGACAACTCGCCCGCCGACGTGTACTTCGCTCAGGACGCCGGATCGCTCGGCGCGGTGGAGGCGGCGGGCGCCTTCGCCAGCCTCCCGGACGACATCCTCAACCTCGTGCCCGCCCGGTTCCGCTCCACGAGCGGGGGTTGGATCGGAACGTCGGGCCGAGCCCGCGTGGCCGTGTTCAACACCGAAGCGCTGACCGAGGCCGACATGCCGGCGTCGATCCTCGACTTCACCGACCCGGCGTGGAAGGGAAAGGTCGGCTGGGCGCCCACCAACGGGTCGTTCCAGTCGTTCGTCACCGCCTTGCGCAAGGTCGAGGGCGAGGACGGCGCTCGGGAGTGGCTCGAGGCAATGAAGGCGAACGACGCGCAGGTCTACGACGGCAACTCGGCCATCGTGCAGGCCGTCATCGACGGCGAGATCGAGGTGGGCTTCGTCAACCACTACTACCTGCTCCGATTCCTCGCCGAAGATCCCGCCACCCCGGCCGCCAACCACTTCTTTGCCGGCGGTGACCCGGGTTCGTTGGTGAACACCGCGGGCGTGGGGATCGTGAAGGCGTCGGGGGAACCCGAGGCGGCCGAGACCTTCGTGCGGTTCCTCCTCAGTGAGACGGCGCAGACGTACTTCGCCGGGCACACGGAGGAGGACGGCTTCGAGTACCCACTCACCGAGGGCCTCGAGAGTCCAGAAAGCCTTCCCGCCCTCACCGAGATCGAGCAGCCCGACGTCGACCTGGGGGATCTCCGCGACCTCGAGGGGACGCTCGCGCTGTTGCAAGAGGTCGGCCTCGTCTGACGCGGCCGGCACAAGGGTGTCCGGGCGGCGGCCGCCATGGCCGGTGGCCGCCGCCGGGATCGCCGTGGCGGCGGGAGCGCTTCTCCCCATCGCCTACCTCGTCGTGCGCGCCTCGGAGGCGGGCGTCGGCGGCATGGTCGACATCGCCACCAGCGACCGGGCGATCGGGTTGCTCGTGCGCAGCGCCCTTCTCGCCGTCCTCGTGGCGGCGACCGCCGCCGTCGTCGGCGTGGCCTTCGCCTGGCTCACGGTCCGCACCGACCTCCCGTTGCGGCGGGCGTGGACTGTGGTGCTCGCGTTGCCGCTGGCGATCCCGAGCTTCATCGGGGGCTACAGCTTTGTCGCCGCCCTGGGTCCGAAGGGCCTCGTGCAGGACTGGCTCGCGCCGCTCGGCGTCGAACGGCTCCCGCCCATCTACGGGCTCTTTGGGGCGTGGCTCGTGCTCTCGCTGTTCACGTACCCGTACGTGTTCCTCACCGTGCGCGCTGCGCTCCGACGGCTGGATCCGGCGATGGAGGAGGCGAGCGCCAGCCTCGGTCGGAGCCGCAGGCGCACGTTCGTCGAGATCGTGTTACCCCAGCTCCGTCCGGCGATCACCAGCGGCGCGCTGCTCGCTGCGCTGTACGCGCTGAGCGACTTCGGCGCCGTCTCGCTCCTCCGCTTCGACTCGTTCACCCGGGCGATCTTCTTGCAGTACAAGGCCAGCTTCGACCGCACGCCGGCAGCCGTCCTGTCGCTCATGCTCGTGGTGTTGACCGGGGTGATCCTCGCCGCGGAACTCCGGTCTCGCGGACGAGGGGCCTATCACCGCGCCCACGGTTCGGCCCAGCGCCACGCGCCGACCGTCCGCCTCGGCGCGTGGCGCTGGCCGCTCATGGGGGCGTGCGGTCTCGTTGCGGCGCTCGGCATCGGCGTCCCCGTTGGCGTGACGGGATACTGGCTGGTGCGGGGGATTTCGCAGGGCCAGGAACTCGGGTTCACGTGGGAGGCCGCCCGCCACAGCCTCGAGGCCTCGAGCCTCGGCGGTCTGTTCGCGCTCATCGCCGCGTGGCCGATCGCGATCCTCTCGGCCCGCCATCGCGGTGCGGTGGCGTCGGGTGTCGAGGCGGGCAGCTGGATCGGTCACGCCCTTCCCGGGATCGTGATCGCGTTGTCGCTCGTCTTTTTCGGCGCGCGGTACGCCCCTGGCCTGTATCAGACCCGCACCATGCTCGTCTTTGCGTACGTCGTGTTGTTCCTGCCGGTCGCCGTCGGAGCGCTCCGGAGTTCGCTCCTCCAAGTGAGCCCCTCGCTCGAGGAAGCGGCGCGATCGCTGGGTTCAGGCCGGTTCGAGACGTGGCGGCGCGTGGTGGCGCCCCTCGTCGCCCCGGGGGCGGCGGCCGGCTTCGCGCTGGTGTTCCTCACCGCCATGAAGGAACTGCCCGCCACCCTCCTGCTGGCGCCGACGGGGTACTCGACGCTGGCCACCGAGGTGTGGGGTTCGGCGAGCTCGGTCTATTTCGCCCGGGCGGCCGTCCCCGCGCTCACCCTGATCGTGCTCGCCTCGATCCCCCTCGCCATCCTGACGATCCGGGAGCGCCACGGCTGATGCTCACGCTGGAATGCCCGTTCCGCGGCAGGCGTTAGCACTCGAAGCGGTCGAGTGATTAGCACTCCTCGGCAGAGAGTGCTAAATACAGAGGTGAGCCGGGCTGCTGAGGCAGTTCGGCAACGGAGATCACCCTCCCGGCACCGCGAGGAACCGGGCAGAGAGCATTTCCGAGAAGTCCAAACCGTTCACGAGCGGGACCAGGGGGTTCACGCGCATGGCTGCGAAGCAGATTGTTTTCAACGAAACGGCTCGACGGGCACTGGAAGCGGGCATGAACAAGCTCGCCGACGCCGTCCGGGTCACGCTCGGCCCGAAGGGCCGAAACGTCGTCCTCGAGAAGAAGTGGGGCGCACCCACGATCACGAACGACGGCGTGTCGATTGCCAAGGAGATCGAGCTCGAGGACCCGTTCGAGAAGATCGGGGCCGAGCTGGTCAAGGAAGTGGCGAAAAAGACCGACGACGTCGCCGGTGACGGCACCACGACGGCCACCGTGCTGGCGTGGGCGATGGTCCGTGAGGGCCTGCGCAACGTGGCCGCCGGCGCCAACCCGATGACCCTCAAGAAGGGCATCGAAGCGGCCGTGGTGACCGCGGTCGAGTCGATTCAGAAGCAGTCGAAGAACGTCGACACGTCGAAGGAAGAGGTCGCCAACGTCGCGGCCATCTCCGCCGCCGACCCCGAGATCGGCCAGATGATCGCCGAGGCGATCAACAAGGTCGGTGCGGACGGCGTCGTCACGGTCGAGGAGAGCCAGACCTTCGGCCTCGAGATGGACCTCGTCGAGGGCATGCGGTTCGACAAGGGCTACATCAGCCCCTACTTCGTGACCGACCCTGACCGCATGGAGACGGTCATGGAGGACCCGTACATCATGCTCGTCTCCTCCAAGATCTCGGCGGTCAAGGACCTGCTGCCGGTGCTCGAGCGCGTGATGCAGGCCGGCAAGCCGCTCGTGATCATCTCCGAGGACGTCGAGGGAGAGGCCCTTGCCACCCTGGTCGTCAACAAGATCCGCGGCACCTTCAAGTCGGTCGCGATCAAGGCTCCTGGCTTCGGCGAGCGCCGCAAGGCGATGCTCGAGGACATGGCCAAGTTGACCGGCGGCGAGGTCATCAGCGAGGACGTCGGTCTGAAGATCGAGAACGTCACGCTCGATCTGCTCGGCACCGCCCGAAAGGTCGTCGTCACCAAGGACGAGACGACGATCGTCGAGGGTGGAGGCAAGAAGGAGGACGTGAAGGGTCGGATCGCGCAGATCAGGCGCGAGATCGACGACACCGACTCCGACTACGACCGGGAGAAGCTCCAGGAGCGTCTGGCCAAGCTCTCGGGCGGCGTCGCCGTCATCAAGGTCGGCGCGGCCACCGAGGTCGAGCTCAAGGAGAAGAAGCACCGCATCGAGGACGCCGTGCAGACCACCAAGGCCGCCCTCGAAGAGGGTGTCGTCCCCGGCGGTGGCGTCACGCTGCTGCGTGCCCAGGCGGCGGTGCTGAAGAGCGCCGACTCGCTCGAGGGCGACGTGGCCACCGGTGCTCGCATCGTGGCCAAGTCCCTCGAGGAGCCGCTGAAGCAGATTGCTCACAACGCCGGCCTCGAAGGCGGCGTCGTGGTGGAGCGGGTGCGTGGCATGGACGGAGCCGAGGGCCTCAACGCCAGCACTGGCGACTACGAGGACCTCACCAAGGCAGGCGTCATCGACGCCGCCAAGGTGACCCGTTCGGCGCTGCAGAACGCAGCGTCGATCGCGGCCCTCTTCCTCACCACCGAGGCGATCGTGGCCGAGAAGCCCGAGGATCACCCCATGCCGGCCATGCCGGACGGCGGCGGGATGCCCGACTTCTAAACCAGCCGCACAGAACGGCTGCGTCTAGACCAGCCGCACAGAACGGCCGCACAGAACGGAATGCGAAGGGGCGTCTCTACGGGGGCGCCCCTTCGTCGTGGTGTGTGAGTGCCTGCCCGCCCATGGGCGGGCAGGCACTCACACATGCGCGGGGGCACGCGGCCTCAGTCGCCCCGACGGTCCGGACCGTCCGGGGGATCCGGGCCATCCGGAGGATCCGGGGGATGCTCGGGTTCGTCGAGCCAGTCCGGGGCGTCGTCCCATCCGAGGATCTCGCTCAAGGGGCGGGTCGGCGGGGGTTCTTCGTCCTCGGCGAGGAACTCGTCGGGCACCAGGTCGGCGAGCCAGTCGGGTTCGTTGTGCCACCGCGACGGCTCCACCCGTGCTGCGGCCGTTTCCTCGGCCGGTCGCTGCGTCGCATCGTCGCCCCTCTCTGGCTCCGTCGTGGGGGCCGCGTCGTGGCGCGGAACGGTCGCCGACTCAGGTTCGATCACGACGGGGACCTCGGCAGAGTCGCTTGGGTGCCGTCGACGAGACGCCCGCCGCTCCCGAACCGCCCGCACCCGGCGTTGCACGTCGGCTACGAGCAGGACGACGAAGGCGGCGACGAGGCTCAAGCCCGCGACGGCGACGACAACGAACGGCACGCTGCTCTCTCCGTCGTCCCGTTGCTCGACGGGGTCCCTCGCGAGGGCCGTTTCGCTGAGCGGGCGCCCGGGGAGCTCCTGAAACGGGGCCGCGTCGATGCCCGCGGGCGGTGCCTCGGGGCGCGACTCGATGTGGACCTCGAACGCGCTCGACGGGAGCCGCAGCATCGAGTGGAACGCCTCCACCTCGGCGGCGCTGGCGCCGTCGGGCGCCGCCACCCGAAGCCGCGTCGGGCGGCCGGAGCGCCCCGTGGCCACGATCTCGACGCTGGCGATCTCGGCGTCGCCGAGCGGCCGCCCGAGCCGGGACGCGAGGTCGGCCACCGACATCTCCGCCCGCCAGCGGAACTCGTCGCCGACCGAGTATTCGACAGGAGCGAGGTAGGGCAGGTCGGCCCCGGCCGACCCGAAGACTTCCTCTCCCCCCGCCGTCTGGCCGCCGGCGCTGGTGGTGATCATGGCCGCGGCCGGGACGCCGTCGTGCTTGACGACCTTCCCGGAGGTGGCGAGCACGGCCGCTCCCGTCGTCTTGGGCGCTTCGTCGACGCCGACGTAACGAAGGGACCGGTCGTCGGCGAAGAGATGGAACCGACCGATGCGGGGTTCTGCTCGCGCCGATCGCAGCGCGTAGCTCCGGGCCGTGATCACGGCGGCCTCCAGGGCGACCGGCTCGAGATCGGTGCCGCCCGGCAGGGTGAGATCGACGCCTTTGAGGTAGTCCTCGACATCGAGTTCGGCGACGAGGTGCAGCCGCTCGGCCTCGACGACCATCTCGGTGAGCCCCCGATAGGTCCGGGGCTCGCCGCCGTCTTCGGGCGCCACGACGATCCGCCCACCGCGGCGCGGCTCGATCCAGAGCGAGCTCTTGGATGCCCCGAGGCCCGGTGCGGAGGTGCCTCGGGTCGTGGTCGTCGTCGCGGCGTTGCCGGGAGCCAAGGTGGGGGTGATCTCGACTGTCCCCGAGACGGAGCGCTCGTCGAGCACCTCGGCGCGAGAGAACCCGTCGGCGAACGACAGGCGGACCCTCCCCCCCGGGGGCACGGAAATCGGGAACGACGGTGCGACCGGTGTCGTGCGCCCGTCGCGCACCACGCCACCGTCGGGGAGGGTGACCTCGACGCCCGTGCGCAGGTCGTCGCGGGCGGCGAGGAGAACCCGCACGAGCCCCTTGGCCCTTCCCCGGGACGCGCCGGGGAAGAACCGCTTCAGGATGGCATCGGCGGACGCGTCGCCGAGCGCGAGAGCGTTGGCGCCGTCGAGCGGAAGGCCGGCCCCATGACCGACGCCGCGCCCCTCGAAGACGGCGACGCGCACCTCCTCGCCCGAGGCGCCGGCGCGCACGGGCGCGACCACCGACAGCACAACGAGCAAAGGGGCGACGAAGGCGCGCACGAGAGGGCGACGGTAGGGGTGGACGGCGACCCGGCTCCACTCGGCCTCCCGCCGGTAGCCTGAGGGAATGGAACCGCTGGTACCGAGCGAGGGATGGGGCGTCCTGCACCTCCTCTACCGCGTGGATCGCACGCGCGCCGCCGCGGAGCCGGAGGCGGCCAAGCGCATTGTCGACGCGGTGGCCGCGCTCGAGCGCGACGACCACCAGGCCATCGCCTTCTCGGTGCTCGGCCACAAGGCCGATCTCGGCGTCATGGCGCTCGGGCCCGATCTCGGGCGACTGCAGTCGTTCCAGCAAGAGCTCCTCGAGGCGCCCCTCGAACCGACGTACTCCTTTGTTTCGCTCACCGAACTGTCCGAGTACATGCCGCCGGACGCCCGCACGGGCGAGTACGCGGAGAACCGCCTCCACCCGAGGCTCCCGCCCAAGCGCCTGCTCTGCTTCTACCCGATGGCCAAGCGCCGTCAGGAGGGTGCGAACTGGTACGCCCTCTCGTACGACGAGCGCAAGGAGCTGATGGGGGGCCACGCCCGAGTCGGCCGCACCTACGCTGGCCGCGTCCTCCAGCTCATCACCGGCGCCACCGGTCTCGACGACTGGGAATGGGGCGTCACGCTGCTTGCGGACGACCCCGTGGCGATCAAGGACATCGTCTACGAGATGCGCTTCGACGAGGTGTCGGCCCGCTACGCCGAGTTCGGGCCGTTCTACGTCGGCCTCGTGGCCCCGATCGCCGACGCGCTGGCGTCGGTGGGTCTGGCCTCGGGTCCTTCTGGCTCCGCCGCAACCCCCGAGGGAGGCTGATCGATGAGTTCCGTTCGCTTGTTCCTGTCGTTCCCGGAAGACCTCGTCGATCAGCCGATCATCTACGAGGCGGTGCGCCGGTTCGACGTGATCCCCAACATCCGGCGGGCCAACGTCGAGGCCCACTCCGGCTGGGTCATCCTCGAGATCGGCGGCGACGACGACAAGGTCGAGGACGCCATCAGCTACTTCCGCGAGGTCGGCGTCTCGGTGAACCGCATGGAGGGCGACGTCCTCGAGAGCTGATGGGCTCTGTGGACCGCCCGTTCAGGCACCTGGCCCGCGCCTGGGCCGAAGCGCAGATCCGTGACCGGGCCGAGGCTCATTACCCGGGGAGCCGGGCGCTCGCCCGCATCCGCTCGACCCACTTCCTCGGACCCCTGCTCCGCCGGGGGGTGGTGTCCGATATCGAGGTCGCCCTCTTCGACGCGCAGGTCAGCGCCGGTGACGCTCTGTTGCGGTTGCGCCGATTGACCATCGAACTCCACGAGGTCACGATCGGGCGCGCCGACCTGTGGCGTGGTCGTGTGCGCCTGAAATCCCTCGGGACCGGACGGGTCGAGGTAGAGATCGAAGGCGCGTCGGTGGCGAAGGCGGTGGGGCTCCCCATCGTGTTCCACGACGACGAGGTGGAGATCCGCGCCGGCGTCGGTCTCCTCGCGGTGTCGGCGCGCGGCGCCCTGTCGATCGACGACGACGTGGTGAAGTTCCGCCCCGGGCGCCTTCAGGGTGTGCCGCTGCTGGTGTCGATGGACTTCGAGATCCCCATCCCCACCTCACCCCTGCTCCCGCGCGCCGCCGACGTCCGCTCGGTCGAAGGCGGGCTCGTGCTCACGTGCGATCTCGACGGCGTCCCGCCTGGACTCATTGCCCCGGCGCGTTGAGCGGCGTCCCCGCGAGGGCACCACCTTCGACGATGCGTCGGCTGAACGGCCGCGCGATGGCCCGAAGCTGCTCGCAGGCCTCCTCGCCGAGGTTCTCGTATGCGGCGAGGGCGGTGACGTCGGTGGCGTGTTCGATGCGGTCGCGTTCCTCGCGGCCCGCGTCCGTGAACGCGATGGATGGCCCAGGAGCGAGCAGCCCGTGCGAGCGGAGCCGCTCGACGGCGGCGTTCCAGTCGTGCTCCGGCCACGCTCGACTCGAGCGCAGGGCGTCGTCGTTGACCTCGCCGGTGGCGGCATGCAGGATCAGTGCTTCGAGGGGTCCGACGCCGTGGGACACCAGGGCGGCGATGTGACCATCGCCCCTGAACTCCCGCAGCAAGGTCTGTGCGTGCCACGCCACGAGGTGAGGCTCATCGGGCCACGGGAGTGCAGCGTGCGCGGCGAACAACGGTCGACCGACGACGTGATCGCAGGCTGCGTCGGCGGCGCGCCGTGTGAGTTCTGCGACCGCGGCCATCTCCGAGGAGGTCACGCCGTCGTCGCCGAGGAGGCGGCGCAGCGCCCGATCGGCGGCGCTCGTGCGGGCGTCCAGCATGGCCTCGGGCGTGGTGGCTTCCCAGACGACGGCGAGTGACCGCCGCACGAGCGCCGGATGGAAGTTGAAGAAGGTGGCGATGACCACTTCGGGCGCGACGACGCCCAGTGCCGCCGAGCGCGAGCCGAAGTAGCCGGCGGGCCAGTCGGTGACACCGAGTTCGCCGTAGGCGTCGAACGCTTCGGGCGCGAAGTAGATCATCATGTGGAGGGGTTCGACGGTCCGCCATGTCTTCCGAGCAATGATCGGATCCATGCGCCCGAACCTATCGCCCGTTCCGGTGGTCAGCCCCGGGCTAGGCGATGGCGGTCCACATGGGAAAGACGAGATATTCCACGCCGTCCTCGACCGCGGTGCGGCCGGCGGCGCGGAGCTGGGGGAGGCACGCCTCGGCGGCGGCGAAGCCGACCATGCGTTTGTAGTCGGCGACCTGCACGCGCAACGGCGCGTCGGCGTCTCCCTCGCGGATCAGGGCGTCGACCTCGAGGCGCGGATTGCAGGGGTCGGTCGCGTCAAGGCACGAGCAGTGGTAGACGACCCCTTCGAAGATGCTCGCCGCGAGGATCCTCACGCCTGCCATTCTTTCCGGTCATGAGGCGAGACGGGTCCACGAGCGCGGACGAGCAGGAAGCGCTCGACGCGCTCGCGCGAGCGGGGGCCTCCATGATCGAGGGTCTCGCGGCGGTGCTGCCCGATTGGGCGCAGGGGCGCGCCGCCGTCCTTCTTGAAGCCTGGGGTTCGCACACCGAGCACGAGCGTCGGGTGATCGAAGACCGCGCCCGGCGCGCCGGTGCCGACGCGGCCGAGCGAGTCTCGCGGGTGCTCACCGAGTTCTTCGCCCTCGACCCCGACGAGCACACGCTCACGCCCCTCCAGATCATCCGCACCGCACACCGCGAGGTGACCGACGTGCTGCGATCGGCCGGCGTGCCCCCAGTGGTTCGCGACGCCTTCGACGAACGAGCGGAGCCCGACGACGACTACGACCTCGTGGTCCGAACGCTCGCCGACTTCGGCGACGAGGCCCTGGCCGGGTTGCACCTCAGGTGGGGGGCGGCCAAGGCGAGGGTCCACAAGATTCGCCGGGGATGATGCCTACGCTTATGGCATGTTTGGTGGCGATTTCTTCAGCGTGATCGGACTGGGCATCGTCGCGGTGCTGGCGTTCCTCGCGGTGATCGCACTCGCCATCGTCGCCGTTGCGACCGGCCGATCCGATCCCGACCCCGAAGGCCGGCGGGCGTACGCCTTTTACCTCGCCGTCGTAGGGGTGATCACGATCCTCGTGACGCTGTTCGCCTTCAACGACGCCGCCGGCAACGTCATCACCTCGATCGTCGAGGAGGACGCCGAAGCGTTTCACGACGAGTTCGGGTTCGAGGACGAGTCGTTCTCCGAAGAGTCCGAATTCTCGTTCGAGACGGAGAGCGAGTTCTCCGCTCCCGATCCCGACGACCAGCGCTACACCAACGCCGTGCGGTCGGGCCTCGCCGCGGCCGTCGCCTTCGGCATCTACTGGTTCCACCGCCGCCGCTTCTCCGACCTGCACCTCGAGTCGGTCGGGAAGTCCGGGGGAGCCTGGCGCGTCCACTACGGATACCTACTGGCCGTCGCCTTTGTCGGGATCGCCGTCGTCTTGGTGTCGGTGAGCGACGGGCTCTATGGGGTGGTGCGGGCCCTCCTCCCCGACTTCACCGGGTTCGATGGCGACGACAGCGTCGAACGCCGGGCGGGCCTCGCCCAACTGCTCCGGGGTGCGGTCCTCGCCGGGACCGCCGCGCTGGTGTTCCTCAACCACTGGCGACGCTCGCAGGCCATCGCCACGCCGCCTCCGCCCGAACCGCCGATGCCGGCCGTCCCGCCGACCGACCCCTCGGTCAGTCCTTCGGGGGCCGAGGCTCGCTCACCTGCCACCCCGCCGAGCTGATCGGCCGCTTCTCGAAGAACAGGCAGCCCTCCGGACAGGCGAACGGCACCTTCTGGGCGGCGTCGAGGCGGCATTTCTCCACCTGGTCGCCGGTCGGCAGCGTGCGGATCGAGTAGTGGCGGCAGTCGGCTCGGACACCCACGCCTCCCATGGTCCCATATCGCGTCGCATACCGCGGCCGGCTGGCCACGCCCGCGGGAGGATCGGGCGTGTTCACGCAGTCGTAACAATCCGTGCACTTTGGTGAAATGTCCGGCGTTCATGGTGCCGAAAGGTTTCACCTAACCGAGCGGGAGGTCACATGGATTACCAAGGCGACCACGCCTGGATTCTCACGTCCAGCGCGCTGGTCCTCTTCATGACGCCGGGGCTGGCGTTCTTCTACGGCGGCATGGTCCGCTCGAAGAACATGCTTGGCATGCTGATGCAGAACTTCTTCTCCATGGGTCTGATCAGCGTCATCTGGGGGGTTGTCGGGTTCTCGCTGGCCTTCGGGAATTTTGGGGATGGAGGATTGCTCGGCGACTTCGAGTTCGCTTGGATGCGGGACCTCTTCGATCCCTCGAGCGGTGCGCGTCCGGCGCTCGACATGATCTACCAGGCGACCTTCGCCATCATCACGCCCGCTCTGATCACCGGGGCCATCGCCGATCGCATGCGGTTCTCGGCGTGGGTGTGGTTCCTCGGCCTGTGGTCGATCCTCGTCTACTCGCCGGTGGCCCACTGGGTGTTCGGCGGCGGGTGGATGGCGAAGATGGGTGCCCTCGACTTCGCCGGCGGCGCCGTCGTCCACATCAACGCCGGCGCGGCCGCCCTCGCCGCGGTCATCATCCTCGGCAAGCGCAAGGGCTGGCCCAAGACGGCCATGCCGCCGCACATGCTCCCGTGGACCCTCCTCGGCGCCGGAATCCTGTGGTTCGGCTGGTTCGGGTTCAACGCCGGGTCCGCGGGGCTCGCCAATGGCCAGGCCGTGCAGGCCTTCGTCAACACCAACATGGCGGCGGCCGCAGCGATGCTCGGCTGGCTCGCCGTCGAACGGCTGAAGGACGGCCACGCCACCACCCTTGGCGCCGCCTCGGGTGCCGTGGCCGGACTGGTTGCCATCACCCCGTGTGCCGGGTTCGTCAGCGGCATGTCGCCGTTCTACATCGGCGCCGCCGCGGGGGTGATCTGCTACCTGGCCATCCAGTTGAAGTTCAAGCTCCAGTATGACGACTCGCTCGACGTGGTGGGCGTCCACCTCGTCGGCGGGCTCGTGGGGTCGCTGCTCCTCGGGTTCTTTGCCGACGACGTCGTCAACGCGCTCGGTCAATACGCAGCCGTCGACGGCGTGTTCACCGGCGGAGGATGGGGCCTGTTCAAGGACCAGGCGGTCGCAAGCTTCGCCACGTTCGGCTACTCGTTCGCAATGAGTGCGATCATTCTCCTCGGACTCAAGGCCGTGTTGCCGAAGGGCATCCGGGTGACCGAGGACGAAGAAGACCAGGGTCTCGACCTGACCCAGCACGCCGAGGTGAGCTACGCCCTCGGCGACATGGGCTCGATGGCGCGGGAATGAGGGAGGAACAGTGAAGCTCGTGACTGCGATCATTAAGCCGCACAAGCTCGACGACGTGAAGGCCTCGCTCGGTGAGGTTGGCGTCGCCGGGATGACCGTGTCGGAAGTCCGCGGGTTCGGCCGCCAGCGCGGCCACACCGAGACCTACCGCGGTGCTGAATACACGGTCGACTTCGTGCCCAAGGTGAGGGTCGAGGTGGTCGTCGACGATGGTGACGCGGCGAAAGTCGTCGAAGCCATTGCCGGCGCCGCCCGCACCGACAAGATCGGCGACGGGAAGGTCTGGGTCACCCCGGTGGAATCGATCACACGGATCCGCACGGGGGAGGCCGGGGCTGACGCGCTCTGACGCACCGTCTCCTGTCACCGAGCAGCTACGCGAAGCTCGGGCCCGCCTGGTCGCCGATGCGACCCTAGGCGGGCCCGACTTCGGTTCGGCCTACGCCGCGCTCTTCGACGACGTTCTGACGCGGCTGTTCCCGGACGCCGCCGCCGGGACCCACGGGATGGCGTTGGTCGGGCTCGGCTCGTATGCCCGCCGGGAGCTGTGTCCGGGGAGCGACGTCGACCTGCTCCTCGTGCACGGCGGGGGCAGCGGCGTGGCGAAGATCGCCGACGCGCTGTGGTATCCGCTCTGGGACGCCGGCCTGATCGTCGGACACGCCACCCGGACGATCAAAGAGGCGGTGGCGCTCGCCGACGCCGACGTGCAGGCGCTCACGTCCATGCTCGACGTGCGCCACATCGCCGGCGACGCCGCCCTCACCACCCTGCTGGTCGAACGGGTCCGCGCCCTCGCGACCAAGCGTCAGCGCCGGCTGATCACCACCCTCGCCGAGGCCTCCGAAGCGCGGCGGGGAGCGCTGATCGCCGATTTCCTCGAGCCCAACCTCAAGGAGGGCGGCGGTGGTCTGCGCGATCTCCACGCGCTCGAGTGGGCCGGTTGGGCGCTCGGTGGCGCGTCGGGTGGCGTGGCGGCCCTCCTCGAGCGCGGGTACCTCCATGCCGACGACCCCGCCCGCCTCACCGACGCGCGCGATCTCCTGTTGACGGTGCGGGTGGCCCTCCATCGGGTCACCAAGGGGAAGGGCGACGACTTGCGTCTCCAGGATCAGGACGCGGTGGCCGGTTGGGCTCGCCGTGGCGATGCCGACGAGCTCGCCCACCATCTCGCCGAAGCGGCGCGCGGCGTGGCGTGGATCGCCGCCGACGTGTGGGCGCGACTGCGGGCGGGCCAGGTCGGCCCCCTCGGGCGTCTCGGTCGGCGCGACAAGGTGCTCGCCGCCGGGGTCGTGCTCCGGGATCGGCGGGTCATCCTGCTCGCCGACGCCACCGCCGACGGCGCGGCGGCGGTTCGGGTGGCCGCGGAAGCGGCCCGGGCGGACGCGCCGATCGACCGCGAGACCCTGACCCGGCTCGCCGACCAGGCGGCGAGTGACGGCGACGCGTGGCTCGCCCGCTGGGACGAATCGTGCCGTTCCGATTTCCTGCGCCTCCTGCGCGCGGGGAGGCGGGCCATCGCCGCCATCGAGTCGCTCGCGCAGGTGGGGGTGTGGGAGCGGCTCGTGCCGGAATGGCACCACGTGCGATCCCTCCCGCAACGGAACGCGTACCACCGGTTTGCCGTCGACCGGCACCTGCTCGAGGCGGTCGCCGAGGTGGCGGCGTTGCTCGATGGAGACGGCGACGAGTTCGACAACCAAGTGGCCGCCGGCCTCCAGCGGCCGGAGTTGTTGCCGCTCGCCGCGCTTGTCCACGACATCGGCAAGGGGTTGCCGGGTGATCACTCCCAGGTCGGTGCCGACCTCGCGATTGCATTGTGCCGGCGCATCGGAATCGACGACGCCGGCCTGGCCCACATCGAGCGCATCGTCCATCAGCACCTCTTGCTCCCTGATACGGCGACCCGGCGCGACCTCGCCGAGGAGGCGACCGCGGCGCGCGTCGCTCGCCTGGCCACCGACGCGACGACCCTCGAACTGCTCTACCTGCTCACCATCGGTGATTCGAAGGCCACCGGCCCCGCGGCGTGGGGACCGGTGAAGGCCGCCCTGGTGCGGGAGCTGTTCGTCAAGGCGATGAACCTCTTCGACCGGGGCGAGGTCGGCGCGGGCGTCGCCGAAGTGCGACGCGAGGAGGTCGCGGCGCTCGTCGGACGCGAGGCCGCCGACGTCCATCTCGACGCGATGCCGCTCTCGTATCCGCTCGCCTTCATGGCGGAACAGATCGTGCGGCACCGAGACATGCTCGATCAGCAGGCGACCGCCGTCGAGTGGTCGACCGGGGTCGGCGATCGCCCTGTCTGCACCGTGGTGGCTCGGGACCACCCGGGGATGCTCGCCGCCGTCGCCGGCGTCATGGCGGCGAACGGCCTCAACGTGCAGGAACTCCACGCGCATACGCGTGCCGACGGCATGGCGTTGGAGGTGATCCGCGTCTACGACCACTACGGCCGGCTGACCAAGGACGGCGGCGCCGCGAGGGTGTCGGCGGACCTCCGAGCGGCGGTCGAGGGAGAGTTGGATGTTGCGGCCAGGGTGCGAGATCGGGCGGAGACCTATGCGCCGACGCGGCGTCGCACCAAGCCGCCGACGCCCCCCGAAGTGATTGTCGACCAGGAGGCTTCCGACTTCGCCACCGTGGTCGAGGTGCATTGTGACGACCGGATCGGGCTGTTGTTCCAGATCACGGAGGTGCTCGCCGAACTGGGACTCGACGTGCACCTCGCGAAGATCAACACGGTGGGTGACCGCATCATCGACGCCTTCTACGTGCGCGACGCGACCGGTGGAAAGCTGAGCGGCGAGGAGGCGTTGTCGCGGCTGCGCCTCACACTCCTCGGACGCCTGCGCCGCGGCTAGCCGTCGTAACCTCTCGCCCATGGCCGACTCGCCGCTGCATCCCCAGGTCTCGGCCCGCGATCTCCTGCGATGGGCGGAGTCCCTCGCCGGGGTCGCCCGCACTGGCCTCGGCTTCACCCAGAGCCTCTACGAGCAGGAGCGATTCCAGGAAGTCCTGAAGATCGCCGCCGACATCCGCGCCGCGGCGGTGGAAGAGACCGAGGCCGAGCACCAATTCGAAGAGTGGATGAAGACGGTCGGGCAGGGCGTTCCTGGCTACGTGACGCCCAAGGTCGCCGTCGCCGCCGTGGTGGGCGACGACGAGGGCCGCATGCTGCTCACCCAGCGCGCCGACTCGGGGGTGTGGCTCTATCCGGTGGGGTGGGCCGACGTCGGCTACTCGCCGTCCGAGGTGGCCATCAAGGAGGTTTACGAGGAGACGGGGATGGAGGTGGAGCCCACGCGCCTCATCGCCGTCTTCGACGGCCTGCGCCTCGGGTTCGCCTTCCTTCCGCTGTACTCGATCGTGTTCCACTGCCGCGTGGTGGGCGGTTCCCTCGCCGGTCATCCGCTCGAGACGCGCGACGTCGGGTTCTTCGGGCGTGACGAGCTGCCGCAGCCGCTCGCGGGCGGCGGCTTCTGGGTCGACGTGGCCTTCAAGGCCATCGAAGGGGGCGTCGACCCCCCGTTCTTCGACGCCCCTCGCGATCCGCCCTGGAAAGGCGACCCCTCCACGGTCTGAGGGTTGCGTGCGCGTCGCCCCTCGTTCTTGGATGGGAATTGCACGGGCTGCGTGCGTGACGCCCATCCAAGAAACGGGTGCTCAGCGACGAAAGGCGTCGACGTAGGCGTCGAAGTCCCACCCCGCGAGGAATCGCTCGGCGGCGACGCGGCCGTTGTCGTAGAGCTGGGTCTGGGTGTCCGGGTCGAGGTCGAAGTCGGTGGCCCGGACGCGCAACGTGTCGACGAACATCGTGCGGGCGAGGACGGCCGGATCATCGAGGTGCATCTGGTCGTGGAATTGCATCATGGTCATCACGAGCACCTTGGCGAACTCAAAGGTGTTGTCGACGGCGGTGGGGCGCCGCGCGGCACCCGGCTCAGCCGACAGCTTCACGCCGAAGGTCGGCCAGCGCGGAGGCTTGCCGTCGCGGCGATCGAACACCTCGATGGGGAAGTTCGACAGCATCCCGCCGTCCACGAGGACGTTCTCCCACCCGTGACCGCCGGTGAGGCGCACGGGCTCGTAATAGAAGGGGATGGACGTCGACGCGCGCACGGCGTCGGCCACACGTTGGCGGTCGGGGTCGAGTCCGTACTGCGCGTAGTCCCAGGGAAGTCGAGCCAAGCGGCCACGCGAGACGTCAGAGGCCATGACGACGAGGCGGTAGCGCCGCTCCGGGGGAAGGTCGGACGCGGGGTCGTCGGGAATCCGCAGGTCGGCAAAGGTCTCCACGCCCTTGGCGGCGAGCTTCTCGGCCACCCAGTCGCGGAGCTTCGCTCCTTCGTACACCCCCTGTTCAAAGATGACCGAGAGGCTCTTGCCGAGGGCGCCGAGCCGGTCGAGGAGGCTGGTGTCGGCGAACTGCCGGTAGTCGATGGTCGCCATCAGCTCGCGGAGTTCGGAGGCGTCGTATCCCGCGGCGGCGAGCGCGCCCAACAACGCGCCCGCCGACGTCCCGGCGATGCGAGGGAACTCGTAGCCGCCGGCCTCGAGAGCGGAGAGCGCCCCGGCGAGCCCGATCCCCTTCACGCCGCCCCCTTCGAGCACGAGGTCCGCGTTCACGACACCATGGTGCCGTGCGATGGCTCCGAATCAGCGGACTTCCCCTTGCCGTGCTCGTCTTCGTCGTCGCCGGGGGTTGCGATGCCTCGGACGAGTCGGGGAGTGGCGTCGCGTCGAGCGCCCGCCCCACGACGAGCGCGGCGACCGCCGCGACCGGATCCTCCGACGCCACGGATCCGCCGGGCGCGCTCGCCGAGATGCCCGAGCCCCGCACCGAAGTGGCCGGCGCCGCATGGGACGGCCGCATCGTGGTGGTCGGGGGCCTCACCGCCGACGGCGCCGCGTCGGATCGTGCCGACCTCTACGACCCGGCCACCAACGCGTGGACGCCGCTTCCCGATCTCCCTCGCGGCGTCCACCACGCCGCCGTCGTGGAGTTCGCCGGGCGGGCGTGGGTGGTCGGCGGTTACACCGCGTTCGAGGGTGACCTCTTCGTCCCCCTGCGGACGGTGTTCAGCCTCGGTGACGGCGACGACGCGTGGCGCGCGGAGCCTCAACTCGTCCAGATCCGCGGCGCCTTGGCGGCCGCCGTCATCGACGGGGCGATCGTGGCCGCCGGCGGGACGGACGGCAGCGCGGTGCTGACGTCGACGGAGGTTCTACGCGACGGGAGCGACGCGTGGGAGCCGGGCCGCCCGCTCGGCGAAGCCCGCGAGCATTTCGCCCTCACCGAACACGGTGGGACCCTCTACGCGATCGCCGGACGCGAAGGCGGCGCCGACCAGAACAAGACGTCGGTCGAGACGGCGGCTGGGGCCGGGGAGTCGTGGACTCCAGGAGCGCCGATCGCCCACGCCCGCAGCGGCATCGGCGCCGCGTCGGTGAGCGGCCGGGTCTGCGTCGCCGGCGGCGAGACGCCCGACTCCACCGTGGCGCCGGTTGAGTGCACCCTCGGCAATCGGGGCTGGGAGGTGGTGGCGCAACTCGCCACGCCGCGTCACGGTCTGGTGGTCGTCGCGCTCGGCTCGCGCCTGCACGTGATAGGTGGCGGGCCGGAACCCGGACTCACCGTCAGTGGCGACCACGAGGTGTTCGAGGTCCCCTGACCCCGCCAGCGCGAGGGTCACCGAAGCGGGCCGGCGGATTCCTCTCCATCGCCGCCGCGACGCCGGTCACGCCAAAGAGCACCAGCACTGCCACCAATCCCGGGAGGAGCCACCGGGGAAGGTCGTTGTCCGGTGGCACGAGTGGGTGGACGGGTTCGGCTCGAGGCGTCTCCTCCGGTACCACCACGATTCCGAGAACCTCCGCCGGAGCGGCGCGGTCGCTGCGCATTCCGGGCAGGGAGGCGACGCCGACCCCAAAGACCATCACGACGACGAGCACGAGGCCTCCGAGAGTTGGATGTCGCCGACGCATGGCCCGATCATCCCCGCGCTCGCTCCGGCCGCATCCTCAACGGCCGTGATTCGCGGGCGAATGGCCGAGACGACCGCCTTCGCCCGTGAGAGTTGACAGCGAACAAACGTTCGCTAACATCGTTGGGATGGCCGTGGTCCACGTTCGCCCGGGGGGCGACACCTTTCGATGGCGGGGCCTGGAGACGCCCGAGACGCCGCTCTTCCCCGGCCTCGTGCACCGCGAGTTCGGCCGAGGTGAGTTCCGGGGCATGGAGTTCCTTCACGTGGAGGCGAAGCGGATCATCAACGAGGTCCCCTCCGCGTCGCGGGTTCCCTTCCGCTGGACGATCAACGCGTACCGCGGCTGCAGTCATGCCTGCCGCTATTGCTTCGCCCGTCCTACCCACGAGTACCTCAACCTTGGAACCGGGCGCGACTTCGAAACCAAGATTGTGGTGAAGGTCAACGCGGTGGAGCGGGTGCGCGCCGAATTGGCGCCCCGCCGCTGGGCCGGCGAGCACATCGCAATGGGCACCAACACTGATCCCTATCAGCGCGCCGAGGGCAAATACCGGCTCACTCGCGGCATCGTCGAAGTGCTGAGCGAGTTGCGCAACCCGTTCTCGATTCTCACCAAGGGGACGCTCATCGTGCGCGACCTCGACCTGCTCGTCGAGGCGGCCGAACGCACCTCAGTCGCGGTCAACTTCTCGATCGGCACGCTCGACGACGAGGTCTGGAAGTTGACCGAGCCAGGCACGCCGCACCCGCGCCAACGCGTCGACGCGATGGCGAGACTCAGCGCGGCCGGCGTCGACACCGGCGTGCTCGTGGCGCCCATCCTGCCCGGGCTCTCCGACGGCGAGCGTCAGATCGATGACGTGGTGGCGGCTTGCCTCGACGCCGGAGCTCGGTCGATCTCGCCGATCATGCTGCACCTGCGTCCCGGCGTGCGCGACCACTACATCGGATGGCTGGCGGAACGCCGGCCCGACCTGCTGGCTCGCCATGAGTCCATCTACCGGCGCGGCGCCTACGCGCCCAACGACGTCCAGCGCCGCATCGCCGAGCGGGTGGCGCGGGCGATCGAGCGACACGGTGGGTTGGCTCCTCGCGGCGGTGGGGCGCGCCGGATCACGACCCCGGCGTGCCCCACCGCGGCGCCCGTCGCTCCTCAGCAGCTGCACCTGGACGTCTGACTAGCGTGCGAGGTGATGGCGACGGGGGAGCGCGAGCAGCGACTGATCTTCGGTGAGGTTGCCGAGACCTACGACCGCGTGCGGCCCACGTATCCGGAGCAACTCGTCGACGACGTGATCACCTATGCGGCGGCATCCTCGGGTGATCACGCCATCGAGGTCGGCGCAGGGACGGGCCGGGCGACGGCAATGTTCGCGGCGCGCGGTCTGCGCCTGACTGCCATCGAGCCGTCGCCGGAGATGGCGGCGGTGGCGCGACGGAACCTCGCAAGCTTTCCGGATGCGATTGTCCACGAGGTGCTGTTCGAGCACTACGACGGCGAAGGCGACGCCCGCATCCTGTTTGCGGCGCAGGCCTGGCATTGGGTGCCGGTCGACGTGCGATATCCGAGGGCGCACGCGCTGCTTGCCGATCGCGGCACGTTTGCCGCCTTCTGGAACGTGCCGATGGAGTATCGCCCATCGGCGCTGAGGGCCGCGCTCGACGCGGTGTACGACCGGCTCGCACCCGATGTCCCGACGCGAGGCCCGGGCTCGGGATGGACGACCGTCGCCGCGGATCAGGAGGTGACCATGGGCGAGATCGAGGCGTCCGGCCTGTTCCAAGACCTGCAAAGCCGCACCTACGAGCACGAGCACACCTTCTCGACGCCGGACTACCTCGCGCTGCTCGCCACGCAGTCCGACCACCGCCTCCTTCCCACCGACCAACGTGAAGGATTGCTCGACGCCATCGGGGTGGTGATCGACGCCGACGGGGGGGCGATCACCGTCGCATACACGGCGCACCTCTATCTCGCCCGCCGGATCTGAGCGCTCCCCGGCGCATCGCCTCGTCGAGCGAGAGGTCAGGAGGTGAGCTGGTCGATGAGCAGGGTGACGATCGACGTGCGGCCCCGGCTCTCCTCCCACGCCGCGCCGATGGCGTCGTGGTCCACGAGGCCGAAGGCGTCGGGCTCGATCCCCAGAATCTGCGCC
>DATDOY010000064.1:0-12955 GCA_035293045.1 Acidimicrobiia bacterium
CCGTTGGTGTTGATCGGGAGCCGGCCACCCAGCTCGATGTTGCCATCGGCGATGAAGTCCTTCGCCTCGCCCCGACCGCAGAACCCGAGCTCCTCGAGCTGCGTCAGCACGAGGGGCGTGAAGTGGTCGTAGATGGTCGCCGTCTGGATGTCGGCAGGCGTCAAACCCGACTGGCGGTAGAGCTGGCGCCCGACGAGCCCCATTTCGGCGAGGCCCGAGATCGACTCGCCGTAGTAGCTCGTCATCGACTCCTGGCGGTCGGCCGAGCCCTGAGCGGCGGCCTCGATCACGGCAGGCGGGTTGGCGAGATCCCGGGCCCGCTCGAGCGAGGTGATCACGAGGGCGACGCCGCCGTCGCTCTCTTGGCAGCAATCGAGGAGGTGCAACGGCTCGACGATCCACCGCGACGCCTGGTGCTCCTCGAGAGTGATCGGCTGCTCGTAGAACCACGCCGCCGGATTGGTCGCCGCGTGCTTGCGGGCCGCCACGGCCACCCGGCCGAAGTCCTCGCTGGTCGCGCCGAACTCGTGCATGTAGCGGGTGGCGAACATGGCGACCCACCCGGCGGGCGTCATGAGACCCATCGGGAGATACCACGAGAAGTTGATCTGCTCGGCGGTGACGCCGCCGGGGAGCTTCTGCGCGCCCGTGCCGAAACGCCGACCCGACCGCTCGTTGAACGCCCGATAGACGACCACGGTGCGGACGACGCCGGTGGTGACGGCCATCGCGGCCTGCTGCACGGCTGCGCAACCGGCGCCGCCGCCGTAGTGGATGCGCGAGAAGAAGGTCAGCTCGCCCATCCCCAGGTTGCGGGCCAGATCGACTTCGGGATTGGAGTCCATGCTGAACGTGCTGAGGCCGTCGACGTCGGTCGGCGAGATCCCCGCATCGGCGAGCGCCGCCGAAACGCACTCGACGGCCAGCCGCAGTTCGGAGCGGCCGGATTCCTTCGAGAACTCGGTGGCCCCCACGCCGACGATGGCGGCCTGCCGGGCGATGGTGATCACGGCAGCCTCACGACGACGGTGCCCGTCACGTGGTCGCCGAGTTGGTTGCGGCCGACGACCTCGACTTCGACCGCGCCGGACCCGTCGGCCTCCGGGTCGCCCTTTGACAGCACCCGACCGCTCAAGCGCATCTCGTCGCCGGGATATTTGGGCACGCCAAGGCGGATCGAGACTTTGCGGATCTCTGCCTCGGGCCCGCACCAGTCGGTGACGTAGCGACCCACGAGCCCGTTGGTCGAGAGGATGTTCATGAAGAGGTCCTTGGACCCGAGGCCGATCGCGTGGTCCTTGTCGTGGTGCACCGCTTGGAAGTCCCGGGTGGCGATGGCGGTCGAGATGATGAGCGTCGGCGTGATCGGAATCCGCAACTCCGGCAGGTCGTCGCCCGCGGCAACGTCGGCGAAGCGCAGGGTGTCGACGCGGATACTCACGCCGTCACCCACTGCGGCACGGTCAGCTCGTCGTCGACGGCCGTAAACGTCACGCGCACCGGCATCCCGACCTCGACGGCTGCACGATCGGCGCAGACCTCGCCGACCATGCGCACGCCCTCTTCGAGTTCGATCAGGCCGACGACGTACGGCGGTTCGAAGCCCGGGAGCGGCGGGTGATGGTGGACGACGTAGCTGTAGACCTCGCCCCGACCGGCCGCCACGATCCAGTCCCAGTCGAGCGACGCGCACTCACGACAGGCGGGCTGTCCGGGATGGCGAAGCCGGCGGCACTGGGCGCAGCGCTGGATTCGCAGTTCCCCGGCATCGACCCCCTCCCAGAAATAGGCGTTGTCCTGGTTGATCGACGGGCGCGGGCGGACGGGTCGGGTCGAACCCCCGGCCGCGTCCGACGTCGCCGCGGGCGTCGACGACGCCGACGCGCCCTGCGGCTTGTAGATCAGCATGCGGAACCGGTTGGTCCCCACGACCTCGCCGTCCTGGTCGCGGTACGTCTCGAGGGTGGTCACGAACACCCCCTCGCCGAGCCCGGTCTGTTTGGGTCCGACGATCGACTCGAGGACCGACGCGAACGTCACCTCGTCTCCGAGGCGGAGATAGCGGAAATACTCCTGTTCGGAGTTCGTCGCCACGATCGCGGTGTACCCCGCGTCCGCGAGGAGCCCGAGAAAGTTGGGCTGGCGGTCGTTGGTGTCGGCCGGCGGATGCATGCCGTGCATGGTCCACACCTGGAGCGCAGTCGGTGGGGCGACGAGGCCGCCGAAATGGGTGCCGGCGGCGAACTGCTCGTCCGTGTAGATCGGGTTCTCGTCGCCGAGCGCCTCACACAAGTGGCGGATCATCGGCGCGTTGACCTTGTCCTTGGCCGTCCGCGGACCGCGATAGGGCCGGCCCTCGAACTGGGATCGGAGCGTGTCGATCAGATCGCTCACGCGGTTGGCTGCGCCCTTCCTCTTCGCGAACGCCGGGGCCGAACAGGCTCAAAACTAGAACGCGTTTCAATTCTAGGCGAGCCGGACCGGCGTTCCCCCTAGGCCGACGGAGGCCGCGACCCCCGCCGCTCAAGCCGGATGCACAATGGGCCGACGACGTCAACGGACAAACCACCGCACACCCCGCGGCGTGAACGGGAGGACCCCATGCCGTCATCCGCTCCAGGAGCCACGATCGAACGGACCCGCGGCGAGACGCGGCGCGGCGCCTCCATGGCGCTCGGCGTCTTCGGCGGCGTGATCGGGGGCCTGATGGCACTCGTCTTCGCGGCCTACGCCATCTTCGGTTCGCTGCTCGACCTCGGCGCCACTCGCGCCGAGGAAACGGCGGTCATGGGTGCAACCATCGCCATGCTCGTGCTCTCGATCGTCGGCGCCGTCGGCGGCACGACCGCCCGCACCGAACCGGGCAAGGGTGCAGCGCTCCAGATCGTCGCCGCCGTCGGGGGCATCGTGGTCGTCGGCCTGATGGCGCTCGTCAAAGTGAGTGGCCTGGGCGGCGACGAGAGCAACTTCGTCGACGCCTTGTGGCTCGTGGTGGGCTTCTGGTCGATCCCGGCTGTCATGTTCGGCTTCGGGGCCGGCCTCGCCCGCGCCGGCGCCGAGTAACCGTTCTCGTCGGAGGCGTCAGGCCCGTCCGGCGGCGGCCTTTGTGAGCGCGTCGAGTTCGTCGCGGATGTCGGCGCACAGATCCCAGAGGTCGGGGACGTGCTCGGGGCAGGCGACGATGCCGAAGTTCACCGCGTCGAGGTAGCTCCACACGGTGACGTTGAGGCCGATCCCTTCCAGAATGGGGCCCATCGAATAGATCGCCAACAACCGCGCGCCCGCGACATACAGCGGCTCTCGGGGGCCCGGCACGTTCGACACCACACAGTTGATCGGCGGACGGTGGTGCCCAGCCAACGCGGCTCGCGAGTAGAACCGCATAAAGAGCGCGAAGGGACCCGCCGGCGTCATGTCGCTCCAGTCGGCGAGCGTCTCGGCGCCGAGCGCTTGATGCACCACCTTGGCCTGCGCCGTCACGTCGTGGATCGACACGAGTCGCTCGACGGGATCGGCGAGGTCCGTTCGGAGCGTGGTGAAGAGATTCGAGACGCGGTTCCCCTCGAGTCGTTCCCCATGCTCGGCGAGGGCGACCGGTACCCCAGCGATCAGGGAGCGATCGGGAAGCAGGTCGTGGCGCTCGAGGTAGCGGCGGAGACCTCCCCCGCACGCGGCGAGGACCACGTCGTTGATCGTCACACCGAAGCCGTCCTTCACCCTCTTGACGTCGTCGAGCGAGAGCGACGTCATCACATACCGACGGTTCGGCGTCAGCGACGTGTTGAACCGCACCTTCGGCCCGCCGAACGGCAGCGGCGTCGCCACGTCGGATTCCCGGCGGGCGCGTCGCATGCGGCGAAGGCCGGCGGCAGTGCGCGCCAGCAGCGAGGGCAGGTCGAGGATTCCTCTCACCCAGTCGCGCAGGGCGTCGAGAACGAGCACCACGCGGCTCGGAACCGGCTCACCGCGCCACTCGACCGCCGGCGGTGGTCCGGCGTCGGGATCGGTCTCGAGGACGTTCATCAGCATCGCCGCAGCGGCCACGCCGTCGGCGAGCGCGTGGTGGATCTTCGCGACGAAGGCGACGTTGCCACCCTCGAGGTTCTCGACGACCCACAGCTCCCACAGCGGGCGTGCCCGATCGAGGGGTCGGCCGGCGATGTCGGAGATCACCTCGGCGAGCTCGTCCATGCCGCCGGGCGCAGGGCATCCGATGCGACGAAGGTGCCCATCGAGGTGGAAGTCGGGGTCCTCGATCCACACGGGGTGGTGCAGATTGAGCGGCACCGGCACGACACGCCGCCGGAATGGTGGAAGCAGGTGGAGGCGCGCCCCGAGGACGTCCTTCACCTTGGCGAACGTGTACCCGCCCGGGACCGTGGACGGGTCGACGATGGCGATCTTCAGCGTGTGCATGTGCAGCGTGCGGGTCTCCATATGGAGGAACCCCGCGTCGAGCCCGGTCATCCGCTGCATCGCCCGCCAGTCTCGCGCCTTCCCACGGTGTGAGTGTCTGCCCGGCGATAGCCGGGCAGACACTCACACAATCGGAAGGGGTCAGGCGGCTTCGGGTGAAGCGAGGCCGCTCGTCACGAGGGCTTCGCGCACGAAGGCGTCGACGCGTCCCGACCACAGATAGCCGACGTGGTTGCCCCCGTACCACGCGATCTGCGGCCGATCCCAGTGCTCCCACAGCGCCAAGGCCTGCTGTGGCGTCGCCATGCGATCGACCAGCCCGGCGAACATGAATCGGCGATCGTGCGCGACGAGGGGCTTGAACGAGAGCGGCGACACCACCGACAACACGTCGGCCACTTGCTCGCCGAGGAGAGCTTGCGCGTCGGGCTGACGCTTGAGGCGCGCCGGCGAATGATGGTGGAACAACTCGGGAAGGTTGCAGATCGGGATGCCGGCGATGGCGCAGTCGAGGTCGTCCTCGAGTCCGGCGACCAACGCCGTCAAGTACCCGCCGAGCGACACGCCGTAGACGCCCACCGCCGACGGGTCCTGCGTGCGGATCCAGCTCACGATCCTTCGCGCGTCCCATACCGACTGCGCCATGCCGTGGGTGACGTTCATGAGGTCGTGCGACATGAAGTCGGCCCCCGAGAAGCGGCTCGAACTACGGGGCCCGTGCATCGGGTGCACGGGAATGACGACGTTCATCCCCAAGACATGGTGGAGAAACGCTGCACGGAAGGCGTAGATGTCCATGAACGCGCGCCCGGTGCCGAACCCGTGGAGACACATCAGCCACGGACGGGGTGCACCGTCGTCGTGGCGCAGCACCCACGCGTACGCGGTGCGGTTGGCCTCGTGGCCGAGCCAGCGCTCACGGCCGGGCTCGCCGTCGTGCGGCTCGTAGAGCGAGTCGAAGATCAACCGTTCGTAGTTGAGGCCCAGCCACCGCGCCGGTCGGATGCCAGGGCGCTCCAGCGGCGGCGGGTCGCGGTGGAACGCCCGCGGCGCGTTCAGCCACCCCTGGTCGTCGTACATCGCCCACGCGTCGTCGACCTCGCCCTTCACGCGACCCAGTTCGAGGGCGTCCGGGATCCGCGACGGATTGTTCATCACCGCGAGGATGAGTTCGTCCATCGCGACCTGCGCGGTCAGCGCCGCGCTGAGCCGGGGCTCTTTGGCACCGGGGACCACGACCGCCCCCGCCACCTTCCGCGTGGCCAACGAGCGGCCCAAGAACATCCCGGTGCGCCCGGCCGCGAGCGCGAAGTGGGCGAAGGGAAATCGTGACGCGGTGCGCAGCACCTGGCGACCTGCGCCTGCCGCCGCGCCGCGCCACGCATCCACGGAACGCTCGATCGGCACTCGCCCCGTGGGACCCGTCACAACCTTCACCGTAGCGGTCACCCAAGTACGACCTCGGCGACCCGCCGCAACTGCTCCGGTGGTCCCGCCACCAGCATGGTCGTGAGCACCGTCTCCTCCCACGCCTGGAGTTCGTCGCGGATCTTGGCCGCCGGGCCGACCAAGGCGACGTCCTCCACCATGGCGAGCGGGATGGCGGCGACGGCTTCGTCGCGACGGCCGGCAAAGAACAGGTCCTGCACCTTGGTGGCCTCGGCCTCGTACCCCATGCGACAGAAGACGTCGAAGTGGAAGTTGACCTCCCTCGCCCCCATCCCGCCGATGTAGAAGGCGAGGAACGGCCGGACGGCGTCGGCGGCGCGCTCGACGTCGTCGTCGATCACGACGTTGACCGTCGTGGCGACCTCGAAGTCGTCGATCGAGCGGCGCGCGGCGGGGCGGGCGAACCCCTCGCGGAGGTAGCCGCGGTATTCCGGGTCGAGCTTGGGCGAGTAGAAGATCGGGAGCCACCCGTCGGCGATCTCTGCCGTGAGCGCGACATTCTTCGGGCCCTCGGCACCGAGCAGGATCGGCAGGTCGGCGCGGCGCGGGTGCGTGATCGACTTCAGCGGTTTCCCGAGATCCGTTCCGCCCGGATACGGGAGCGGGTAGTGCGGGCCGTCGTTCGTCACCGGCCCGTTGCGCTCGAGCACCTGCCGGACGATCCCGACGTATTCGCGAGTCCGTTCCAGCGGTTTGGGAAACGGCTGGCCGTACCACCCCTCCACGACTTGGGGTCCCGACACACCGAGACCCAGCATGAAGCGCCCCTCGGTGAGATGGTCGAGGGTGAGCGCGGTCATCGCGGTGGCGACGGGCGTGCGCGCCGAGATCTGGCACACGGCGGTGCCCCACTTGAGGCTGCTGGTCGCCCGCGCCTGCCACGCCAGCGGCGTGAAGCAGTCGGAGCCGTAGGCCTCGGCGACCCACGCCGAATCGAACCCGAGGCGCTCGGCCTCGGCGACCTGTTCCTCCACGCCGGCCGGCGGCTGCGCGAACCAGTACCCGAGCTGAAGGCCGAGTTTCACCGAATTCTCCCCGCTGAACGCCGCACGGCGTGGGAATCGATCGGGGTGTCAGGTGCACTCCGGAGGGTTTTCACAATGCCAACTCCTTCGCTTCGTCGACGGTGACGCCGTCGGCGATCTTGCGCCGCAGGAGCGCGACGGGCCGGGGCTTGTCGATCCCCAACACTCCCACGACGCGACCCGCCCTCGAGTACACGGCGGCGAACTGGCGCTCCTCGACCGATCCGGTGATCACCGTGACCTCGTCGGTCGGCGCGCCCCGCCCGGCGTATTGGATCTTGGCGTCGTACTGGTCGCTCCAGAACCACGGCACGGGGGCGTACGGGGCCCCGTCGTCACCCGCCATCATCCGCACGAGGTTCTCGGCGGCGTGGCGACCTTGCGAGATGGCGTTGTCCCAGTGTTCGACCCGCATGACTTCGTCGAACACGGCGTTGGGCCAGCGGGCCACGTCGCCCGCGGCGACGACGCCCACGGCGGCGACGCACATCGCGTCGCACACGACGCCGTTGTCGAGCGTGAGCCCCGAACCCTCGAGCCAGGCGGTCTCCGGCTCCACGCCGATCCCGACGACCACGACGTCGGCGTCGACCGCCGAGCCGTCGGCGAGCCGGACGCGCTCGACGCGCCCGTCGCCCTCGAACGCCTCGACGCCGACGCCGAGGCGCAGGTTGACGCCATGGTCACGGTGCAGTTGCGAGACCGCGCGTCCCATCTCGTCACCGAGGACATGCGCGAGCGGCACCGGAGCGACCTCGATGACGGTCACGTCGCAGCCGCGTCCGCGTGCCGTAGCCGCCACCTCCGATCCGATGAACCCGGCGCCGACCACGGCAACGCGCGGCGTGTCATCCAACCCGGCCGACAGCGCGAGCGCGTCGTCGAGCGTACGCAGGACGTGGACGCCGGCGAGGTCGGGTTGATTCGGGAGCCGACGCGGCGCGGCACCGGTCGCGATGACGAGGCCGTCGAAGGTCAGCGATCGGTCGTCGTCGAGCGCGAGTCGGCGGGCGCCAACGTCGAGGGCCGTGACCCGTCGTCCCAATTCCCACTCGGCGTCGAGGGAGTCGATGTGCGCCGCATCGCGTAGCGCGGTCCGCTCGGCCGGCATGGCTCCCGCCAGGACGTCCTTCGAGAGCGGTGGCCGGTCGTAGGGCAAGCGGTCCTCGGCGCCGACGACCACGATCCGGCCGTCGAACCCGGCGTCGCGCATCCCCTCGACAGCATTGAGGCCGGCGAGCGACGCGCCGACCACGACGACGGTGGGTCTGCTCACACTCCTGGCTTGTCGGCGGCGACGACCCACATGGCGAAGAACTGAGATCCCCCACCGTAGGCGTGCCCGAGCGCCTTGCGCGCGCCCTCGACTTGGTACTCGCCACACCGACCGAGAATCTGCTTGGCGGCCTCGGCGAACCGGATCATCCCCGACGCGCCGATCGGGTTGGACGACAGCACGCCGCCGGATACGTTGATCGGGAGTTTTCCGCCCAGGTCGGTCTCGCCCGACTCGGTGAGCTTCCAACCGTCGCCTTCCGGCACAAAACCGAGATTCTCGAGCCACATCGGCTCGAACCACGAGAACGGCACGTAGATCTCGGCGACGTCGATCTCCTCGAGCGGATCGGTGATCCCCGCCTGCTCCCACAGCGCCTTGGCCGCCTCGCGCCCGGCGAGCGGGTTCACCTGATCGCGTCCCGCGAACATGGTGGGCTCGGTGCGCATCGCCGTCGCGTGGATCCACGCCGCGGGACCCTTCCCGGCACTCACGTGTGCGTCGGCGGTGTTCTCGTCGACGAGCACCATCGCGCAGGCGCCGTCCGAACTCGGGCACGTCTCGTCGAAGCGGATCGGATCCCAGAGCATCATCGACTCCTGGACCTTCTCCACGGTGATGTCGGGCTGGTGCAGGTGGGCGAGCGGGTTCTTGGCGCCGTTGCGACGATCCTTGGCGGCGACCATCGCGCCCACGTGGGTCGGAGCACCCGACCGTCGGATGTACGAGCGCACGTGCGGCGCGAAGTAACCACCGGCGCCGGCGTGCACCGGCATCGAGAACGGCATCGGGATCGAGAGGGCCCACATGGCGTTGGATTCCGACTGCTTCTCGAAAGCGAGGGTGAGGACGCGCTGGTGGATGCCCGCCTGCACGAGGCTGGTGGCCACGATCGCGGTTGATCCGCCGACCGAGCCCGCCGTGTGCACCCGGAGCAGCGGCTTGCCGACGGCGCCGAGGGCTTCGGCCATCGACAGCTCCGGCATCATCACTCCCTCGAAGAGGTCGGGGGCCTTGCCGACGACGACCGCGTCGATGTCCGTCCAGGTCATCCCGGCGTCGTCGAGGGCGCGATCGGCAGCTTCGCGACACAGCCCCGCGATCGAGACGTCGTCGCGCTTGGTCGTGTGCTTGGTCTGGCCGGTGCCGATGACGGCGGCCAGTACCTTGTCGACCGCGCCCTTTCCCGCGCCCGCCATCAGCCCGCCTCCATCACGCAGACAAGGTTCTGTTGGAGACACGGTCCCGAGGTGGCGTGGGCGACGACCTTGGCCGCGTCGCCGTCCCACACCCTTCGGGCGGCCTCGCCGATGCGAATGAGACCGGCGGCGAACATCGGATTGGCGCACAGCGGCCCGCCCGAGGGGTTGATTCGCACCTCACCACCGAGACCCATCGCCTCACGCAAGATCAGCTCCTGGTGGCTGAACGGAGCGTGCAACTCCGCCACCGACGCCCCGTCGACCCCGGCGGCGACGGCCGCGGAAGACGCGGACGGCGCGGTCGTGAGATCGCGCGCGCCGAGGTTCTGAGCGTCGATGCGGTGCTCGAACCCGGTGATCCACGCGGGGGTGTCGCGGATCTCGTTCGCCCGTTCGCCGGCGACCAGCACGACGCCGGCCGCCCCGTCGGTGATCGGCGCGCAGTCGTGCCGGCGCAGCGGATCGGCGAGGTAGGGCTCGCCGAGCAGGTCGTCGGCAGTCGGGTCACCCGACAGTTGCGCATTCGGATTGGAGCGGGCGTCGGCGCGGGAACGGGCCACGACCTCGGCCATGTCCTTCTCGCCCCACTTTCCTGCGTCGAGCCCGAGCCGGCACTGAAGGGCGGCGAGGCTCACCGAGTCGGGCCAGAGCGGAGCGAGGTAATACGGGTCGAGCTGGAGGCTGAGAACGCGCCGGAGGTCGGACCCCGACGATTTGCCGAACCCATAGACGAGGGCCGTGTCGATCTCGCCCGTCTGGAGCTTGACCCACGCCTCGTACAGCGCCCACGCCGCGTCCATCTCCACGTGCGACTCGTTGATGGGGGGCCACGCGCCGATGGCGTCGACGGCCATCACGAAGGAGAATGCCCGGCCGGCGATGTAGTCCGACGAACCCGAACAAAAGAACCCGATGTCGCGTTTCTCGAGCCCCGTTTGCGCGTACAGCTCGTGCGCGATCGGCACGAGCATCTCGACGCCGTTGGCGGTGCCGGTGGTGCGGCGTACGTTCGGCGCTTGCGCAAAGCCGACGACGGCGACGCTTCTCACAGGTGTCCCGCGAAGGTCTCGAAGTCGACGTCGGGCTCGCCGGTGGGACGGAAGTGGTCGATGTTCTCCATCGACGTCGTCCACTCCGCTTCGGGCTTCCACACCGCCTCGATCTTCATCCCCATGCGCACCTCGTCGGCCGGGCAGCCGAGAATCAGATGCTGAAAGGCGATGTCGGCGCCGTCGAGGAGCACGTACGCCGCGACGTACGGGGGCTCGATCTTCTGGCCGAGGAACGGCACGTTGACGACGCAGAAGGTGGTGACGATGCCGCGGTCGGGCAGCTCCACGAACTCGCCGAGGAACACGCCATCGGTCGGACATGAGGCGCGCGCGGGAACGTAGACCTTGGCGCACGCGGGACACCGCTGGCCGAGGATGCGTCCCCGCTGCACCTCGGTGAGGAAGGTCGTCTCCGACTCCGACACCGAGTACTCGTAGTCGAGCCTCACGGGCGTCACGATCATGGGTGCGTCGGACACGTCAGACGCCACCCTCGCCGACCGGCTCGAAGCACTCGACCGCCCGCATGCCCTCACCTTCGGCGTTGAAGCGCGCCCGTACCCGCATCCCGGTCGCCATCGCGTCGGAGGTGGAGACCTCGACGGCGTGCAGCATCGGCGTGTCCGCACCGTCGACGCGAATCAGCGCCCAGGCGAACGGCCGCTCGAGCGGCTGACCCTCGAGTGGCTCGGGCATCCACGACCACGTGACGACCTCACCCTCGCTCCCCAAGGCAACGAAGTCGTCGCCCTCCCTGGGAAGCGCCTCGCTCGTCACCGGGTCGAACTCGGGAGGCGGACAGTGGACGCGCCCGTCCGACCCGCGCACGCCCTCGATGCGGCCCTCCTTGAGCGCTTGGAAGAAGCGCCCCATGATGGGCCCGAGCGAGCGCGTGTAGTCGAAGGTGACCTCGACGCGGGCGGAGAGGACGTGGCTCACAACTTGATGACCGTGCGGATGACCTTGCCCTCCTGCATGTCGGTGAGCGCCCGGTTGATGTCCTCCATCCCGAGGGTCTGGCTGACCATGCCCTCGAGGTCGAGGCGGCCGGCGCGCCAGAGACGCAAGAGCCGGTGAAAATCGCGGCGCACGTCGGCCGAGCCGTAGAAGGTGCCCTTGAGCGTCTTCTCCGAGAAGAACAGCTCCCACGCGCTGAACTCGATCTTGTCGGTCTCGGCACCCATGCCGACGATGACGGCGGTGCCGCCCCGGCGCACGGCGTCGTACGTGGCGCGGATCGTGCGGCCGAGGCCGACCACTTCGAACCCGTAGTCGAACCCTTCGTTGGCGGTGAGCTGCGCTTTGAGGGCGTCGAGCTCGTCGGGGGCGCACGCGTGGGTGGCGCCGAACCGCTTGGCGTCCTCCCGCTTCGACTCGACGAGGTCGACGGCCACGATCTCGGCGGCGCCGGCGATGCGCGCGCCTTGGATCACGCTGATCCCCACGCCCCCGCACCCGAACACGACGACCGACGACCCGGGCTGCACGTGCGCGGTGTTGATCGCTGCGCCGACGCCCGTCATCACGCCGCAGCCGATCAGCGACGCGATCTCGAACGGCACGTCGTCGTCGATCTTGATCACGCCCTCGGCGGGGAGCACGACCTCCTCCGCGAAGGTGCCCGTGCCGGCAAAGCCGCCCACCTGTTCGCCGCCCTGGACGAACCGCGGCGTCACCGCGGAGGTGAACATGATCGTCATGCAGAGGTTGGGCTGGCCGCCGATGCAGTAGGAGCACGAGCCGCACGGGGGCACCCACGACACGACGACGTGGTCGCCCACCGCGACGCTCGTGACGCCCTCGCCCACCTCGACGATCTCCCCGGCCCCCTCGTGGCCGAGGACCGCAGGGGTGGGCTGGGGAACGATCCCCTTCATCCCCGACAGGTCGGAGTGGCAGACGCCGGTGGCCCGGATGGCCACTTTGACGAGGCCCGGGCCCGTCTCGACCGTCTCCACGTCGTCGACGACGTCGAGCGTCTCGTCACCGATGTTGCGCAGGATGGCAGCGCGCATGCAGTCCCCCTCGGGCGTGGCCCCGGCCCGAACGGCGCAGGGCTCGGCGTGAGCCCGAATTGAAACGCGTTCTATTCCTTCCCGCCAATCTCGGCGGGTCGCGGGCGACCCTGTCCGCCTCTTCTCGCGGGGCATGCGGCGTCGGGGCGCGCTCACTCGTACGATCCCGATCCGTGGCCTACGCCGACGGCGAACTGCTCGAAAGCCAGATCGAGTACTACCGCGCCCGCGTTCCCGACTACGACGACTGGTGGTGCCGTCGGGGTCGCTACGACGTGGGCGAGGCGTTCGCCAAGCGCTGGGATGGTGAGATCGCCAGAGTGCGGGCCGCGCTCGACGCCTTCGCCCCCAGCGGCGACGTGCTCGAGATGGCGGCCGGCACGGGCAACTGGACCGTGGAGATCGCGCGCCATGCCGGCCGCATCACCGCGGTCGACGCCGCGCCGGAAGCCTTCGACTCGGCCCGCAAGAAGTTGAGCGGTGCGACCGTACCGATCGACTGGGTCGTCGCCGACCTCTT
>DATDOY010000065.1:0-2084 GCA_035293045.1 Acidimicrobiia bacterium
CTTCGACGGCCGCCTAGTGAAGATGACCGGCGACGGGATGCTGGCGTCGTTCGAGGGACCGTCGCGCGCCGTCTTGTGTGCGCGTGCCCTTCATGGCATCGCGACCACACTCGGCTTTCCCATTCGCGCCGGCGTACACACTGGCGAGGTCGAGGTTCGCGGCACTGATCTCGGAGGGATCGGCGTCCACATCGCCGCACGCGTTGCCGCGCTCGCCGACGCGGGTGAGGTGCTCGCGACGCGGACGGTCCGGGAGCTCACGGCCGGATCTGGTCTTGAGTTCGCCGAGCGCGGTCGCCACGAACTCAAGGGTGTGCCCGACGAGTGGGACTTGTTCGCGCTCGTCGACTGACGGGGCGCGTCGCCCCTCGACTCGCCTATCCGAGACCGATCAGGACGAGCCCGAGGAGGGCAACGGCGACCCCCGTGAGCTGCAGTCGGGTCAGCCGCTCCTTGAGGACGATGCGGGCGAGGATCACGGTGGCGGCGGGGAAGAGGGCGCTCACGGGTGCCACCACCGACGTGAGTCCTTCACGAAATCCCTGGAGGATGGCCGCGTTCCCGGTGAGGTCGAGGATGCCGCCGCCGATCACGTTGGCCGCACCCGCCTCTCGGGGAAAGGCGAAGCGCCGGGTGACGAGGAGGAAACCCCCGAGGCTGACGACCCCGGCGACGCGCAAGAAGATGAGCGGCCAGAACCCGCTGCCGTCGGCGACCTCCGAGAAGCCCGTCACCGTGATACCGAACCCGACGCCCGCGACGAGGGCGAGGGTGACCGGCTGCGTGGCCCGGTGGGTGAGGGCCTCGGCGGTGTCGGGTTCGCGGGCCACGAGCGCGACGGCGGCCACGGCGACGGCGACGCCGGTGAGGGCGAGCCCGCTTGGCCGCTCGCCGTGGGTCAGTCCCCAGGTGACGGGGACGATGGCGGCGATCACCGCGCTGAGGGGCGCGACGACGCCCATCCGACCGGTGGCGAGGGCCCGGTAGAAGAGGCCGAGCGAGGTCATGCCGATGGCACCGGCGCCCATCGAGATGCCGATGGTGCGAGCGCCCGGGAGCGGGGTGTCGTCGAGCAGGACGAGGATCACGGCGAGGGCGAGGCCCGTGGCCTGGACGCACACGAGGACCGACGTCGTCTTCGACCGCTTGGTCGCGAAGCCGCCTAAGAAATCGGCGGCGCCGAACGCCGCCGCTGCCACCACGCCGAGGAGCACTGCCATCGGAGCGGCAGGCTAGAGGGACGAACGCTCGGTCCCCGAAGGGGTGTGCGTACCACGTCGCGCATAGCGCGACGTGGTACGCACACCCTCGGTCGTTAGCAGGTGAAGGTCGAGGAGACGCCGAGGTGGTCGCTCGGCCAGAGCCACTCGGTCGGGCTGACCTGCGTGGCCACGTCGCCGATGATCTCGCTGGCGGTCGGCGTGCAGCCATTGCGACTGAAGACGTAGTCGATACGCGACCCCATCGTGCGCTGGTTCGTCGCCGTCCACACTTCCTCGCCGGCCGGCGGGTTGCCCGTGCAGCCCACACCGGTCGACGCGTTGCACTCGGGCTCGCCCGCCGCCGCGTAGCTGTCGACGAAGCCGGCGTCGGTCACCGCCTTGATGCGGTCGGTGTCGGGCGACGAGTTGAAGTCGCCGGTCAAGAAGTCAGGCGTCGCCGGGTCCGACCACAACTCGATCCACTGGAGGATCTGGTGCACCTGCAGCAGCTTGGTCGTGTTGCTCAGGGCGGTGATGCCGTGGGCGATGTGGGTGTTGAAGACGTCGATGTCCCCGCCTTGCGACACCGGAGCGCCGATCCTCGCCCACAGCACCTGGCGGGAGTCGAAGACCCCGGCGAGGTTGCAGCCGAGGAGCTGATCTTGGAGGCCTCCGAGGGTTCCCGGGATGTCGGTCGGGTCTGCTGGCGTGCACGCTGGCGACTCGTAGCTGCGGGGGAGGAGACGGTGCGACCGCGACTCCTCGATCGGGAACCGGCTCACGATGGCGATTCCTTCGCTGAAGTCGCCCGGGCCCGGGAAGTTGCCGAACGCCGCGGCGAGGTCGTCGAGCGGATTGCCCCCACCCTCTTGAATGTCCGGG
>DATDOY010000066.1:0-28831 GCA_035293045.1 Acidimicrobiia bacterium
CCGAGATGGACGACATCGGAGACCTCTACCTCTACCGCCGCCTCGGGGGCGACGAGACCGCCGCCCGCTCCCGCAGCCCCGAGCATGAGGTCCTCGACGCCATTCCCGAAGCAGAGGTGAAATCGGCCGTCGAGTCGTTGCCCGAGCAGTACCGGATGGCCGTCCTCCTCGCCGACGTCGAGGGGTTCTCCTACAAGGAGATCGCCGAAATCCTCGACATTCCCATCGGAACCGTGATGAGCCGCCTGCATCGGGGAAGAAAGCTGCTCCAGCACGCGTTATGGGAGTTCGCTGAGGCGCGCGGCCTCGTGCCTGCGGCGACCTCGGCGACGTCGACGGCGAGTTCAGGAACGGGACCAGGCGCATGAGGCGTGCGGGATAGGGAGACGGAGCACCGGCCCATGGATTGCATCCGCGTCAGCCAGAACCTCTACGACTATCTCGACGGAGAGGCCCACGCCTTTCGGCGCCAAGCGATCGCCCGGCACCTCGATGCGTGCCCGGCGTGCTCGGCGGGGTTCACGTTCGAGGTCCAGGTCCGCCAGATGCTGTGGGAGAAGTGTCGGGACGACCCGCCGCCGGGGCTCCGGGAGCGAATCCTCGGTGCGCTCGACGCCGCCGCCCGCCCGCCCGACTTGAGCGGTGGGAATCCGGGACCCCTCGCCGACCAGTAGCCGCCCGGCAGGTCGCCGACGAAGAGCGCCCGGCAGGAGTGCAGGCGGCCCTCCGTCACCATCTACGATCACGACACCGCACTTACCCGGAGGCCCTCGTGCGAAGAATGTTCGTCAGTCTCGCCGCCGTCGTTGTCGTCGTCGTCCTCTCGAGCGCCCCGCCGGCGTTGGCCGGCGGCGCGGTCGCGGTCACCCGACCGTGGCATTACTGGGTTGCTCCCTTCTTGCTCATCGGCGCGGTGATCAGCCTCATCGCCTGGGGCCTCACCTATTACTCCCGGGTGGTCGGCGGCCGCACGCGCCGCTGACCGCGCGATTCGCACCCCTCGTGACCGACGCTCCCGATCCCATCGACTGGCCGTTCGCGGAGCGTGTCGCCCACCGGGTGGCCGGGCACGACCTGCTCTCGACCTCGTATCACCGCACGTCGCTCGACCGTGACTTCGCCGACGCGACGGCGCGCGCCGCGGATCTCGTCGCCCAGTTCACCGGTCTCCAGCCGCGCGTCGACGTGGCGCTCGGGCAGGTCGTCGATCGTCAGGAGTGGGTGACGCTCAATCTCGCCTCGTTCCGGCGGATCCTTCGGCCGGTGACCGAGCGGCTCGGATCTCGCGTGGGCACCGGCGCGGTCGCCGGCGTCGGTCGCCGCGTCGCCGGGGCCGAAGCGGGCGTGCTCCTCGGGTGGTTCGGGCGCCGCGTCCTCGGGCAGTACGACCTGCTCGGCGCGCCCGCGGTCGGAGTGCCGACGGACGGACGCGACGCCGATCGCTCGACGAGCAGCGAGGGCGCCGTTTACTACGTCGGGCCGAATGTCTTGGGACTCGAGAAGCGCTTCGGATTCCAGCCTGCCGCCTTTCGGCTCTGGATCGCCCTGCACGAGGTAACCCACCTCGTGCAGTTCACCGGCGTGCCGTGGATGCGCGACTACTTCCTTTCGCTGATCGACGAGTCGCTGCGCCTGCTCGACCCTGATCCCAAGCGGTTCGCACGAGCCATCGGCCACGTCGTCGAAGAGCTGCGCGCCGGCCGGAACCCGCTGGAAGGCGGCGGCCTCGTCACGCTGTTCGCCGACGAACGTCAGCGCGAGCTGCTGGCTCGCATCCAGGCCCTCATGTCGGTGCTCGAAGGACACGGCAACTACGTGATGGATCGCCTCGGCGCCGATCACGTGGAGGGCAAGGACCACATGGCCAAGGTCCTCCGTGAGCGTCGGGTCGCCGGCGGCGCGTCGCGGCAGGTGCAAAAGGCGCTCGGCATCGAACTGAAGCTCAAGCAGTACGCGACGGGAGAAGCGTTCTTCGACGCCGTCGAGCGCGAGGCCGGCGATGGCGCCCTCGCAGCCCTCTGGCGGTCGCCCGACGCCCTCCCGACGCTCGCCGAGATCCACGCACCGACGGCCTGGTTGACCAGAATCGGGGCTCCGACCGCTTGACCGCGCCTGGTGGCTCGGCTTCCACCCAACGCGCTCGTAAACTGCGCGCACCATGCCCACCGTCCTGGTCGTCGATGACGAAGCCGACATCCTCGAGGTCCTCCAGATCACCCTCGAGCACGCCGGCTACCGGGTGCTCACCGCGTCGGATGGTGCAGAGGCCCTCGCCGCCGTCCAACGGGAGATCCCCGATGCGATGTTGCTCGACGTCGGAATGCCCAACGTCGACGGGTGGCAGGTGCTGGAGCAGATCAAGGCGAGCAACAGCGCGGCGTTGGCGCAGGTGCCGGTGGTGATGGTGACGGCCTGGTCGAGCGACCAGGATCGTCTGCGCGGAGGCATCGAAGGCGCCGTGCAGTACCTCGGCAAGCCGTTCGATCCCAACGAGGTCGTCGAGGTCATCAACCGGCTGCTCGACCCCGACGCGCCCTCTGAGCCCGAACTCCGCCGGAAGGTCCAGCAGACTTCGCTCGAGCGCATCGCCCGCCAGGAGCGGGGCGGCGACGACGAGCCGGACGCGGGCCCGCGCGTGCATCTCACCCGCCTTGATCGCCCCGCCGACCCGCCTCGAGAAGAGGCACTGACCGCCGCCACCCTTCCCGCCTTCGTAGCCTCGCTCTCGGGGCGCCAGCGTGAGGTCGTCGAGCGGATCATCGCGGGGGAGCGGGTGAGCGCCATTGCCGGCGACCTCGGCGTCAGTCGGAGCAACGTCTACGCCGTGTTGCGGCGGGTCGCCAAGCACGCCGACCTCGCGGACGGCCGCGCCCTGATCCACCGCCTCCGTCGTCTCACGTCTCGTTCCTGAGGGTGGACTGGGCGCCATGAGCCCCACGCCACCATCGCGAGCGGGAGCCTTGGCCCCATGGATGTCGAGGGTGCGGATTCCGCGCGGCGCGACCCGCGTGGTTGTGGCGTGTTCCGGAGGGACGGACTCGCTCGCGCTCTTGGCCTTGTGCACTGCCGCCGGTCACGAGGTCATCGCCGTGCACGTCGACCACGGTCTTCGACCCGGAAGCGAGCGAGAGTTCGCGCTGGTTCGTTACGCCGCCGAACGACTCGGAGCGAGCGCGGTTGGCGTTTCGGTCGCCGTCGCGCCCGGCCCCGGTCTTGAGGCCCGTGCGCGTACGGCGCGGCTCGCCGCTCTTGAGGAGCAACGGGCTCGCCTCGATGGCGAGGTCGTCCTGCTCGCGCATACGAGCGACGACCAGGCCGAGACCGTCCTGTTGAACCTGCTGCGGGGCGCCGCGACCGCGGGACTCGCCGGCATCCCGCCCGAGCGCGATCGCCTTGCCCACCCGATCCTTGCTCTGACTCGTTCCGATACCGCCGAAATCTGCGCGCGCCTGAAGCTCGAGCCGGTACGCGACCCGATGAACGACGACGTCGCGTTCCGGCGCGTCTGGCTTCGACGCGAGGTCATTCCCCTGCTCGAGAGCGGCACGGGTGGTGACCTTCGCGAGGTCCTCGCCCGTCAGGCCGACGTGTTGCACGAGGAGTCGGCGCTCCTCGACGAACGCGCCGACGAGGCGCTCATGGCTGCCGGGTGGACGCCGGGTGCCGCTTCCCTGGCGTGTGCGGCGCTGGCCGAGGAACGCATCGGCATCGCGCGCCGCATGGTCCGGCGGTGGCTCGGGCCACCACCGCCGTCGCTCGCCGAGGTCGACGCGGTGCTCGCGGTAGCGAAGGGTGAGCGCGCTGCCGCCGCCCTTCCGGGCGGCCTCAGGGTGGAGCGGTCGCACGGGCGCCTCCATCAGGTTCGACGTGAGGAAGGCGTGTCCCGGCCGTTCACCGTCCCCGTGCCCGGCTTCGCGGCCGCGCACGGGTGGCAGCTCGACACATGGATCGAACGCGCCGCGCCGGTCGCGTGGCCCGACGGTCGCTACACCTGCGTGCTCGACGCCGACGAGGTGGGGGATCGTGCCGTCGTCCGCGTTGCGATGGGGGGTGAGCGCTTCGTGCCGCTCGGCCTCGAAGGGAGCAAATCGATCAGGAGCGCATTGGCCGAGGCGGGCATTCCGCGAGGAGCCCGCGCGACGCACCCGGTCGTGGCGACGACCGCTGGAATTCCGCTTTGGATCGTGGGCTACCGTGTCGGCGCCAACGCCCGCGTCACTTCGCACACACGCCGCTACCTGTGGATGCGGATCGCATCATCGGGACAGGAGAGACCGTGACCGATCCCAACATCGGGCGCATCATCGTCGGAGCCGACGACTTGCTGGCTCGCGTCAATGAACTCGGCAAAGAGGTGACCTCGGACTATCAAGGTCGGCCTCCGCTGCTCGTGGGGGTCCTCAAGGGCGCGTTCATGTTCATGGCCGATCTCGCGAGGGCCGTGGATTTGCCCGTCGAGTTCGACTTCATGGCGGTCGCCTCCTACGGCTCGGCCACGAGGACGAGCGGCGTCGTCCGGATCATCAAGGACCTCGAGATCGACCTGTCGGACCGCCATGTCCTCATCGTCGAGGACATCGTCGACTCCGGCCTGACGCTTGCCTACCTCCGACGCACCCTCAAGGCTCGGCACCCGGCGAGCCTCGAGGTGTGCTCGTTGCTCGTCAAGGAGGGGCTGCAGAAGGCCGATCCCGACCTGCGATATGTCGGCTTCACGATCCCGCCCACGTTCGTCATCGGCTACGGCCTCGACGTCGACCAGCGCTACCGGAATCTCCCCTACATCGCTGAGTACACCGGCGAGATGCCACAGCTTTAGGGCCGTTTGCGGGAAAAGAGCGCTGGCGGTCGGGTTAGGCTGTCCGGACGTGCCCGAGCCGGGCATTTGTCATTGTGTTCGATCCGGACAATTCCCGCGGAACACCCCGGAGTAACCCGTGAAGCGCCGTCGTTTTGTTGCCATCGCCGTCCTCGTCGTCCTCGTCGGTTTCGTCGCCGTGAACGAGCTGACCGCGGGGCCGGGCCGCACGTCGATGTCGGTCACCGAATTCGAGAACGCCCTCGCCGACAAGGACGTCGCCGAGGCCGAGCTCCTCGACCGTGACAACGAGATCAAGGGCGAACTGAAGAACGGCACCCGATTCGCGGTCAAGTTCCCCGGGGAATACGGCGACGAGATCACCCAGAAAGTCCTTGACGCCAAGGTCGATCTACCGGTCGACAACCAGAAGAACAACGTCTGGTTCGCGCTCGTCCTCAACTTGCTGCCGTTCCTGATCATCATCGGGATGATCTTCTTCTTCATGAGCCGGGTCCAGGGCGGTGGGCGCGGCGTGATGGGCTTCGGTAAGTCCCGCGCCAAGCTCATGTCGGTCGACAAGCCCAAGCTCACCTTTGCCGACGTGGCCGGCCTCGACGAAGCCATCGAGGAGCTGAAGGAAATTCGGGATTTCCTCGCCGCGCCGTCCCGCTTCGAGCAGATGGGCGCCAAGATCCCGCGCGGGGTCCTGCTGTTCGGTCCCCCCGGAACCGGCAAGACCCTCCTCGCTCGTGCGGTCGCCGGTGAGGCGGGCGTCCCGTTCTTTTCCATCAGCGGATCCGATTTCGTCGAGATGTTCGTCGGCGTCGGCGCTTCCCGCGTCCGCGACCTGTTCGAGCGGGCCAAGTCCGCCGCGCCCGCCATCATCTTCGTGGACGAGATCGACGCCGTCGGGCGTCACCGAGGCGCCGGGCTCGGGGGTGGTCACGACGAACGGGAGCAGACCCTCAACCAGTTGCTCGTCGAGATGGACGGTTTCGACCAACGCCAGGGCGTGATCCTCGTGGCCGCCACCAACCGCCCCGACATCCTCGACCCCGCGTTGCTCCGCCCGGGTCGGTTCGATCGTCAGATCGTCGTCGACCGCCCCGACGTCGAAGGCCGTCGGGCGATTCTCGACATCCACGCCCGCGAGAAGCCCCTCGCCGAGGGCGTCGATCTCGCCGTGATCGCGCGCCGCACGCCGGGGTTCACGGGTGCCGACCTCGCCAACCTCATGAACGAGGCCACGTTGCTCGCGGCCCGTCGCGGGCTCGCCCGGGTCGGGCACGCCCAGTTCGAGGAGGCGATCGATCGGGTCATGGCTGGTCCGGAGCGTCGCAGCCGGATCATCTCCGACAAGGAAAAGCGCGTCATCGCCTACCACGAGGGCGGGCACGCGTTGGTCGGTCACGCCCTCCCCAACGCCGATCCCGTGCACAAGATCTCCATCATTCCGCGAGGGCGCGCCCTCGGCTACACCCTCACCCTCCCCACCGAGGACCGCTATCTCGTCGCCCGCAGCGAGTTGGTCGATCAGCTCGCCATGCTGCTCGGGGGCCGAACGGCCGAAGAGCTCATCTTCGCCGACCCAACGACCGGGGCCGCCAACGACATCGAGAAGGCGACCACCACGGCGCGGGCGATGGTGACCCAGTTCGGGATGAGCGAAGCCGTGGGCCCTGTCCGGCTCGGTCAACCGCAAGGCGAGGTCTTCCTCGGGCGGGACTTCGGCACCACCCCCGACTACTCGGACGCGGTGGCGGCCCAGATCGACGAGGAGATCCGGCTCTTGGTCGACAACGCGCACCAGACGGCGCTGGCCATCCTCACCACCCACCGCGACGTCCTCGACGCCCTCGCGGACAAGCTCGTCGAGCGTGAGACCCTCGACACCGACGAGGCCATGAAGATCCTCAAGGCCGTGCCGAAGTGGGACAGCCTCACGACCGGGCGGCCCGCGGTCGTAGCGTCCGACCCCGGCGATCACCCGGCACCCGGTCCGGCGCGTCCGTTCGGCGCGGCACACTAGAGCCATGACCGACACCCCCTTGCGGGCGGTGCCGGGCCCCGACGGTGCGTCACGGTCGGAGGCCGGCGCGGCCGTCCCCTCGAGCCCGATCGACCGCGACCGCATCGCCCGCGCCGTGCGGGAGATCCTCGAGGCGATCGGCGAAGACCCTGATCGCGACGGTCTCGCACGCACCCCCGAGCGCATCGGCGAGATGTACGAGGAGCTGTTCGGCGGGCTCCACGAAAACCCCGCCGACGTCCTGTCGGTCCGCTTCGAGGCTGAGCACGACGAGATGGTGATGGTGCGGGACATCCCGATGTACTCGATCTGCGAGCATCATTTGATCCCCTTTGTCGGAAGGGCGCATGTTGCGTATATTCCGGGCGACGATGGCCGCATCACGGGACTCTCGAAGCTCGCCCGGCTCGTCGAGGGATTCGCGCGGCGGCCCCAGGTACAGGAACGCCTGACCACACAGATCGCCGACTGCCTCGAGCGCACGCTCGAGCCGGCGGGCGTGTTCGTGGTGATCGAAGCCGAGCATCTGTGCATGTCGATGCGGGGCGTCCGCAAGCCGGGGTCCCTGACGGTTACCTCGGCGGTGCGGGGCCTGTTCAAGCACAACCCGGCCACGCGAGCGGAAGCGATGGCGCTCATCGGACCCCCGATGACGCTCCGATAGCTCGGTCCGGGCCCCCATCCTGAAGAAAACCTGGGGGAAATGGTCGGTTAGGCGGTAATTGCTGGTATTTGTCAGGGCAAGAGGCCCGGTATCCTCGGCGCCCGTGCCGCTTTCCTCTCGTCCGGGTGTCATGGGGATCCTCAACGTGACGCCCGATTCCTTCTCGGACGGCGGTCGCTTTCTCGACGTGCGTGCGGCGATCGACCACGGGGTGGGGCTGGTTCGCGACGGGGCCGACGTCCTCGATGTCGGCGGCGAATCCACCCGTCCGGGCGCCCAGCCCGTGCCCAGCGCCGAAGAAATCGCCCGGATCGTGCCCGTTGTCGAGGGTCTTTCGGAGCGGCTCGACGTGCCGATCAGCATCGACACTCAAAAGGCGTCGGTCGCCGCCGCCGCCCTCGCGGCGGGCGCGACGATCGTCAACGACGTCTCGGCCGGGCGATTCGATCCCGACATGCTCGGGCTCGTCGCCGACGCCGGCGCGGGGTTCGTCGCCATGCACATGCAGGGTGAGCCTCGCACCATGCAGCGCTCGCCGCGCTACGACGACGTGGTTGACGACGTGACGGCGTTTCTCGTCGAGCGCCTCGATACCGCCCGCGACGCCGGCGTCGCCGCCGAAGGCCTGATGGCCGACCCGGGGTTTGGCTTTGGAAAGACCCTCGAGCACAACCTCGCGTTGTTGGCCGGCCTTGATCGCATCGTCGCCCGAGTCGGCGTGCCGGTGCTCGTCGGGACCTCGCGCAAGTCGTTCATCGGAGCGGTGCTCGGCGCCGACGTCGACGACCGCGACGACGGAACGCTGGCGTCGGTCGTGTGGGCGTTCGCGAAGGGCGCGGCCATGGTCCGCGTGCACGACGTCGCCGGCGCCGCTCGCAGCGCCCGGCTCTTCGACGTGATGGATCGCGCCCGACAGGACGGCATGGGGCCGGAACGCCCGTTTCGATCGGAGACCGCAGCATGAAAGGCAAGTGGGCCCAGGGGTTACGACCGAGGGCGTTCACCTGGGTGATCAAGGATCGCATCGCGGTTTCCGAGCGACCCGGCGGGTACGCGCGGAACCACCGAAAGGTTCGCCGCGACGAGGAGCTCATCTGGCTCGAGCAGAACGGGTTCACGCACGTCCTGTCGCTGCTGGACTCGCCCCACAACCTCTCGGCCTACGAAGAGGCCGGAATCCCGCACGCGCACATCCCCCTGGGTCGCCCCGGGGCCGAGAGCGAGGCGCTGCCGCAAATCTACGAGTTGCTGCTGCGGTGGTACCTGAATCCGACGGAGTTGGTCCTCGTGCACCACGAGGAGTTCGGTGATCGGGTCTGCGGAGTCATCGGGGGCTTCCTCCTCGCCGCGGGTCTGCTCGACAGCGGGCCCACCGCCGTCGCCGTGACCGAGCGGCTCACCGGGCGCCAACTCGGTCCGGAAGGCAGGTCCATCGTTCGCGCCACCATCGAGGCGGGGCTCGCGCCAAAGGTTCAGGAAGAGGCGCCGCCCGAAGCGAGGATCGAGCGCCTGCCCGGGCCGACCAAGATCAAGCCCAAGGCCAAAAAGGCCAAGGCGAAGCCGGTGATCCAACAACTCGTGCGAAAGGCTCCTCCGCAGGCGAAGGCGAAGGCCGCCAAGAAGAAAGCCCCCGCGGCCCCGCGGCCCGAACGCACCACCGCCGCGCGCAAGCGGGCCATTCGAGCCGTCGCGAAGCGTCCGCCCCTGAAGATCGTGAAGAAGACCCGCAAGCGGGCGGCGACGACCGGGCCGCCCGCCACCCCGAAGGCTGTCCCCAAGAAGGCTGCGTCGACGAGGCCGGCCCGAACGGGCGCTCCTTTGGTGAAGAAGAGGGTCGTCGCGAAGCCCGCTCCCAAGAAGAGGCCCGTGGTCAAGAAGAAGGCCGTCGTCAAGAAGAAGGCCGTCGTCAAGAAGAAGGCTGCGACGAAGCAGGTCACCAAGCGAGCCGTCGCGAAGGCCGCCTCGAGGAAGTCCGGCGTGAAAACGGCCGCCCGGCGGACGCCCCCTCCCGTTCCGAAGAGAGCCGCCTCGAAGAAAGCCGCCTCGAAGAAGGCCTCACCGAAGCCGGTCGCCGGGAGGAAGCGTCCCGTCGTAGGCCGCGCCAACCGCTCCGACAAGACGCGCGTCCGCCCGCTCCGCGCCCCCGGCCGCCGCGCCTAAAAGGGCGCGGGTCGCGCTCGACTTCAGACGCGGACGATCCGCACGTAGTCGGTGCCGCCCGCCCGCGGCCCCGGCGCCCCGGCGACCACGCACACGAGTTGCCCGTCGCGGACGAGACCCGCGTCACGCGCCGTCGTGACGGCCACCGACACCTCTTCGTGGCGGGCCTCTTCGCCGCTGACCTCCCTCATCGGGAGGGCCGTGACCCCCCAGTAGATCGTCACGGATCCGAGCGTGTTCTGGCGGGGTGACAGCGCGAGGATCGGCATCCGAGGGCGAAACGCGGCGACCCGTCGCGCCGTCGCGCCGCTGCGCGTCGGACACAGAATTGCCGCGACGTTGAGGTCTTCGGCCGCCTCGACCGCGGCGTGGGCGACGGCCCACGACACCCGATCGTCGCGGGTGCCGCGCCGTTCGGGCGGCGCATGGTCGCGGGGCCACGATTCGGCCGCCTCGGCGATCTCGGCCATCTGACGAACGGCGAGGGTGGGGTAGTGCCCCACCGCTGTTTCCTCGGAGAGCATGACCGCGTCGGTGCCGTCGAGCAGGGCGTTGGCGACGTCGGTCACCTCGGCCCGAGTGGGGAGCGGCGAGTGCGTCATGGACGACAGCAACTCCGTGGCGGTGATGGCCGGCACGCCGACCTCGTTGCAGACCCGGATGATCTCTTTCTGGAGCAGGGGAACGCGGCGAAGTGGCATCTGGATTCCGAGGTCGCCGCGAGCCACCATCACGACGTCGGCCTCCTCGACGATCTCACCAAGGTGGTCGAGCGCCGACCGGGTCTCGATCTTGGCGACGATGAGCGGCCGGTGGCCCCGCTTGGGAAGCGCCGCCTTGCACCGCCGAATGTCGTCCACGTCGCGCACGAACGAGAGCCCGACGAGGTCGGCCTCCATCGCCAAGGCATGGCCGAGCGCGATCTCATCGTCGGCCGTGAAGGCTTCGACGCGGCGTTCGGCTTGCGGAAGGTGCAGGCCCTTGCGCGAGCGCAGAACGCCACCGCGCACCACCGTGGTGTGCACCTCCCCTGAGTCGACTTTGTCGACCCGGAGCACGATCTCGCCGTCGGCGAGGAAGATCTCGTCCGCCTCTCCGACCATCGAGGGAAGGTCGTCGACGGTAGTGGAGACCCGGGTGACGTCTCCCTCGAACTCACTCGGCGCGGTGAGGATGAACGGCTGGTCGGGTTCGAGCCGCACTTCGTTGTCGACGATCGAGCCCGTGCGCATCTTGGGCCCGGGAAGGTCGACGAGGACGCCGACCACGCGACCGAGATCTTTGGCCTGGCGCCGCGCGGTGGCTGCGGCACGCTTGTGTTCCTCCACCGTGGCGTGGGCGAAGTTGAGTCGCACGACATCGGCACCCGCCTCGAGCAGCGCGCGCAGCGCGTCCGGCTCTCGGGTGTCGGGCCCCAGCGTGACGACGATCTTCGTGCGGCGCATCAGGAGCCCGCCCCGTCCGTCGATGGCCTGACGTCATCGAGGAGGGTGGTCAGGTCGGACACGAGATCGGGCGACGGGGCCTTGACGCGAACGGGTTCGCCGAAGTCAGACAACTCCATGGTGAAGCTCATGATCGCACCTGGAGGGACCTCGCCGCTGTCGTCATAGTCAGCGAGGTCGAGTTCGAAGCGCAGCCGCCGCGGCAGACCGCGCGCGTCGATCCACACGTCGGCGGGAAATCTCGTGGTGCCGAACTGCGTCCGGAACTGCTCGACCGCGTCGCTCACGACGGATCGTCGGGAGGGTGGGGCCATCGCGACGGCGCGGCCGAGGTCGACCTCGGCGCGGTAGTGGGTGGCGTCGACGCCACCTACGGGCTCGCTGCCGATCCGGTCGACCGTCGTGGACGCGCCGCGCAGGTACTCGAGGGTTTGGGTCGGATCCGTCGCCCCGAGTCCGAGCGACGGCTCGCCCGTGACGCTGGCGAGCCGGCCAAGGTCGAGCGTGAACCAGTCGCTCGGCGCGTCGGGGACGGCGGCACGGAGCGCGGGCATGCGAAGGTAGATCTCCTTCCCAACGGCGACGAGCTCCATCTCGATTTCCGCCGGCGCATCGGGTGACGACCCGTCTCCGCCGACCGCCCCGACGAACCGGAAGCGCGATCGCGACCGGTCGGCGGCGAAGTCGAAGTCCGTGGTGCCGCCGAACGACACGGCCTGTTGTTCGAACCCGGGGGGCGCGTCGAGGGTGAACGTGAAGAGGGCGCGCGCAGTGCCCGCGTCACGCGCGATGTCGACCGATCGCGAGATCACCTCGGGATCGAAGGAATCCCCAGAGCTGGTGAGTGCGATGGCGGCCACGCCCGCGAGCAACCCACCCGCCGCTAACCCGGCTCGCACTGCCAGCCTCCGCATGCACCGCAGCGTAGGGGCCGGGTCGGTCTCAGCCGAGCGACGCCGCGCCCATCATGTCGGTCACGTCGGTCACTTGGTCTGCGGGCGGAGCCTGAACGTCGACCGCCGTCCCGTAGTCGAACATCTCCATCGTGACGGTCATGGAGGCGCCCGCGGGGACGCTCGGGTCCAGCCCGGCGAGATCCATCGCCATACGGATCCGGCGCGGGAGACCTTGGTCGTCGAGCCAGGCGTCGACCGGAATCTCCGTTCCTTCGAGTCCGTCGAGCATGGCCTCGAGCGATGCCCGGTCGGTTCCGCCGGCGGCGGCGAGGGCTTCTTCGAGGGTGACGCGCGCCGCGTAATGGGTCGTCGGAACTCCGCGGACATCCTCGCGCCCGACCACCTGCTCGCGACCCGCGCCCCGCAACATCTCGAGGAACTGGCGGGGGTCCGAGCTTCCGGGTCCTGCGCTGCCGAGCATGTCGTCCATCCCGGCCACGTTGGCGAGGTCGATCGAAACCCAGGGCGTGGGCGTGGGAGCACCCATGGCGTCGCCCATGTTCATGTAGAGCGTGGTGTCGAGGAAGATCATCTTCATGTCGAGCGAGTCGCCGAAGAGATCGACGCCCATCGTCATCTCGCCAGCCAGCGGCGATTCGCGAAAGATGCCGTCGCCCGTCATGGTGAGCGACTCGCCCGCCCCGGCCATTTCGATGGTCATCGCCATGCGATAGGACCCGGCGTCGGCGACGGCGTCGACCGAGTGGGCGATGAGGGTGACGTCCCCGCCGCCGTCCGAGCCGCCCATGAGCGCGGCGCCTCCGGCGCCGAGCATGACCGAGACGACGAGCGCAAGCGTGCGGTGGGGAGTCACGAGACCTCCTCGGAACGGGTTGGCCGTAGACGGTTTCGGTCGTTGCCGACGCCGAGATAAGCGCCTTTGCCCGGTTGAGGGGGGTTTCTCGGACCTTCGTGCCTACGTCGGGGCCATTTCTTCACCTGTCTCCTAATCTCGGTCCATGGACCGCATCGGGATCACGGGCATCCGGGCCATGGGGGTCCACGGCGTGCTCGAAGAGGAGCAGACACGCCCACAGCCCTTCGAGGTCGACGTCGAGTTGGAGGCAGATGTCGCGGTGGCGGGGGAAACCGACGTTCTCGCCGACACGGTGGATTATGCGGCGGTTGCCGAGGCCGTGGTGCGGGTCGTGGAATCCGAGCAGCACCATCTCCTCGAGCGCCTCGCCACCCGCATCGCCGAGGTGTGCCGCGGTGACGATCGGGTATCGGCGGTCACCGTGACGGTCAGGAAGGTCCATCCTCCCGTGCGGGCGCTGCTCGACCATGTGAGCGTGACGATCCGCCGATGATCGGATCGCGATGACCCGGGCGTTCCTCGCCCTTGGGTCCAACATCGGGAACCGCGCCGGGCACCTGCAAGACGCGGTCGAGGGCCTTGGCGCGGTCGACGGGGTGACGGTCGTCGGTGTTTCGAAGGTGTACGAGACCGAACCGGTCGGTCCGCCCCAGGACGACTATCTCAACGCCGTCGTGGCCATCGAGACCGACCTGGACGCCCACGACCTCCTCGCCGTGGCCCGGTCGCTGGAAACCGCCGCGGGCCGGGCACCCGACCCGGCCGGGCGCGTGCGCTGGGGGCCCCGCGAGCTCGACGTCGACGTGCTGTTGGTCGGCGCCCAACGGGTGGACGCCCCCGATCTCGTGGTTCCGCACCCGCGGATCGGCGAGCGTCCCTTTGTGCTGGCCCCTTTGGCCGATCTCGCACCGGACCTCCCGATTGTGGAGGACGGCCGGCGCCGCTTCCAGGGCCGATGGCCAGGAGTACGGGTGACGGACGTAGAATTAAGGATCCGGTAACGGTTGCCAGACACTGTTCAGTCCGGGACCCCGCTTCGGGGCCTGGAACGAAGGGAACCGGTTGGAACTCAGCGTGAACTTCGCGCTGGTCGGACCCGGTCGGGCCGGCACAGCGATGACGGAGGCACTGGCGCGGGCGGGTTGGCACCCCACTCGGATCGCCGGTCGATCGCCCGATGCACCCTCGGTCGTGCGCGTCGCGGAGCGCTTCGGCGCCGAAGCCGTCGCGGTCGAGGAGGCCGGGGTCGACGTGTCGCTCGTGCTCATCGCCACGCCGGACGCCGCCATCCGTGCGACCGCCGAGCGCCTCGCCGGCTCCTTGAAGCCCTACGCCATGGTCGCTCACCTTGCCGGGTCGGTCGGCGTCGAAGCGTTCGCCGGTCTCGTCGCGGCGCGCCCCGACGTGAGCGTCGCCGCCATTCATCCGCTCCAGACCCTGCCGGGGCGCCCTGGCGATTCGGCGCGCCTGGTCGGTTCATGGTTCGCCGTCGAGGGTCCTCCCGAGTCGGGACTCATCGTCGAAGCCGTCGGCGGACGCGCCTTCACCGTCGGGAACCGTGCCCTCTATCACGCGGCGGCGTGCGTGGCGTCCAACCACTTCGTGGCGCTCATGGGCCAGGTCGAGCGATTGGCGAGCGCGGCCGGCGTTCCGCCCGAGGCGTTCGCGCCCCTCGTTGCCGCCACCCTGGCCAACGTGGGTGCCGCCGGCGTCGCTGATTCGCTCACGGGCCCCGTCGCTCGGGGCGACCTCGACACCGTCGAGCGTCACCTCGAGGCGATTCCCGACGACGAGCGCGGCACGTACCGGGCGCTGGCTCGTGAGGCGTTGCGGTTGACGGGCCGGATCGATCCGGCGCTCGAGTCGATGCTCGCCGAGCCACTCGCGGAGCCACTCGCCGAGCCGATCGTGGGAGAGCGAACGCGATGAAGGTGGTCGAGCGCATCGACGATCTCCGTCATCTCCTCGACGACGCGCGGGCCGAGGCGTGGGCGACCCGACACCCCCAGACGCCATCGACGGCGGTCGTCGGTTTCGTGCCCACCATGGGGTTCTTCCACGAGGGCCACCGCAGCCTGATGCGAGCGGCGGCCGCGGCGCACGACGTGGTCGCCGTCAGCCTGTTCGTGAATCCCATCCAATTCGGCGCCAACGAGGATCTGTCGGGGTACCCACGCGATCTCGAGCGCGACATCGCGGTCTGCGAGGCGGAGGGAGTCGACTTCCTCTTCGCGCCGTCGGTGGACGAGATGTATCCCGGCGGCGCGCCGCTCACCGGAGTCGCCGTCGCCGATCTCTCCGAGGGGCTGTGCGGCGTCGGGCGTCCGACCCACTTCGGCGGCGTCGCGACGGTCGTCACGAAGCTGTTCTCGATCGTCGGACCCTGCACCGCGTATTTCGGGCGCAAGGACTTCCAGCAACTCGCCGTGATCCGCCGCCTCGCCGCCGACCTCAGCATCGCCGTCGACGTCGTCGGGTGCCCGCTCGTGCGCGAGGCCGACGGCGTGGCGATGTCGAGCCGAAACTCCTACTTCAACGACCGAGAGCGCGACGCCGCCACCGTGCTGTTCCGTTCGCTGCGGGCCGGCGTTGCCGAAGTCGAGGCGGGAGAGCGCGATCCGGCGACCTTGCGCCGCGTCGTCGCCAACGTCATCACCGCCGAACAACGCGTCCGTCTCGAATACGCCGAGGTGCTCGACGCCGACGACCTGTCGTCGGTCGAAACTCTCGCCGGCGACATCGTGGTCGCCGTGGCCGCCCGCGTCGGCCCCGCCCGTTTGATCGACAACGTCACCCTCCATGTGGAAGGCGACGCCGTGACCGCCGACCTCGGTGTGATTGCCGGGTCCGACGAGGAGTAGGAAGCCCTATGCGCAGGACGATGATGAAGTCGAAGATCCATCGGGCCACGGTCACGGGCGCGGACCTGAATTACGTGGGGTCGATCACGCTCGACACGCGTCTCATGGAGGCGGCTGATCTCCTGCCGCACGAGAAGGTGCACGTGCTCGACATCGACAACGGCGCCCGGTTCGAGACGTACGCGATCCCCGGCGGTCCCGGCGACGTCGTGCTCAACGGCGCTGCCGCCCGCCTCGTCCATCCGGGCGACCGCGTCATCGTCATCTCGTACGCCGACTACGACGAGGCCGAACTCGAGGACTTCGCTCCCACCGTGGTGTTCGTGGATTCGCGAAACCGCCCCATGGATCCCGACAGCCACGCCCTCGACGTCGAACTCCACGACCTCACGAGCTGACCGGCCGTTGGCGGATGCTCCACCCGGTCGCTCGCCTTCGACCGTGCAGGAACCCGCTCGGTCCAGAATGATGAGGCGATGACGGACCTCCTCGTGCTCGGAAGCGGTGTGGCCGGCCTGTCCGCCGCCGTGCGCGCCGCGGCACTCGGCCTCGACGTGAGGCTGCTCACGAAGGGGGAGGTCGGACACTCGACCACCCGCTACGCGCAGGGCGGAGTTGCGGCGGCGTTGACCGCAGACGATTCCACCGATCTCCACCTCAGCGACACCCTTGCGGCCGGGGCGGGCCTGTGCGACGTCGACGCTGCGGCGGTGCTCGTGAACGACGGCCCTCGCCGGGTGCGGGAGCTGATCGGCGCCGGCGCGACGTTCGATCGCACCGGTGACGCGCTCGCCTTTGCACGCGAGGGCGGTCATTCGGCGGCCCGCGTCGTCCACGCCGGCGGGGACGCGACGGGAGCCGAGATCGAGCGGGCGCTCGTTGCCGCGGTCCACGCCACGGGCGTCGACCTGCACGAGGGGTCGTTTGCCGTCGACCTCCTCGTCGAGCACGGTCGAGCGACGGGAGTGGTCGCGCTCGATGCCCGCGGTACCCGATCGGAGATCCGAGCCCGACACACCCTGTTTGCCAGCGGCGGGTCGGGCCAGCTGTTCGCGGTGACGACGAATCCTTCGCCCGCCACCGGCGACGGGACGGCCATGGCGCTGCGGGCGGGTGTGCCCGTCGCCGACGTCGAGTTCGTGCAGTTCCATCCGACCGCGCTGCACCACGCGGCGACGCCGCGGACTTTGATTTCCGAGGCGGTCCGAGGCGAGGGTGCGGTCCTGCGCGACGACCGTGGCGTGGCCTTCATGGCGGGCGAACATCCGCTCGCCGATCTCGCTCCTCGCGATGTCGTATCGCGGGCGATCGCTCGACGCCTTGCCGAGCAGGGCATCGACCATGTGTGGCTCGACGCCACCGGGGTGGCGGGCTTTCGTGAGCGGTTCCCCACCATCGACGCCGCATGTCGCGAGGCGGGCATCGACGCCACGCGCGAGTTCATTCCCGTCGCTCCAGCCGCGCATTATCACTGCGGGGGAGTCGTCACCGATCTCGACGGCGCGACGGGCCTTCCCGGTCTGTGGGCCGTCGGTGAGGCGGCGTGCACCGGCGCCCATGGCGCCAACCGGCTGGCCTCGAACTCCCTCCTCGAAGGCCTGGTCTTCGGGCCGCGTGCGGTGGAGGCCATCACCTCGGGCAAAGACGCGCCCGACGGAACCGGAGCCCTGCGGGGGGTCGACCTCAGCGGTAGCTGGTCGGCGCCACCTTCAGCGGTGGCGCGCCCCACCACGCGCGACGCCGACGATGCAGGCCGGTTCGCCGTCCAGCGCGCGATGACGGCCGGGGCGGGCGTGGTCCGTTCCGGTGACTCGTTGCGCGCCACCGCGGCGGCGCTCGACGCAGTGGCGACCGACGACGGCGAGGTCGGCAACCTCGTAGAGGTCGGCCGCGCGTTGTGCCGCGCTGCCATCGCCCGCGAGGAGTCGCGGGGTGCGCACACCCGAGAGGAATTCCCCGACTCGAGCGCCGAGTTCTTGGGGCGGTTCGTGCACCGCGGACGCGACGACGTCGAGTTCGTGCCCTTGGCAACCGCACCGGTCCCGTGACGCGCGAACCCGTCGAATCGCTGGACCGCCTCGTGGCCGCGGCGCTTCGGGAGGACCTCGGTGACTCCGGCCCCGCCGGTGACGTCACCACGTGGGCAATCGTCGCCTCGGACGCCGTGGCGTCGGCCCGCATCGTGGCGCGCTCGGCCGGGGTTGTCGCCGGCATCGAACCCGCGCAGCTCGCCTTCACGCAGGTCGATCCGGCCACGCGTGTGCGCTGGCTCGCGACCGATGGAGACGCGGTGTCGGCCGGCGGCGCGATCGCCGAAGTGGAGGGTCCGCTCCGGGCCCTGTTGACCGCGGAGCGCACCGCCCTCAACTTTCTCGGCCACCTGTCGGGAGTGGCGACGCTGACCCGGCGTTTCGCCAAGGCCGCAGGTCAGGGAGTCACCATTCTCGACACCCGCAAGACCCTGCCAGGGCTGCGGCTGCTCCAGAAAGCCGCGGTGGTGGCCGGAGGTGGCGCCAACCACCGGATGGGTCTCCACGATGCGGTGCTCGTGAAGGACAACCACCTTGCCTATGCGGCGGTTCGCGAAGCAGTGAAGCTGGCGCGGGATCGGGCACCCGGGCTGCTCGTGGAAGTCGAGTGCGAGACGATCGAGCAGGTCGAGGAGGCCGTCGAAGCGAGGGCCGACCGAGTGCTGCTTGACAACATGTCGCCCGACCAAGTCCGCGAGGCGGTCACCGCAGTGGACGGTCGGTTGGAAGTCGAGGTGTCGGGAGGCATCACCCTCGATAACGTGACGGCGTATGCAGCGGCCGGCCCCGACTTCATCTCCGTCGGCGCGCTCACGCACTCCGCGCCGTCCCTCGACGTGAGCCTGGAGGTGCTCGCCTAACCATGCTCCTCGCCATCGACGTTGGCAACACCCACTCGGTCATCGGACTGTTCTCCGACGGCGAGCTGCTCGACCACTGGCGCATCCACAGCGACCAGGACCGCACCGAGGACGAAGCCGCGCTCCTCATTCAACAGTTCCTCGGCTTTCACGGCTTCTCGTTCGACGACGACGTGACCGGCGTAGCCATCTCTTCGGTGGTGCCGCGGGTGACCGCGGCGCTCCGGCTCATGACGGAGCGCTACTTCGGGTTCTCGGCGATGGTGCTCGAACCGGGCATCCGCACGGGCATGCCGATCCTCTACGACAACCCCAAGGAGGTGGGGGCCGACCGGATCGCCAACGCCGTCGCGTCGTTCGAGCAGTACGGGGGGCCGACCATCAACGTCGACTTCGGCACCGCGACCACGGTCGACGCCGTCAGCGAGAAGGGGGAGTACCTCGGCGGCGCGATCCTGCCTGGCGTCGAGATCTCGATGGACGCGCTCTTCGCCCACGCCGCCGGGCTGAAGAAGGTCGAGCTGGTCGAGCCCAAGAACCTGATCGGGAAGTCGACCGTCGAATCGATCCAGTCGGGTGCCATCCACGGCTTCACGGGCCAAGTCGACCATCTTGTCGACAAGTTCAAGGACGAGTTGGGGGAGTGCACCGTGGTGGCGACGGGGGGATTGGCGGAGTTGATCGCGCCGATGTCGCGCAACATTCAGCACATCGAGCCCTGGCTCACCCTGCACGGCCTGCGCATCATCTACGAGCGGAACCAGTGATGTGCTCCCCTCCCCCGGTCTCTCGTGTCTGTGGCGCGTTAGCGGGGTATATCCCCGCTAACGCGCCACAGACACGAAACGCGCGGGGTCGGTGGCGTGGGGGTGAGCGCTGATGTGCGGCGCGCACTTCGGGCCCGATCACGACGACCCCGCCGCCAGTGAGCTGTGCGACACCTACCACGCCTTCACGCCCGACGACCTTCCGGCGCTCGAGGCGACGCTCACGGATCGCGAGAAGGAGATCGTGTGGCACGTCGCGCTCGGGATCGGTCCCGACGCCATCGCCACGCGGCTCACCCCGTCGCCCGGCCCGTCGCAACCGGACGTCCGCGCCGAGATCCGGGCGCTGAACGCTCGCATGCTGGCGCTGCAAGGGGCGTCGTGACCGACGCCTACCCCGTCGGGTTCAAACCCGACCGCTCCGCGGCCTCTCTGCACGACGAGTTCGGTGCCCTCGAACCGGGGACCGAGACCGAGACCACCGTCACCGTGGCCGGACGCCTCGTGCTGCTCCGCCGACAGGGCAAGCTCACGTTCGCGACCCTTCGCGACGGCTCGGGTGAGATCCAGTTGTTCGTGTCAATCGATTCGCTGATCGGACCCCACGCACCCGAGCCGGGATCGGGGTTCCAGAAGGCCGTGTTCGACGAACTCAACCGCGGCGACATCGTGTGGGCGCGCGGCGCGGTGATGACGACCAAGCGCGGCGAACTGTCGGTCAAGGTCCAGGAGTTCCAGCTGCTCGCCCCTGCCCTGAGGCCCATGCCCGACAAGTGGCACGGCCTCGCCGACGTCGACACCCGCTTCCGTCAGCGCGAGGTCGACCTCATCGCCAACCCCGAAGTGCGGCGCGTGTTCGACATTCGCCTGGCAACCGTGCACGCCATTCGCGAGTTCCTCACCGAACGCGGGTTCGTCGAGGTGGAGACGCCCATCCTCCAGTCGCGGCCGGGCGGCGCGGCGGCGCGGCCATTCGCCACCCACTACAACGCGCTCGGCGTCGAGGCCTACCTCCGGGTGGCTCCCGAGTTGTATTTGAAGCGGTTGCTCGTCGGGGGCTACGAGCGCGTGTTCGAGCTGGCGAAGAACTTTCGCAACGAGGGCTTGACCACGCGCCACCAACCCGAGTTCACGATGCTCGAGGCGTACCAGGCCTACGCCGACTACTTCGACATGATGGATCTCTTCGAGGGCCTGGTTGCGCACGCGGCCGAGCAGGCCATCGGCACGACGCTCGTGCAGTTCGGCGATCAGCAGATCGACCTGGCGCCACCGTGGCAGCGGCGCACGATGCTCGATCTGATCAAAGAGCACGCCGGCATCGACGTGCACCCGTCCACCCCAATCGACGAGCTACGCGGACACTGCGACGCCCTCGACGTGGAGTACGAGGACTGGTGGGGGCCCGGCAAGCTGATCGTGGAGCTCTACGAGAAGACCACCGAGTCCAACCTCGTGGGGCCGGTCTTCGTGTGCGATCACCCGCTTGAGGTGTCGCCCCTCGCCCAGACCCATCGCGACGATCCCCTCATGGTCGAGCGCTTCGAGCCGATCGTCGCCGGGCGCGAGCTCGGGAACGCCTTTACCGAGCTGAACGACCCCGTGGAGCAGCGGCGGCGCTTCGAGATGCAGGCGACAGCCCGCGACCACGGCGACGACGAGGCCCACGGCGTCGACGAGGAATACGTCCGGGCGCTCGAGACCGGGCTGCCTCCGTGCGGCGGATTGGGGATCGGGGTGGACCGGCTTGTCATGCTTCTCGCCGGGGTCACCTCCATCCGGGAGGTGCTGTTCTTCCCGTACCTCAAGCCGGAGGCCGACTGATCTCATGAGGGTCCTCATCACGGGCATGGGTGGCGAGCTCGGCTCGCGCGTCGCCCAGCTGCTCGAGGACGACCCCCGGGTCGAGGAGGTCTCGGGGCTCGACTTTGTTCCCCCGCGGCGTCGCCTGCGCCGCAGCCGCTTCCGCCGGGTGGATCTCTCAGGTCTCGACGCCGCCGCCGACTTCGTCGCCGAGATGGCCCCAGAAGTGGTCTTGCATCTCGGCGTGTACGAGCCCCATGCACGGAGCTCGCCGGTCGGCGCGGCCGAGCGGACCGCCAATACGAGCGTCGCCGTCCTCGGGGCGGCCGCCCGCACGGGGACGCTCCGCCGCGTCGTGGTCCGCAGCGGCATCGAAGTCTACGGCCGGGGCCGCCGCCGCCCGAGCGTCCCCGACGAGCTCGTGCCGCCCGAGCCGTCGTCGCTGTTCGGTCGCATCTGTCTCGAGGCGGAGCAGGTGGCCGCGGCCATGAGCCGGCGCCTCGACGTGCCGCTCACGACCCTCCGGCTCGCCCCGGTGGTGGGCTCGCACGTGCCGAGCCCGCTCGGTCGCGTGCTGCGGCTTCCGATCGTTCCCGTCTCGATCGTCTCCGACCCGCCGTTCTGCATGGTGCACGTCGAGGACGCCGCCGCCGCCTTCGCGGCGGTCGCCCACGGCGACCGCGGAGGAGTGCTCAACGTGGTGGCGCCCGGCGCGGCGACACCTTGGCAGGCCGTACGCCTCGGCGGACGCGTCCCATTCCCCATTCTGGGGAGAGGGTGGGAGGTGGCCCGCCGCTTCGCCGAACTCGCCGGCGCACCTGTGCCGACGCACGTGGTCGAACTCTTGCGCCGCGGTCGGACGGCCGACGGGGCGCGGGCGCGCAGCATCATCGGTCTCCACGACATGCGCGACGCGCAGGCCATCCTCGCCGAGCTCTTCGAATGGGCGTCGGTGACGCCCATTGCCAGCGCGCAGACGCGGGTCGCGTGATGGCCGCTTCGGGTGTGGTGCGCCCGTCACTGCCCGGGGGCCCGGGTAGCGCGTATGGCATCGACCTCGACCGCGTCGGCCCGACCGAACCTGTCGTGACGCGTCTGCGACGCCGGGTCCAGGGTCGCTATCCGCTCGACGCGTTCGGGGGCGATCCGCTCCTCGAGGACGCCATGGAGCCCGCCCTCTCGGCGCTCTCGACGTTCGTCGTGGAAGGCGAGGAGCGCATCCCCGAGATCGGCGCCGCCACGTTCGTAGTGAGGCGGCGGCCGGGCCCCGGCGATCCACTCATCGTGCGATCGATGATCCGCGCCGTGCGCCGCCGCCGGGCCCGCATTGTCGGCTATCCGGATCTCCCGCCCGTCGGCCCGATCCTCCGGCGGCTCGGGTACGTGCGCTTCAAGGGCGAGGACCTCGCCGTGTGTTTGCGGAGCGGGCACCTCGCGATCGTCCCGCTCGGCTCGAGTCTTCGGAGCGACAAGGTCGGGTCGGCGTCCGTTCCCGTGCTTTGGGGGGCGATCGGGTTTCCGATTATCCCGGTCGTCGTTCGCGGCGGCTACGCCGGTCCTCTCGGCCTGCCGGTGGGACCGCACCGCATCACCGTCGGCGCGCCCCTTGACCTCGATCTCATTCCTCGTGACCCGCTGTCCGCCGCCGAACTCGGCGCGAGCGCGCGCGAAGCGGTACAGGCGCTCCTCGACGACACGGCGTGAGTCGCGGCGCATCGGTGGCGTCCCTGGACTCTCGGCTGCACGGCGCACGCACACGCAGATAGCGGTCGATGCGTCACTTCCAGCGTCCGGGGTGTTAGAACGGCGACGTGCCCGAAACCCCGGCCAGCGACGGCGTCGCGCTCTATTACGAGACCTGGGGAAAGCCGATTTCCGGCGAGCAGGGGGGCGAGCCCGTCCTCTTCGTGATGGGTCTCGGGGCCGACCGCCGCGGGTGGCTGTTCCAGCGGATGGCCTTCGGCCGCCGGTACCGCTGCATCACCCTCGACAATCGCGGCGTCGGCGATTCCGGCAAGCCGCAGTGGAATCCCGACCAGGCCGCGCCGGGCGAGGTGAGCCCCTACAACCTCGAGCAGATGGCGCGCGACGCCGTCACCGTGCTCGACGCGGTGGGCGTCGACTCGGCGCACATCGTGGGCGTCTCGATGGGTGGCGTGATCGCGCAGATCATGGCGGTGCGGCATCCGTCGCGTGTCCGCTCGCTGACGCTCGCCAGCACGGCGTGTCGGCATCACGAGTGGCGTCGGGAGCTGCTCGCCGAATGGGAAGAGATCGCGCGCACCCAGGGAATGGGCGCGCTCGGGGGCAAGGCCTTTCGCTGGTTGATCAATCCGCGTATCCGCAAGCGGTTCGGCATGTGGCTCGACATCCTCGCCCGCATCGTCATGTCGCAGCCGTCGGAAGGGTTTGCCAACCAGGCCCGGGCCATCCTCGACATGCCCGACGACGTGCGCGACGAGCTCCACACCGTGCGGGTTCCGACTCTTGTGATCGTCGGTTCGCAGGACATCCTCACGCCGGTGGGCGATTCTGAGGAGTTGGCGGAGACCATCGAGGGCGCCGAACTCGTGGTGATCGGTGGCGCCGCCCACGGCGTCAACGCCGAAGCGCCCGCGAAGTGGAACGACCATGTGCTGACGTTCCTCGAGCGCGTGACGAACCCCTCCTCCGCGGAGGACGCCGCCGAAGAGCCGGGCGCCGCCGCCTCCGCCTGACGGGTCGGAGCGGTCCACGGGGCGCACCGTCCGCGGGAAAACCCATGAAGTGTGAGTGACTGCCCGGCGTCAGCCGGGCAGTCACTCACACTCGAAGGGGGGTGGTCGGTCAGCTTCCCCGGTCGACGAGGGATCCGGTCAGCCGCGTGAGCGAGTCGACGAGCTCGGCGTCGAGGCCGTCGAGCGACTGGATCGTGCGGGCGGCGGCGTCGGCCGTCTCCTGTGCTCTCGCTGTTGCCCGTTCGACCCCGTCGGTTTCGTGGACGAGCGCGCGGGCCTGCTCGCGCTGGTCGGCGTCGAGGGGCTGGCCGAGGATGTCGCGCAGCTCGGCCGACTCCTCGAGCGCGTAAAGCACCGGGAGCGTGTAGATGCCCTCGACCAGATCCTGCCCCGCGGGCTTGCCGAGTTGCTCGTCGGTGGCGGTGACGTCGAGGAGGTCGTCGACGATCTGGAACAGCGCGCCGAGCTGGCGGCCGAACTGGGTGAGCCCGTCGACCACGGGGCGGTCGTGGCCTGCGACGAGGGCGCCGATGCGACACGACGTCGCCATGAGCGCCGACGTCTTGCCGTCGATGGCGCCTTCGTAGGCGGGGAGGTCACGGTCGACGTTGAAGGCGTGGCGTAGCTCCAGCACCTGGCCGCCGCACAGCTCGCCGATGGTGGCGGCGAGGAGGCCCGCCACCTCGGTGCCCAGCCGGGCGGCATTCTCCGACGCCCGGGCGAGGAGGAAGTCGCCGGCGAGGATGGCGATGACGTTGTTCCAGCGGGCGTTGACCGACTGCACGCCCCGGCGGGTCTCGGCCTCATCGATGACGTCGTCGTGGTACAGCGAGCCGAGGTGCACCAGCTCGACGGCCACGGCGCCGGTGATGGCGTCGTCGGTGCACTTGGTGCGGTAGCCGTCGACGGCAGCGGCGCACGCCATGACCAGCACGGGCCGGAGGCGCTTCCCGCCCGCTCCGATCAGGTGCGTGGCGACGTCGGTCAGGAACGGGTCCTCCGTGGCGACGCTCTCCTTGAGCGCAGCCTCCACGCGCGCCAAATCGTCGCCGATGTGCTCGATTTGAAGGATCGACCCCAGATCCATGCGCGCAGGCTACCGGTCCGACGATCCGGCCTTCGCTACGACTGCGTCGCCCGAGCCAGACGGGGTCGAACCTGCGGCATGTCGCTCATCGCGCGACATGCAGCAGAGGAAACCGCCAGCGAGGATCGACGGAGAGTGAATCCGGCGCGACGTGACATGGGGCACCGGGTGGTGGGGAACAAAGGAGGAGTGCAGGGTGCTGCACTGCTAGGACTCTGTTCCGACGAGCAAGGGGGCCAAACGACCCTTTTGTCGCCGGAAAGGTGACAGGCATCCTCCAGGCAGGGGATTCCGCCGCCGATAGCTATCGGTAGGCTGAGGGCAGCCGATCGGTACGGGTACTCGAAGAGCACGTGCAGGCACGGCACAGACAGACGTCCAAGAGACGATGAGGCAAGCGCAGGGTGAAGCGGGCTCGGAAGGGGCCGCCGTTACACTGCGGCAACTGGCGACCTGTGGCGTTCGAGCCACCAAGGGGAGGCTGCGTGTTCGAGCGGTTTACCGACCGGGCGAGGCGAGTCGTGGTACTGGCGCAGGAAGAAGCGCGCCTGCTGAACCACAACTACATCGGCACCGAGCACATCCTGCTCGGCCTCATCCACGAGGGTGAGGGCGTCGCGGCCAAGGCACTCGAGTCCCTCGGCATCAGCCTCGAGGCGGTCCGCGCCCAAGTCGAAGAGATCATCGGCCAGGGCGGCTCAAGCCCGTCGGGCCACATTCCCTTCACCCCCCGCGCCAAGAAGGTTCTCGAGCTGAGCCTCCGCGAGGCCCTCCAGCTCGGCCACAACTACATCGGCACCGAGCACATCCTGCTGGGCTTGATCCGTGAAGGCGAGGGCGTCGCGGCCCAGGTCCTCCAGAAGCTCGGCGCCGATCTGAGTCGCGTCCGCCAGCAGGTCATCCAGCTCCTCTCGGGCTACGCCGGGGGCAAGGAAGCGACCCCGGCCGGCCCGCAGGGCGAGGCCACCCCGAGTGGCTCGCTCGTCCTCGACCAGTTCGGCCGCAACCTCACGACGCTGGCCAAGGAGAAGCAGCTCGACCCGGTCATCGGCCGGGCCAAGGAGATCGAGCGTGTCATGCAGGTGCTGTCGCGCCGCACCAAGAACAACCCCGTCCTCATCGGCGACCCCGGCGTGGGCAAGACGGCGATCGTCGAGGGCCTCGCCCAAAAAATCGTCGCCGCCGACGTCCCCGAGACGCTGAAGGACAAGCAGCTCTACACCCTCGACCTCGGCGCGCTCGTGGCGGGTTCCCGCTACCGCGGTGACTTCGAGGAGCGCCTGAAGAAGGTGTTGAAGGAGATCCGCACGCGCGGCGACATCATCCTGTTCATCGACGAGCTGCACACGCTCGTGGGCGCCGGAGCGGCCGAAGGCGCCATCGACGCCGCCAGCATCCTGAAGCCCATGCTGGCGCGCGGCGAGCTGCAGACCATCGGCGCGACCACGCTCGACGAGTACCGCAAGCACCTCGAGAAGGACGCCGCCCTCGAGCGCCGCTTCCAGCCGATCACGGTCGAGGAGCCGACGGTTGCGCACACCATCGAGATCCTGAAGGGCCTGCGCGACCGCTACGAGCAGCACCACCGGGTCACCATCACCGACCAGGCGCTCGTGGCCGCGGCCAACCTCGCCGACCGCTACATCTCCGACCGCCACCTTCCCGACAAGGCCATCGACCTCATCGACGAGGCCGGCAGCCGGCTGCGCATCCGTCGCATGGAGACGCCGGCCGACTACCGCGAGATCGAAGAGGAGTTGGCCAAGGTCCGCAAGGACAAGGAAGACGCCATCGAGAACCAGCAGTTCGAGGAGGCGGCGAGCCTCCGTGACCGCGAGAAGGATCTCCTCGGCAAGCAGACCGAAAAGGAGCAGGAGTGGAAGGCGGAGGGCGTCGATCTCTTCAACGAGGTCGACGAGGAGTCCATCGCCGAGGTGCTCTCGCTGTGGACGGGCATCCCCGTCTACAAGCTCACCGAGGAGGAGACCGCCAAGCTCCTCCGCATGGAAGACGAGTTGCACCACCGCGTCGTCGGCCAGGAAGACGCCATCCGGGCCGTCTCGCAGTCGATCCGCCGCACGCGTGCCGGCCTGAAGGACCCCAAGCGCCCGTCGGGCTCGTTCATCTTCCTCGGCCCCTCCGGCGTCGGAAAGACGGAGTTGGCCAAGACGCTCGCCGAGTTCCTCTTCGGCGACGAGAGCGCGCTCATCCAGCTCGACATGTCGGAGTACATGGAGAAGCACACGGTGAGTCGCCTCGTCGGCTCGCCCCCGGGCTACGTCGGCTACGACGAAGGCGGTCAGCTCACCGAGGCCGTGCGCCGCAAGCCGTTCTCCGTCGTCCTGTTCGACGAGATCGAGAAGGCCCACCCCGACGTCTTCAACACCCTGCTCCAGATCCTGGAGGACGGGCGCTTGACCGACGCGCAGGGTCGCGCCGTCGACTTCAAGAACACCGTCATCATCATGACGTCCAACATCGGGACGGCCGACCTGCGCAAGGCGGCGGTCGGCTTCACCAAGGCCGACGAAGCGGTGACCTACGAGAAGATGAAGGAGAAGGTCAACGAGGAGCTGAAGAAGCACTTCCGCCCCGAGTTCCTGAACCGCATCGACGAGGTCATCGTCTTCCACGAGCTGACCAAGCCGGAAGTGACCCAGATCGTCGACCTCATGATCAAGCGGGTCATGAACCAACTCGAAGGCCAGGGCCTCGGCCTCGAGTTGACGCCGTCGGCCAAGTCGCTGCTCGCCGACAAGGGCTACGACCCCACGCTCGGAGCGCGGCCGCTGCGCCGTGCGATCCAGCGGATGGTCGAAGACCCGCTGTCGGAGCGCATCTTGTGGAAGGAGTTCACCGCCGGTCAGACGATCGTCGTGGACACCGCCGACGACGAGATGACGTTCACCGCCATCGACGGCTTCGAACCGCCGCCGGTCGAGTTGGCCGGAGCGTCGTCGGGCGACTCCGACGTCGCCGGGAGCCCCAACCCGGCATAACCAGAACTGCTTTTGTCCTTTTGCACGCCCTCCAAGGGCGCAGGAAGGACAGAAGCGAAAGAACAACCATCACCCCCGGTCGGAAACGGCCGGGGGTGATGTCGTTGTCAGCCCGGAAGCGGTTCGGGTTCCGGATCCGGTTCCGGCTCGGTGGTGGTTTCCAGTTCGGGCTCCGGTTCCGGCTCTGACTCAGGCGTGGGCTCCGGTTCCGGCTCGAGCGGGGGTGGCTCGGGTGCGGCGGTTTCGGATTCGCTGACGGGGGGTTCGGTCTCGGGAGTGGCCTCGGCGGTTCCCGATGGCTCGGCCGTGGCGTCCGGTTCGCCATCCTCGCCCGCGGGTGGCGTCTCTGTTGCCGCCCCCGTCCCGAACTCGGGCGGTGCGTCCTCGCCGGCGGACGAGGATTCCTCTGAGGTCATCTGCTCCGACGCCGATTCCGGGGGCGGAGGCTCGTCCGAGCCCTCCGCGTTCTCCTCGACGGGGTCGACGGCGTCGACCGCGAGGGCGGGATCCACACCCGCGCCCGGCTCGAGGGTCTCCTCGTTCGGTGGCACTTCGTCGGGCGTCAGGTCGTCGATGGGCTTGCCCCCGGGCGCGTCCCACACCGTTCCGTCCGCGACGTTGAGCCAGCCCTTGTCGGTCTCGACCCACTCGTCGGGGTCGAACTCGACCGACTGGGTCCCCGCCTTGGGGTCGGCGGGGTCAACGGGCACCTCCACGTAGAGCTTCCCGGTCTCCACGTCGACGCTCAGGTGCTGGTAGTCCTTGTCGTCGAGGAGGTCGTTGATGGTCGGCTCGCCCTTGAAGTCTGTGGGGCCGCCCGCCGTGGTGCGGGTGC
>DATDOY010000067.1:0-4866 GCA_035293045.1 Acidimicrobiia bacterium
TGGGGCTTCCGGGCGTCGCTCGGCCACCTGGCCCAGGACGGAAGACCTCGTTGGAGGAGACGATCGGGCCATCCGCGTCGAGGACCTCTCGCACCGAGGTGACATGGCGGGGTCCCCGACGGTCTGACGCGCTCTCTCGACCAAGGTGGACGATGAAGTCGACGGCATTGGCCACCAAGAGGTTGGTGGCCTCCAACGGAAGACGCTGCGGAGTCTGCATGGCGTACATGGCGAGCTTGGAGAACACCGACGCCGACGAGTGAGCGTGGATGGTGCACATCGAGCCATCGTTGCCCTGGCTCATGGCGTTAAGCATGGGAAGGATCTCGTCGCCACGGACCTCGCCCACGATGACCCGGTCAGGGTCCATCCTCAGCGCCATGCGCACGAGGGTCTCGAGGGTCACCGCTCCCTCGCCCTCGACGTTCGCCTCCCGCGCCTCCAGGCTGACAACATCCGGGTGCAGGTCGGCGAAGCGGTCGACGCCCAGTTCGAGGGAGTCCTCCACGGTAACGATGCGCTCGTGGGGCGAGATCTCGTTGATGAGCGCCCGGAGGAGAGTGGTCTTGCCCATGGACGTGCCCCCGGCCACGATCACGTTCTTTCTCGCCTTCACCGCTGCGCTCAAGAACGACGAGAGGGCGCCGTCGATGGTGCCAAGCCTCTCGAGATCGTCGAGGAAGACCTTCGGGAACCGGTGCCGGCGGATCGACACGCTGGGTCGAGCCGACACACTCATGACAGCGAAGAGACGGCTGCCGTCAGGGAGGCGGAGGTTGACCTCGGGATTTGCCGGGTCGAACCGCCGCTCCGAGCGGCCCATGCGCGCGGCCGCGAACCGGATCAACGCAACCAGCTCGTCGTCGCTCGACGCGACGGGACCAACCTGGCGCTTGGTCCCGTCCTCGTGGACAACGAAGACCTGGTCGTAGCCCTGCACGTGCACGTCCGTCACGGACTCGTCCTCGAGCCACGGCTGGAGCCCACCGAGACCGAAGAGTGCGTCGAAGACAGCCTGCGCGGCGGCGTCCTCTACCTCTTCGGTGAGAAGTGTTCCCCCCTCGGCAATGACACGTCGGGCATCGGCTTCGAGCGCGTTCGCGATGATCCGACGGGCGTAGACCTTCTCGTCCTCGGGCGACAATCGCTCCCGCCCCGCTCGGGCGTCTTCGCCGTAGCGTGAGAGGAGGGCCTCGGCCGCGTCCGATCGGATGCGGGCGACAAGCTGCGAATCGGGGGTCATGCGCGTGCCTCCTTCTCGACCGCTACCGGCAAGGGAAAGGCCATTCGGCGCATCCCTCCCGCCACCGTGCGCACCTCGGCCAGGAACTTCCCGAGGCGAGCAGTGCCACCGCGCCCGGCCCGCCCGTTGAACATGCCGGCGACTCGGGCGTCATCGGGCACGCGACCCAGGACGGGGACGCCCAACGTCGACTCGACCTCCCTGTCGTCGTAAGGACCGCGACCCCGGAGCACGAGCGCACACGGGCGGTCCATCTCACCGGCCAGGCGGAGCACGTCGCCCAGATGCTGGAGATCGTCGAGTGAAGGGCGCGCGAGAAGCACGATCGCGTCTGCATCAACAGCGAGGGAGACGTCGAATGAGCCCGGTGCGATCCGCCCGCAATCGAGCAGGACGTCCGACTCCTCCAACGAACGGAGCGCCCGAGCCAGCGCCGGTGGAGACCCCAGGGCGGCGAGGGCGTGAGTGCCGGTGACCGGAGCCGGCACCACCGCGAGGCCGCCGGCAAGAACCTGGATGTGGCGGGCGACGTCCGCCGCTTCGATGGGCCGCCGGGCAGCCGTCGCCAAACTGGCCAGACCCGGCTCGGTGCACAGTCCGTGGCGGGCCGCGAGATCGCCGCCGGACGCGTCCGCCTCAACAACCACGACGGATCGGTCTCCGGGCCACGCGGCCCCGAGTGCCACCGTCGTCGTCGTAACACCGGGGGCGCCCTTGACCGAGGCGACGACGAAGAGGCTCACTGGATCACGTCCGAAGTTGGGAAGCCTGCGGTAAAGAGAAGATCACCGGGTACGTCGTCGGCGGATGAGACCAGCACGAGGCGGACCCGTTTTTGCGCCGCCGCCGTCGCGACCTGCGGGGCGGCACGGGTGCCGAGCTTGAGGGAGACGAAGGTGGCTGACTCGCCGATCTCGCCTTCCACGGGTGTGGTCGAGAAGACGGTCGCCAGCCACACGACGGCCGAGGCCGCCGCGTCTTCGCCAACGGGTGCAGTCTCGGAACGCGTCTCGACGACGAGGACCGCGGCGCCTGCAGCGAGGCCGGTCACCGGTAACTCGCCGTCGGGCAGCGTGACACCCACGAGGGCTTCGCCTGGTAAAGGCGGTGCGTGGCCGAAGAAGCCGTCGGGAATCAGCATTCCCGCCGGAAGGTCCGTGGGGGCCACCCGGCCGACGAGATCCCCGTGGCGAGATGCACTGACGAGTGCGACGCCGTCTCCACTCCCGACGCTGACGACCGTGAGGTCGCCCGCGGTGAGCGCCTCGCCGGCTCGGAGGCCTTCGCGCAAGGCGAGAACGTCGGCCCGCGCGTCGGCATCGGAGACGTACGCAGCCACGGCGAGGGAACCGAGGACCACACAAAGAACGCCTGCGAGGAGCTTTCCCACGGCGCGCCGACGCGGCCTTCGGGCAAAGCGCACCTCGGCGTGCTCGGCGCCACCGTTGTCGGTGCGGTGGTGGGTGGCGATTGGAGAACCGCGTCTCATGTTCGATCCCTTCGATCAGACGTTGAGAGCCTGGAGTTCGGCGACGCGCACGCGGGCCGACGACGAGGTCGTGAGCGTTCCGAGATCTCCGCCCGCCCCGCCCGAGCCGGTCCACGTGACGTCGTAGAAGACCGTTGCCGTCACGGTGTACGCGTCGGCGGGCTGGCCGGCAGAGGACTGGCGGTAGGTGTACGAGCAGTCCGTCGTCTGGGAGCGGCCAGGGCGGGACTCGTCGAAGGATGAGCCGGGGTCGCGGCACGTCACGCTCTCCCCGTTACCCATGTCCCAGGTCACGCGAGCGGGCACGGCCCGCGCCTCCGCCCACGCCTCACCGGCATCAGCTCGAGCGGTCTGGACCGCCCATGCCCCACCCTCGAGCCACATCCACGTTGGTAGACGCACGATCTGTTCCCACTCCACACGGGGGTTCATGCGGATCACCGGCGGCGGCGGACCGACTTCGTCGCGGGCCTGTTGGATGAGCTGGGTCGAGGGCCGTGGCGCCACGACTCGGATGGTGCGACTGAAAGAGCCCGGCGCGAAGCCCCGCCACTCGCCGAAGGAGCAGACCTGAGTGGCGAAGTCCCCCTGGCGGGCGCCGGTCGTGCACGAAGTGTTGAAGGCCCGCCACGCCTCATGGGCCTCACGGTTCAGGCCCGACCAAGCGACGTTCCACGTTGCCCGACGGGCCGCTACCTGGCCCTCGTGCGCATCGGCCAAAGCGGCGTAATGCGACGCGCAGTTCGCATAGACGGTGGCGACAGCCAGGGCGACCGGGTTCACGAGTCGGGTCTCCCAGCGCTCCACGGTGTGCCAGACGGTGAACGTCACCGTGCGCGCCTCGACCCGCCAGGACAGGCGTCGCTCCGTCCGATACGTCGTGACGGCGCGGACGGACCAGGAGATGCGGGTACGGCGCTGAAGGACCCAACGCCACCCGTGTCGCACCCACACGGAGTAGTGCTCCACGATAGGGATGTGCTCGTAGACGGTGACGGGGATGTGCACCGTCTCGTAAAACGGGATGTGCTCGTAGACCGTTACCGTTCGGGTTTCGGGGACGCGCTCGACAACCAGCACCCGCCGGTAGGCGATGGAGCGGTAGTGCGCGGCAAGCGAGCTGCATTCCGCGGACTGCCCCCGCAGCGCGTGGTAGCGGGCAGCCTCGGTGGCGCGTCGGTCGGTCTCGCGCAGCTGCTCGCCCGCCATCGCGCCCACGAGGGACTGGTAGCGGGCCTGGTAGTCGATGGCGGGCCCGGAGCGACCCGACGACGAGGACCCGCCGCCTGCCCCCGGCGATCGCGTGACCTGGCTCGCCTCGGCGCCGACGCCGTGGCCGGTGTTGTAGCCGGACGAGCTTTGGTCGCTCGCTCCTTCTGCCCGTGCCGTACCGGGCGCGACAAGGACCGAGACGGCGGCGGTCATCGCGGCGAGGGCGCGAGCGCGTCGCACGACTCCTCCTCCCCGAGGGCACGGATCGTCGTGCGCTCGACCCGCCACCGGCCATCCATACGGACCAGGCGCGCCTCAACCGAGGTTGAGACCTTTCGATCACCGACGACGTCGCCGGTATCGAGGCGGTAGCGGACGTTGGTGTCAAGGAAGCAGTCAACAACGAGCGCTGCGTTCCCCTGCTGCTCGCTCACCCTCGGACGAACCTCGATCGGCTGATCTCCCCGGCGAGTGGCGATCCCGGCGTTCGAGTCGGTGGCCGCCACCTCGCGGCTTCGCTCGAGTTGAACACCAGTCGCGAACTCCGCAAGCGCCGGGTGGTCGGGATTCGGGGGTGAGAGAGAGGCGAACGCCGCCTCCCAAAAGCCGCGGTACGCCTTGAGGATCTCCGCCGTCTGGTCCACCGTCGTCGTCGTGGACGGCTTGGTCGTGGTGGACGGATTCGCGCTGGACCGGGGACCACCTGCGCAACCGACGAGCGAGAGGACGCAGGCCGCGAGCACGCCGCCAGACTTCGCGATCCCCTGGGCCACGCGTCCTCCGATCCCGATGAGGAGCGCCCGCAGCCTCGGGGGCGACAGACGTTCCGTGAGCGTCGGAGTCGCTGGCCTGAAATCCCCGTTCGTCGGGGCAGCGACCTTGTGCCTCCTATACGTCGGCCGCGGGGTTTTGTCGCGAAAAA
>DATDOY010000068.1:0-10692 GCA_035293045.1 Acidimicrobiia bacterium
TGGCCATGCTCGAGACCGGCTGGAGGATGGCGAAGCTCAACAGGCCCATGCCGAGGCTGCCCGCGAGCTCGGACGATCCGGAGGACGTCGCGGCCATCCACGGCGCGGGGTGGGGGTCCTGCACGGGCTTCGGCGTCACCATGCGCTTCGGGAAGTCGAGGAACTCCGAGTGCTCCTCGTAGTACTCGGACTCCCACATGCCGACGACGGACTTGACCGCGGCCTGTGCCTTCTCCTTGCTCCGCTCGATGTCGACGCCGAACGCCATCTGCTCCATCGGGGTGGAGCGACCGGTGCCCCACTCGACGCGTCCCCCGGAGAGCACGTCGACGGTGGCGACCTTCTCGGCGACGCGCATCGGGGGGGTGAACTCGTGGGGCATGAGGCACACGCCGAAGCCGAGGCGGATCTGCTCGGTGATCTGGCTGAAGGCGCCGTGCACCACGTCGGAGGCGGGGCAGTGGCTCCGGCCCTCCCGGAAGTGGTGCTCGACGAGCCACACCGTGTTGAAGCCGGCCTCATCCGCGACCCGCACCTGCTCGAGGGTGTTCTTGTAGGCGCGCTGTTCGGCCTCGCGTTGGCCGTAGGGGTGTTCCTTGCCCCAGGGCTTCGGGGCGTCGATCTCGTACATGATGTCGAGTTTCACGAAGGGGTCCTCCTACGGCGTTCGCTATAGCAAACACTTGATCGAAGTTGCAAACGGACTCTACGATGCGGGGCAGTCCGGGTCAACCTTCCCTCCGTGGTGCGGGCATCCCGCCCTCTGGGGGCGCACACAAGGACACAAGCGATGGCGTCGTTCAACATGGCCGATTGTTTCGAGACCGTCGTCGACGCCGTTCCCGAGCGTGAAGCGCTCGTGGCCGGTGATCGCCGGCTCACGTACGCGGAGCTGGACGCTCGCGCGAACCGACTGGCGCACTGGCTCGCCGATCAGGGTGTGGGTCCGGACGACCACGTCGGCATCCACGCGTACAACTGCACCGAGTGGATGGAGACGTTCATCGCGTGCTTCAAGCTGCGCGCCGCCTCCATCAACGTCAACTTCCGCTACACCGACGACGAACTGCGCTACCTCTTCGCCGACGCCGACTTGAAGGTGGTGGTCCACGGGCCGGAGTTCTCGCCGCCGTTCGACGGTCCGATGCTCGAGATCGGCGACGCCTACGAGAAGGCCATCGCGGGGCACTCACCCGGGCGGGCCGGCCCCGTGGGGGAGCGCTCCGACGACGACCACTACGTCATCTACACGGGTGGCACCACGGGCTACCCGAAGGGCGTCATCTGGCGCCACGAGGACGCCTTCTTCGCGGTCTTCGGCGGCGGAAACTACGCGGGCGAGCCGGTGGAAAGCCGCGAGGAACTCGCCGAGAAGGTCGCGGCCACCCCGGGGCTGACCTACCTCATCACGCCGCCGCTCATGCATGGAGCCGGCCAGTGGGTGACGTTCGGCGCCGGGTTTCTGCAAGGCGCCAAGGTCGTGCTGTATGACGGCGCAACGTTCAACCCCGAATACGCGTGGGACCTGGTCGAGCGCGAAAAGGTCCAGTCGATCACCATCGTCGGCGACGCCATCGGCCGACCGCTCGCGGACGCTCTGGCGGCGCACCCCGGTCGGTGGGATGTGTCGGCGCTGGTGGTCGTGGGATCCGGCGGCGCGCCGCTCAGCCCGACCGTCAAGGAACAGCTCGGCGCGCTGTTGCCGAACTGCTTCATCCTCGACTCGTTCGGTGCATCCGAGACCGGGTATCAGGGCAGGGCGAGCGAGGGACGACGGTTCACCGTCGGACCTGAATGCACGGTGTTGAGCGACGCGCACGAGCCGGTGGCGCCGGGATCGGGCGAGGTGGGCATGCTGGCGCAGGCCGGCCGCATCCCCCTCGGCTACTACAAGGACGAGGAGAAGACGGCCAAGACGTTCATCCACGCGATGGGCAAGCGATGGTCGCTCCCGGGCGACATGGCGACCATTGAGGAGGACGGATCCATCACCCTGCTCGGTCGGGGCAGCCAGTGCATCAACTCGGGCGGCGAGAAGATCTACCCCGAGGAAGTCGAAGACGCGCTCAAGAGCCACCCGGCGGTGTTCGACGCGTTGGTTGCCGGGGCCCCGGACGAACGGTGGGGCGAGACCGTGAGTGCTGTCGTGCAGCTGCGATCCGGTTCGTCGGTGACCCTCGCACAACTCCAGGAGCACTGCCGCCAGACCCTCGCCGGATACAAGCTCCCGCGCCGCCTCCACCTCGTCGACCAGGTGAGCCGGCAGCCGAGCGGCAAGCCCGACTACCCGTGGGCCCGCGAGTTGGTGAAGGCCCGCGAGCCCGACGAGGCGTGAGGCGCGCCATCTGACCATTGGAATCGGCGTGCCGCGGGTCTACGCTGGTTTCTACGCCTCGGAAGTCGGGCTCATGACTCCCTACTGAGCAACGAATCGTGAATCCAGGGAGTCGGTATGAGCGTCGATCAGGCGATGAGGGCTGAGGTGTACCTCGCCCTCGAAACGATCCACGGCAAGGACGTGGCGAACGCCATCATGGAAATGCTTCCCCCCGCTGGAGTTCCGGAGCTGGCGACCAAACAGGACCTCGCGCTCATGAGCGCCGAGCTGCGGACCGAGTTCGCCGAGCTGCGGACCGAGCTCAAGGGTGAGATGGCCGGGTTGCGGACCGAGCTCAAGGGTGAGATGGCCGCCCTCGGTGAGCGCATGGAGCGCCTCCTGCGCGAACAGACGTCGCGCTACATCGGATGGCTCCTTGGCGTCGCGGGCGTCGGCGTCGCCGCGGCCGGGGCCATCGCTGGTCTGGCCTGACGCAGGGTCGCGGGACCCGATGGCGACGTAGGGTTGGGCATGCGCTTCCCACCCGTTGACTTCGTCGAGTTTCACCGCGCCTTCGTCCCGAAACTCCTCGCCGACCACGGCGCGCTCGCCGGACCCGACGTGGCGACGGTCGAACCTCTGGCGATTCGTGTGCGGGACGATGCCTTCACCTATTTCCCTGCGGCGGGGACGGTCGAGGTCGTCGAGGGCGACGCCGACGCCGCGGCGGTCGCGGTCCTCGAGCCCGACGTGTGGAGCGAGTTCGCTCACGAGCTGCGGTCGTGCTTTGGCCTCATGATCGGCGACGTCGTCTCGTTCGATCGGGGCGACTTCGCGTCCCTCATGCGGTGGGAGCCGGCGTTGCGGGCGATCTGGCACGGGCGACCGATCTATGACGAGGCGGCGGTCCAGGCCGTCGCGGATCTCGACCTCGGGCGGTCCTTCGCGCCCGACGACGCCGATGGCATTCGCGACTTCATCGCCCGAACCGGCTTCGTCCATGTGCGGGGCGTGTTCACCGAGCCGGAGATGGAGGCCGCGGCCGACGAGATCGAGCGCCTCAAGGCGATGGCCACCTACGACGACAACCGCTCGTGGTGGGCCAAGAACACCGACGGCGACGACGTTTGCTGCCGGTTGATCTACGCGGGGGAGCGGTCGCCGCTCCTGCGCGACCTCGCCGCCGACTCCCGCATTGCCGCGCTCGTGGCGCTCACCGGCGCCGACGTCCAACAACGCCAGGATCGCCTCGACGGCGAATCGGTCGTGATCAAGAACCCCGATGTCGTGGAAGGGTTGAGCGACCTGCCATGGCACCGCGACTGCGGGATGGGCGGCCATCCGGTGATCTGTCCCGGCGTGAACGTCGGCATCCAGGTCGATCGCGCCACGGAGGAGAACGGGCGCCTCCGATTCCTGCCCGGCTCGCACACGTCCAGCAACCACATGCCCTCGAAACGCGACCTCGAGCGGCTTCCGGTGCAAGGGGTGGAGACCGCGCGCGGCGACATCACCATGCACTTCGGACACGTGCTGCACGAGGCGCCCCCGCCCGCGGGGCATCTGGGCTCGCTCGAGCGGGGACGACGCACGCAGTATTCGACCTGGGTGAATCCGATCGCCTTCGAGATCGTCGAGCCCGGCCACGGATACAACGACTCGGTCCTCGCCAAGCGGGGACGGGTCAACCTGTAGACCGACGCCTCCGAAATCGGACGGCGGGCGGGTTCAGTCGGGAACGACGAGGGCGGCGATGTCGGCGGCGCGCTCGCGAAGTCGGGCCGCGACGTGCCCGTCGGGAGTCGCGAGCGCCTCGACACAGAACGACAACAACTGATCGCGGAGCAAGCGAGACACCACGCCGTGGTCGGTGGTGATCTCGGCGAAGTGCGCCCCGAGCCAGACCCGCATGGTGTCCTCGATCGCCGCGCTCAGGCTCGCCACCGCTTCCAGCGCAACCTGCTCGCCGCGGAGGCTCTCGCCAATGACGAGGCGCAGCGTGGCCTCCTCGGCGAGGGTGCCCTCGAACAGGAGCCGCATCAGATCGGCCAACCGCTCGCGCGGCGCGAGCGTGTCGTTGATGGGAGCGGGGCTCTCTCGCAGCTGCTCGACGTACCGCTTGTCGGCGATGACAGCATCGAGGATGGCCGCCTTCGACGGGAAGTAGTGGTAGAGCGTGGCGACGTTGAGCCCGCAGGCTGCCGCGAGTTGGCGCATCGAGGTGTTCTGCGCGCCCTGCTCTCCCATGAGGCGCAACGCCGTCTCGAGGATGCGGGCGCGCTGGGGGGCGGCGGCAGCGTCGGACGGCGCCACCGCGGTGCCGGCGTCGGCCGTCATACGGCTCCGACGGGGGTGAACACGGCGGGCAGGGTCTCGATCCCGAGCACAAGGGTCGAGCGCATCCGGTGCAGGGCGGCGTCGGGATCTGGCACGCGGATGTCGCGTAGGCGCTTGAACAGCTCGTCGTACACGACCTTGATCTCGGCGCGCGCCAGGTTGGCGCCGAAGCAGTAGTGGGTGCCGACGCCGAAGCCGAGGTGCGGGTTGGGATCGCGGTCGACGCGGAATCGGTCGGGCTCGTCGAACACGCGCTCATCGCGATTGGCCGACTGGTAGAGCATGAGGATGCGGTCGCCCACCTTGAAGTCGACGCCCTTGTAGGTGTGGTCCTCGGTCACCGTGCGGTGGAAGCTGAGGACGGGTGACGTCATGCGCACAATCTCCTCGACCGCGAGGTCGATCAGTTCGGGATGTTCGATGAGCTTCTGCTGTTCCTCGGGAAAGCGCGAGAAGTAGAGGAGGCCCCCGGTGATCGCGTTGCGGGTGGTCTCGTTGCCGGCCACGAGAAGAAGCACGAGGAACATCAGCAGTTCGTCGTCGGCGAGGTCCTCGCGGATCGGCGTGTCGCCGCTCGGGCCTTCCCACTCATGTTCGAGGGCGCCGGCGTCGAAGGCACCGGTCAGGATCCCGATGAGATCGTCGGTGGGATTCTTGCGCCGCTCCTCGATCAACCCGATGACGTGATCGGCGAAGGCTCCGAAGGCCTCGGCCGAGCGGTTGAGCACGGGGTCGTCGGGATCGATGTGGTTGTCGCCCGCCATCATGGCGTCGCTCCACTCCTGGAGTTGCAGCCGCATGCCCGGGTCGAGCCCCATGAGTTCGGCCAGCACGATGAGCGGAACGTGGATGGCGAAGTCACTCACGAAGTCGATCTCGCCCTTGCCCTGGATCTCGTCGAGCACCTCGTTGGTGATGTCGCGCATGTGCTGGGTCAGCTCGCGAACCTTGCGGGGCGTGAAACCCTTGGAGACGATGCGACGCTGCCGCGTGTGCTCGGGGTCGTCCATCGAGATGATCGACATGGGCGCGGCGATCCGGGGCCGCACGCCCTGGGCCGCGCTGTAGAGCTTGTCGTGGCGCGAGACGTGGGAGACGTCCTCGTGCGTACTCGCCACCCACAGGTCGTTGCCCTCATCGCGGTAGAGCGGCGCCTCGTTCCGGAGCCAGCGGTACGTCTCCCACGGGTCGTCGTAGAGCGCCGGGTCGAGGATGTCGATCTCGCGCGCCGTCGGCTGCACTTCTGTCGTCATCCCGACAGCCTCCATCAAACGCTCGTTTGAGTCAAGGGCTTCGCCGGTCGACCCTCGATCCGATGGCCTACCGTTCAGGCATGGCGCAGGTGCGATTTCGGCGAGGGCTCGGGCAACCGTTTGTCGGCAGAGAGCCGGCCCTCGCTCTGCTGATCGACGCCTTCGAGCGGGCGTCGGCCGGGGCCGGGTCGGCGGTGTTCGTCACGGGCGAGCCGGGCATCGGGAAGACCCGGCTGGTCGAGGAGTTCACGGCGCTGGTCGCCGAGAAGGGCGCGTGCGTCAACTGGGCGACCTGCCGGGAGAGCGCTGGCGCGCCGGCCTTCTGGCCGTGGGTGCAAGTCATCCGGTCGTGTCACGAGCAAACGTGCGCGGATCCGGGCGAACTTGGGCCCCGGGTCGATGACGCCCTCACCCTGATCCGAGAGCCGGCAGAGGCGGAGGCGTTTGCCGGCGAGCAGGCCCGGTTCCGGCTCTTCGACAGCATGGTCAACCTGCTCGCCCACAGCTGCGCCGAGGCCCCGCTGGTGATCGTCCTCGACGATCTCCACTGGGCCGACCTCCCGTCGCTGCATTTCCTGCGCTTCTTGGGACCCGAACTCCGGGGCCATCCAATTCTCGTCGTCGGGACCTACCGAGACGTCGAGGTCGAGCCCGATCGGGAGCTCGGCGCGGTGCTCCTCGACGTGGTCCGCGGGGCGACCGCCATCGCCGTCCCCGGACTCCATCACGACGAGGTGGCGACATTGCTCGAGGCGGTCACCGGCGCCGGCGCCGCACCGGATCTCGTGGCGACCATTCACGAACGGAGCGGGGGAAACCCCTTGTTCGTCGGCGAGATGGCCCGGCTTATGATCACACGAGGGGAGGCGCACGGGTCTGTGCCCGACGGCATCCGCGCCGTCATCGAGCACCGGGTCGCCCGGCTCACCCAGCCGTGCCACCAGCTGCTGTCGACGGCTGCGGTGCTCGGAGGCGAGTTCGACGTCGAGATCCTCACCACCGTGGCCGACCTCGACACCACGGCCGCGCTCGGGCTCCTCGACCAAGCGGTGCGTGCCCGTGTCATCACCGATCTCGACATGCGCAACCTGCGGTACCGCTTTTCCCATGCGCTGATCCGGGACACTTTGTACGAGATGTTGCCGCTCGCCCGACGGGTCGAGCTTCATGACCGGGCAGCGACGGCATTGGAAGACCGACCGGGCGACGATCACGCCGCCGAGTTCGCGTTCCATGCCCTCCGCGCCCTCGCCGGTGGCGACCCCGCGCGTGCGGTGCGGGCCTCGCAGCGGGCGGGCGAGCGCGCGATGGAGATGCTGGCCTACGAGCAGGCGGTCCATCACTTTCACGAAGCGGTCGAGGCGGGCCCGTCGCACGAAGAACGGGCTCCATTGCTCCTCCTGCTCGGCGAGGCCCTGATCGCCTCGGGCGACGTGCCGGCCGCGCGCCAGGTGTTCGAAGAGGCGGCTCGAGCTGCCCGCGCCGCCGGACGCCCGGAGCACTTGGCCCGTGCCGCGCTCGGGTTCGGCGCGGGACTCAGCGGATTCGAGGTGCGGATTCTCGACGACGCACAGGTCGGGCTGCTGCGCGAGGCGTTGGACGTGCTTCCAGCCGAGGACTCGCCGTTGCGCGCGCTCGTGTTGGCCCGACTCTCGGTCGCGCTGTCGTTCATCGAATCCACCGAGGACCGAACCGAGATGAGCTCGGCCGCCGTCGAGATGGCGCGGCGCGTGAGTGACCCCATGGTGCTCGCGCAGGCGCTCGCCGCCCAGTGCGACGCCACGGCCGGGCCCGACTTCGTCAGCGCCCGCCTCGAGGCTGCCGCGGAGATCGCGGACCTGTCCGTGCGCGCCGGAGACCCGGCCGCCGAGCTGCTGGGGCGGAGACTCCGCCTTGTCGCCCTCCTCGAGCTCGGCGACGTCGACGCGGCGGACCGAGAGATCGATCATTTCGAGCGCACGGCGTCGATGCTTCGTCAGCCCCTCTACTCGTGGTTTGTCCCCCTGTGGCGCGGCTACCAAGCCATGGCCGAGGGACGTCTCGATGATGCCTTGCAATGGTGCGAGGAGGCGGAAGCCGTCGGCGTGCTCGCGCACAGCGCCAACGCGGAGATGCTCGTCGCGAGCCAGCGATTCGCCATCTTCCATTTCCGAGGGGACCACGAGCGCGCGCTGCAAGTGATGAGCGCGACCGTGCTGGCGCTGGCGGGGGTTGAGGTCAGTGCGAAGCTTGTCCCCGCGGCGTTTGCGGCGTGGGCGCGCGACACCCGAGCGTGGGAGCGCCTCGATTTTCGCGCCGAACTCGATGGTCTGGCTCGAGATTCCGAGTGGCTCGAGATCCACTGCATGGTCGGCCGCGCCGCTGTCCACATCGGCGACCTGCCCGTGGCGGAGATGGTCTATGAGCGTCTGGTCCCGTATGCCGACGTGTTCGCGGTGGATGGCATTGGCGCCGCACCGATGGGCCAGGTCTCGTGGACGCTCGCCACGATTGCCGCCGCGCTCGGCCGTCACGACGACGCTCGTAGATTTCGCGAACAGGCCGACGACGCCCATCGTCGGCGCGGGATGGCCTTGTTTCTCGATGAGGCTCTCCCCGAATCGCGGCCGCCCTCGGCGGAGAACGCGTTTCGCCGGGAGGGCGCCCAATGGGCGCTCACCTATGCCGGCCGGTCTGTGCATGTGCGCGACCTGAAGGGTCTCCACGACCTCGCCACCCTGATTGCCGCGCCGGATCGAGAAGTCGCCGCGGTGGACCTGGCGGGAGCGCGCGGCGGATCGGACCCGTCGGAGGGACTCCACGCGCCGGGAGACGCCGGCGAGCTGCTCGACGCCCGAGCTCGCCGCGAGTACCAGCAGCGGCTCCGCGAGCTCCAAGAGGAGATCGACGAAGCGGCGTCCGGGAACGACCTCGAGCGCGAGTCTCGGGCGCAGGCGGAGTTCGACGCCATCGTCGAACAGCTCACGGGGGCGGTGGGCTTCGGGGGGCGGGCGCGTCGCGCCGGCGATCCGACGGAGAAGGCGCGGACCGCGGTCACCTGGCGGATCAAGAACGCCATCGAGCGCATCGCCGAGGTGCACCCGGTCCTGGGGCGGCATCTTCAAAAATCCGTGCGAACCGGATCGTTGTGCTCATATGCCCCTGAACAGCCCACCGTGTGGTCGGTGAGCGGGGGGTCGTAAGGCTGGACTCGTGATCCCTCACGGTGTGAGGCCGTTCCTCGCGCCTTCCCGGTGAACACCCCATCACCAACTCGCTCACTACGGGAGGCACGGATCATGACCACGGCAGCGGAAACGATCGAGGAACAGGCGGGCGGACTCGCCGAGCGTCTGTTCGGACAGGTCATCGGCTGGGTCGAGTTGACGACGGTGTACGTCGGCGTCGCTCTCGGCCTCTATGACGCGGTGGCCGACAAGGGCGCCGTCACGGCGCAAGGACTCGCGGACGCCGCCGGCATCGGCGAGCGCTACGCGCGGGAATGGCTCGAGCAGCAGTCCGTCGCCGACATCCTGACGGTGGACGACGTGAAGAAGGCGCCCGAAGACCGGGTGTACTCGATCTCCGAGGCGCACCGGATGGTGCTCACCGATCCTGAGAGTCCGTTCTCGATGATCGGCCCCGCGTGGATCCCCGGCACCTTCGCCCGGGCGCTCCCGGCGTTGCTCGAGGCGTACCGCACCGGCAAGGGCGTTCCGCTCACCGAGTACGGCGAGGAGTTCATCGTCGCCCAGGCCCTGTTCAACCGGCCCGCGTACAAGCACTTCCTGGCCGACGAGTGGCTGGCCGCGGTGCCCGACGTGAAGGACCGCCTGGAAGCCGACCCGCCCGCTCGCATCGTCGATGTGGCGTGCGGCGCCGGTTGGTCGAGCATCTCGCTCGCGCAGGCGTTCCCGACCGCGACGGTCGACGGCATCGACCTCGACGAGGCCTCCATTGCGACGGCTCGGAAGAACGCCGCCGAGGCCGGCGTCACCGACCGGGTGAACTTCGAGGTGCGCGACGCGAGCGACCCGAAGCTTGCCGGGCGCTACGACGTGGCCTTCATCTTCGAGGCGCTCCACGACATGTCGCAGCCCGTCAACGTGCTGGCGGCCGTGAGGGGGCTCGTCGGCGAGGGCGGCACGGTGATCGTGATGGACGAGAAGGTCCAGGACGAGTTCACGGCCCCCGGGGACGAGATTGAGCGCTTCATGTACGGCGCCAGCGTGTTGCACTGCCTGCCCGTCGGCCTCGCCGACGAGCCGTCGGTCGGCACGGGGACGGTGCTCCGCACCGACACGCTCCGCCGGTATGCCGAAGAGGCGGGCTTCACCAGTGTCGAAGTGCTCCCGATCGAGGCGGACTTCTTCCGCTTCTACCGCCTCGGCGGGTGACGGGAATCCTCGACACGGTCCTCGATCGAAGGCCACGAAGGAAGGTCGGGAGGGCGCCTCGAACGGGGCGTCCTCCCTCGCGTTCCGTGATGGCGATCAGCGCGACGCGGTGTGGGCGACCCATTTGTGCGTCGGCCCCGCCGTCCCGTGTGCCGGGTTCGACCGATTCCTCCACTCGATTGGTCGCCCAAACGAGTCTTCTGCGTGGAACACTCGATAGATGGAGGCACACGCGACGACGCAAGCTACGGCTCCGGTGAGGGTCGTCATCGTCGACGACGTCGAAGACGTGCGGGCCGTGCTGCGCCTCCAGTTCAAGCTCGATGGGAGATTTGAGGTCATCGGCGAGGGTGAGGACGGCGAAGAGGCCATCGAGCTCGCCCGCGAACTTCGCCCCGATCTGTTGGTG
>DATDOY010000069.1:0-12900 GCA_035293045.1 Acidimicrobiia bacterium
GGGCGCTGTGTCGCATCCGGCGTGGCCCATCGAGCGCCCGCCGTTCATGTACGAGACGATGATGCCCGGCGTGTTCGCCGTCGGCGACGTCCGCTCACGCTCAGTGAAACGGGTGGCGTCCGCCGTCGGCGAGGGGTCCGTTGTGATCCAGCAGGTCTGGCAACACCTCGAGGCCGAGCCCGCCCCGGCCGATCACTGAGCGATCAGGGCACGAGGGCTGGCGCCGAGACGGCCGTGTTCTCCGTTCCGCCCACCCGCGCTGCCTCGTAGGTGGCTTGGGCGTAGTTGCCGAAGTACGGCCCGTACATCGTCGAGTTGTCGATGTAGTACTTGAAGCTGTTCACCGAATTGGCCATCCCCCGCGCGGTCGTCGGATCGAAATCGACGTACCACGCCCCGCCGCTCGAGCCGCCCGTCATGCCGCAGCCGAGTCCCTGGTCGAAGGAGCCGTAAGGATCGGGGCGGGTGGTGCCGGCGCAGTAGATGAGTTTGGTGCCCTTGTACTTGCCCGCCGCCGGATACCCGAAGGCGTACGTGGACTGGTTGCGATCGAGGTTGAAGCCGATGGCTTGGCTGGCCCAGGTGCTTTCGAGGGTGTTGCCGTTGATCACGGCGAAGGCGACGTCGTAGTTGAGGTCACCATCCTCAGCCCACGCGCTCGTCGTGACGAGCCTCGACGCCGCGAAACAGCGACCAGGGTCGGTCGTGCAACTCTTGGTCGCCCAGCGCTCAAAGTCGGGGATGTAGACGAACTTCGATGCGAAGGCGCCGTCGGCCCCGCCCTCGACACAATGCCCGGCCGTGAGCACCAGGCTCACGTCGGCGTTGGCGTCATCCACCGTGCTGCCCGAACATACGTAGTTGGTACTACCGAGGGTGAAGAACACCTTGCCGGTGGTGCGGCGCACGAACTCGTTACCGCCCCAGGACGAGCCGGTGGTCGATCCCGTTTCCCCGCCACCATTTCCCCCACCACCATTTCCCCCGCCGGCACCATCGGGCCGCGCCTGCGGTTGCGCGAACTCGGGCTTGTGGTCGACGACGATGTCGCGCGGCTTGGCGTCGGCGATGCGCTCGCTCGTCCAGTAACTCCGGGCGTCGACAGGTCGACCGGCGTTCGCGGGGGGACTGCTCGCGCTCCATCCGGCCGCTACCGCGACCGCAAGGCTGAAGATGGTCAATGCACGCTTCACGAACGCCCCCTGAATAGCTGACTCGGACCAAACCGTCTCTGGGAATCATACGCGAGGTCGAAAGCGGGCGTCCCTGCGCTCATCGGGCATATCTCACGGATCGGCAAACGTGGGCCGGATTGAGGGCAGACGCGCATTTCTGCCCACGTTTGTCGGCGGCGGGCGGCCCGCGCGCGCCACCCCCTCGCCACCTCTACCGTCCAGGTCCGCCTCCCGGGCGCCCGCCGCGGCCCGGTCCCTCGTCGGATTGGCCGGTCGGAGCGGATCTGGGGGCCGAGCGCAGTACGGTCGCAGGATGCGATTCGGCATCGATGTTGCTCAGCAGCGTGTGGAATGGGACGAACTGGTTGGCCGCGTGCAGTTGGCCGAGAGCCTCGGCTTCGACGGCGCGTGGGGATTCGACCATTTCCAACCCATGTACGGAGAGGGGCCGGGCAACTGCTTCGAGGGGATGACGACCCTCGCCGCGCTGGCCGGCCAGACCTCGACCATCCGCCTCGGGCTCCTCGTGACCGGCGTGACCTACCGGCACCCCTCGGTGCTGGCCGCCGAGGCCGTGACCATCGATCACGCTTCGCACGGGCGCCTCGAACTCGGCATGGGGAACGCGTGGTTCGAGGACGAGCACCGCGCGCTCGGCATCCGCTTCCCGTCGATGAGCGAGCGCTTCGAGTTGCTCGAGAACGCCCTCGAAATCGTGACGCGGCTGATGACGGGCGAGCGCGTCTCCTACCACGGGCACCAGCTTCAGCTGAGCAACGCACAACTTCGCCCGTTGCCGGTCCAGCGACCCCATCCCCCGATCTGGATCGGCGGGTCAGGGCCCAAGCGAACCCTCCCGCTCGTCGCCCGCTTCGCCGACGCGTGGCACGCGTGGGGCACCCCCGAGTCCCTCGCCGTCGCGAGCGCCCGCGTCGATGAGCTCGCCGACAAGGCCGGGCGTGATCCCAAGGCCATCGTGCGCGCGTCGTCGCTCTCGATCTCCGAGCCCCTCGACGAGGTGCGGCGTACGGCCGACGCGTGGCAAGAGGCCGGGTGGGACTACCTCGTGTGCGGATGGCCGAGCGAAGGCGCGGCCAAGGTCGAGGAGTTCATGACCAAGGTCGCCGCCGCCGTCGGCTGAGGTTCAGCCGACGGAGCGCCGCCGCGAATCGCGCCGCGGGGAGGGATCAGCCGGCCAGGCGGAGGCCCTGGATCTCGGAGCGGCGCGACATCGTGAGGAGCGCCCGCTGCTCGATCTGGCGGACGCGCTCGCGGCTGACGCCGAGTCGGGCGCCGATCTCCTCGAGGGTCAGCGGCACCTCGCCGTCGAGGCCGTACCGCATGACGAGCACTTCACGCTGACGATCCGGGAGCGCCGCCACGATCTCACGGATCGTCTCCGCCCCCATGTCGCCCTCGACACCGTCGGCGACGCCCACTCCCGCGGCCGCCACCATCTCTCCGAGATCCGAGCCGTCGTCGCCGATCGGCGCATCGAGGCTCACCACCGTTCTCGGTGCATTCTGGATCCGGCGCACCTCCTCGACGGTCGCTCCGGCCGCCTCGCGAACTTCCTCGTCGGTGGGCTCGCGTCCCAGATCCGCCCGCAATTCGCCACGCACCCGATCGAGTCGGCGCATCCGCTCGGCCACATGCGAGGGGAACCGGATCACACGGGCCTGGTTGTCGACGGCCCGCTGCACGCGCTGGCGGATCCACCACGTGGCGTACGTGGAGAATCGGTGGCCCCGAGTCCAGTCGAAGCGCTCGACGGCCTCGACGAGCCCGAAATATCCCTCTTGGACGAGGTCGGCGAGCGGCACGCCCGGACGTTCGTAGCGCTTGGCCACCCACACGACGAGGCGCAGGTTCGACGTGATCAGGCGCTCACGAGCCTCTTCGTCGCCCTCGGCACGGCGCTTCGCCAGCGCAACCTCGGTCGCCGCATCGAGCAGCGGGTAATCATCGATCCGGTCCAGCAACAGCATTCTGTGAACCTCCCCACCCTTCCTCTTGACACCGTGACAGGTCGCGAACCCGCTGAACCCCTGCGGAGGTCCCGATCTCAAGGGCCAGAGGTCCTGAACCTGTCGGTGGTGGCTGCGAGGGCGTCGTCCCCTACGATGCGCCCCATGGGACGAGGTGATCGGCGTTCGATCCGGTGGAAGCGAGACCGCATCCGCAACAAGAAGCTCCGCGACAAGCGCGCTTCTGAGGCCCGCGGCCTCGCCAGAAAGCAAGGCCCGGTCGCGCCGACCCCGACGCCTGCGCCCGCGCCGGCCGCCACGCCGTCGAATCCCCCGCCGCCCCCGCCGCCGTCGAGCGCGGCCACGCCGTCTGCGCCCGATGTGGCGGATGCGGCGGACGCACCCGCCGACGACGCGCCCGCGGACGACGGGGCCGATCAGCCGGCTCCCGCCTCCTCGTAACCCTCGCCTCCACCCGCTGCCCCGCCGGATCCGAATGGGACCCGCCCGCGGAGGGGAGTTCAGGCCACTCTCGACGCCCCACGGGGCGACAGCGCGTCGCCGATGCGCTCGAGCGCCCACGCCACCTCGTGTTCGGTGATCACGAGCGGCGGCGCGAACCGGATCGTATGGCCGTGCGTGTCCTTGGCGAGGATGCCCCGCGTGAGCAGTTCCTCACACATCGCCCGGCCCGTGGGACCGGCCGGGTCGAGATCGGCGGCGACCCACAGGCCCCGTCCCCGCACGTCGACCGCCGCCCCGCTCGCCACGTCGGCGATGCCCTGGCGCAGCTGAGGCCCGAGCCGCGCGGCGCGCTCCTGGTATTCGCCGGTGCGCACGAGGCGCAGCACCTCCCGGCCGACCGCGCACGCCAGCGGGTTCCCACCGAAGGTGCTCCCGTGCTCGCCTGGCCGGAACACCCCGAGCACGTCGTCGTCGGCCACCACCGCCGACACGGGCACGATGCCCCCGCCGAGCGCCTTTCCGAGCACGTAGACGTCCGGAACGACGCCCTCGTGATCGCACGCGAACGTCCGACCCGTGCGGCCGAACCCCGACTGGATCTCGTCGGCGATCATCAGGACGCCGCGCTCCGAGCAGATCCTGCGCACCTCGCGTAGCCAGCCGTCGGGAGGGATGATCACCCCGGCCTCCCCCTGGATGGGCTCGAAGAGGAACGCCACCGTCTCCGCGGTGATGGCGGCTTCGAGCGCGCCGGCGTCGCCAAACGGCACGATGTCGAAGCCGGGCGTGTAGGGGCCGAAGCCGTCCCGCGCCGACGGATCGGTCGAGAACGAGACGATGGTGGTGGTGCGGCCGTGGAAGTTGCCGGCGCACACCACGATGCGGGCCCGCTCCGGGGCCACGCCCTTGCGTTCGTAGCCCCACTTGCGCGCCAGCTTGATGGCCGTCTCGACCGCTTCGGCGCCGGTGTTCATCGGCAGGACGAGGTCCTTGCCGCACGTCGCCGCGAGGTCGGCGCAGAACGGGCCGAGTTGGTCGTTGTGGAACGCTCGACTCGTGAGGGTGACCCGGCTGAGCTGCCGGCGCGCCGCCGCCACCAACGCCGGGTGACGGTGCCCGAAGTTGACGGCGGAGTACCCCGCGAGCATGTCGAGGTAGCGACGGCCCTCCGGATCCGTCACCCACGATCCCTGCGCCTCGGCGATGACCACAGGCAGGGGGGCGTAGTTGTGGGCGGCGTACCGCTCAGCCAGGGATCGAGCGTCGGATCGCATCGCGGGTCCCTCCATCTCTCGCTCCGAGGAGCGCGTCGCCCCGGGGCCGGGGTGGCGGGGTCCCGGGAACAAATCTTCCATCGGGACGCTACCACGAATCGTCGGATTGTTCTACAATCTGACGATGCTTACGTTCCCTTTGGGCCGTCCCCCCTACGAGGCCGAGGGGCCCCCGCTGCCCTGGGGCTACCGCTACCTCATGTGCCCGCCCCGGCACTTCGAAGTCGCCTACGAGATCAACCCGTGGATGGACCGCAGCGTCAAGGTGGACGGCGACGCCGCCCGGGCCCAGTGGGACGCCCTCGTCGAGGCCCTGCGCTCGGCCGGCGCCACCGTCGAGTGCATGGAACCGCAGCCGAGCCTGCCCGACCTCGTGTTCACCGCCAACGCCGCCCTCGTCGTCGACGGGCGGGCGGTCGTCTCGCGATTCCGCGATGCCGAGCGCCGCGGTGAGAGCCCTCACGACGCCGCGTGGTTCGAACAGCACGGCTTCCTGGTGGAGCACCTACCGGGCAACCTCGTCCAGGAGGGCGCCGGCGACGCCCTTCCCTTCACCCCCCGGGAGGGCGCGGCGCCGGTGCTCTTCGCCGGCCACGGCATCCGCAGCGAGCTGGGGGCGGTGGGCGCGCTGGCGCGGCTGTTGTCGATCCGCGTCGAGCCGCTCGAGCTGGTCGATCCTCGCCTCTACCACCTCGATCTCGCCTTCTGCCCGCTCGGCCCCGGGCGCGCCATCGTCGCCCCCGCCGCGTTCACCGCCGCGGCGCGGCGACGCCTCGAAGCCCTCGTGAACGATCCGCTCGTCCTCGACCTCGAGGAGGCACTCACGTTCTGCGCCAACTCGGTGGTGGTCGGCACGACGGTGATCATGCCGACGTGCCCGCCGCGGGTGCGCCACGTGCTCGAGCGCTGGGGCTTCGAGGTGGTCGTGGTTCCGGTCGGCGAGTTCCGCAAGGCCGGGGGCGCGGTGCGCTGCCTCACGCTCCCCCTCGACCTTCACCCGGGAGAGACCCACGCCCGCGCCGCCGCCTGACACACTGGCCGCGCCCATGGACACCGCCTTCTCGGCCATCGGGATCACCCGGACGAGCACCTTGGAGCAGGTCGTCTCCGCGCTCCGTCGCGCCATCCTCGACGGTCGGCTCGCCCCCGGCACGCCGCTGCGCGAGACGGCCCTCGCCGATCAACTCGGCGTGTCGCGCGGCACGGTCCGCGAGGCCCTGCGCCTCCTCGGCCCGGAGGGGCTCATCGAACACCGGCCGCACCGGGGCGCGGTCGTGGCCGGCCTCGATCCCGCCGACATGATCGACGTCTACGAGGCCCGCATCGTGCTCGAGTCGGCCGGGGCGGAGCGGGCCGCGGAGCTGGGCGCCGAGGCGCTCCGCGGGATGAGCGACGCCCTCGCAGCGATGGGTCGAACGTCGGCCGTCGACGACGTGGCCGGATACGTCGATGCGCACGCCGAGTTTCACCACGCCCTCGTCGAGCTGATCGGCAGCGACCGTCTCAGCCGGTTTTCTTCGTCACTCAACGGCGAGCTTCGTCTGGGCTTCGCCGTTCTCGATCGCATGACGGGGAGCCTCGACGACTCCGTGACCGCGCACGCCCGGCTGCTCGACGTCCTGGCCTCGGGCGACCGGAACGCGGCGCGGGTCGCCATCGTCGAGCATCTTCGACACGGCGTCGACGACGTGGCCGAACTCGCACCCTGACGACCGTAGGGTCAGTCCGGGGCAGGGGCCTCCACGTACACCTTCGAGCCCGCGGCGCGGAACTCGTCGGACTTCTCTTTCATGCCCAGCTCCACGGCCACGTCCTCGGTGACGCCCTGGGCGGCCGCGTAGGCGCGGACGTCGGCGCTGATGCGCATCGAGCAGAACTTCGGGCCGCACATCGAACAGAAGTGCGCGGCCTTGGCGGCCGGCGCCGGAAGCGTCTCGTCGTGGTACGCGCGTGCCGTGTCGGGATCGAGGCTCAGCTCGAACTGGTCCTCCCACCGAAAGTCGAACCGCGCCCGTGACAGCGCGTCGTCCCAGGCCTGCGCGCCCGCATGCCCCTTGGCGAGGTCGGCCGCGTGGGCGGCGATCTTGTACGCGATCACCCCTTGCTTCACGTCCTCGCGGTCGGGCAGGCCGAGGTGTTCTTTGGGCGTGACGTAACAGAGCATCGCCGTGCCATACATGCCGATCATCGCCGCGCCGATGGCCGACGTGATGTGGTCGTACCCGGGAGCGATGTCGGTGGTGAGCGGGCCGAGTGTGTAGAACGGCGCCTCCTGGCACCACTCCATCTGGAGCCGCACGTTCTCCTCGATCTTGTGCATCGGAACGTGGCCCGGCCCTTCGATCATCACCTGCACGTCGTGACGCCACGCCCGCTCCGTCAACTCCCCGAGCGTCTTCAGCTCGGCCAACTGCGCCTCGTCGTTGGCGTCGGCGATGGACCCGGGTCGCAGACCGTCGCCGAGCGAGAAGGCGATGTCGTACGCCGCGAAGATCTCGCACAGCTCGTCGAAGTGCGTGTAGAGGAAGTTCTCCTCGTGGTGCGCGAGGCACCATGCGGCGAGGATCGACCCGCCACGCGACACGATGCCCGTGACGCGGGGCGCCGTCATCGGGACGTACGCGAGCCGGACGCCCGCGTGGACGGTCATGTAGTCGACGCCCTGCTCGGCCTGCTCGATCACCGTGTCGCGAAACGCCTCCCACGTGAGCTCGGTCGGGTCGCCGTTGGTCTTCTCGAGGGCCTGGTAGATGGGGACCGTTCCGATGGGCACCGGGGAGTTGCGCACGATCCACTCGCGCGTCTCGTGGATGTCGCGGCCGGTCGAAAGGTCCATCACGGTGTCGGCGCCCCAGCGGGTGGCCCACGTGAGCTTCTCGACCTCGTCCTCGATCGACGAGCGGACCGCCGAGTTCCCGATGTTGGCGTTGACTTTCACCAGGAAGTTGCGGCCGATGATCATCGGCTCCGACTCCGGGTGGTTGACGTTGGCCGGGATGATCGCCCGCCCGCGCGCCACCTCGTCGCGCACGAACTCCGGCTCGAGGCCCTCGCGAACGGCGACGAACTCCATCTCCGGCGTGACCTCGCCGCGGCGCGCGTAATGCATCTGCGTGACCGTTCGTCCTGCGACCGCCCGCAGGAACGGGCCCTGGGTGCCCCCGGCGACGGCGACGTCGCGTCGATACTCCGTCGCGTCCCCGCGCTCGAGGATCCAGTGGCGCCGCAGGCTCGGGAGGCCGTCCTCGGCGATCGATCCCGGTCCGGACGTGTCGTAGAGGCGCAGCGGTTCTTCGCCGTCGAGCTTCACCTCGACCGTGGGGACCCGCACGTCGGGGCGGCGCTCGCTCTCGACATAGACCTTCTGGCGACGGGCGGACATGGCCATGGCTGCTCCCTTCGCCGGCATGACCCGGATCAGGTTCGGACGGTCGGTGGACTGGCCTTCCGCGCCCCGGCGGCGACGCCACCAGGCCGCTCCGGCCCTGCCACCCTCTCAGCCTCGTGGGAGGCTCCCGCGTGCTTCGGGCGAACGTACCACGGCCACGAAAATCCGGCGCCTCCCCAATACGGGCGCCCGGAAATGCGCGATAGTGCTAGGTCGCGGACCGTGAAGGGGAGAGGACGCCAGGTGGCGGTGACGCCCAAGGGAATCATCGAGGTGCAGCCGTCGAGCGGGCGCGCACTTGCGTATCACGCCGAGACCGACGTCGAGCTGCGACTCTGGTCGATCTTCTTTGTGAGCCGGCAGATCGGCGGCGTCGCCGCGGCCTTCGCCGTCGCGGGGATCACCGACTTCGGGTCGGATCGATTCATCCTGTCGGGCGCGGCGATCGCGCTCATCGTGCCGTTCGACCTGTGGCTGCACTGGCAGACCCGTCGGTCGGGGCGCGTGCCCTGGGCGTCGGTGCTCACCCTTGGCGTTGGCCCCGCGTTCGTGTTGTGGGAACCCACCCTGTGGGTGCCGGCGGCCCTCGGTGCGCTCGCATCGGTGGCCCTGTTCGCGCTCGCCTACCGGATGCCGGTTCCAGCCGTCGCCGTGGTGGTCCAGGCCGTCCTGTTGTCCGCGGCGGGCCTCGTCGCTGACGTCGACGCCTTCGCGCAGGGAATGGTGGCGTATCTCGTGTGCGCACCGGCGCTGGTGGTCGCGCTGAACGCGTTGTTCCAGGCGATCATTACGTCGGAGCGGCGCTACCACGACTTCCTCGAGTACGCGAACGACATCGTGTACACGCACGATCTCAAGACGCTGCGCTTCCTGACCGTCAACGAGGCGGCGCTCGACAAGACCGGGTACAGCCGCTCTCAACTCGCCGACATCACGGTCGCCGACATCGTGGCCCCTGATCACCTCGTGCGCGCCGCGGAGATGATCCAACGCAAGGTCGACGGCGACGCGACGGCGACAACATACGAGCTCGACATCCTCACTCGCGACGGCCTGCGCGTCCCCGTCGAGGTGAGCACGCGCCTGATCTATCGCCGCGGTGAACCCGTCGCCATCCAGGGCATCGCCCGCGACATCAGCGAGCGCCGCCAGGTCGAAGGGCAGCGGCTGGCCCTCGACAAAGCGCGCAGCGAGTTCATCGCCAACGCGGCCCACGAGCTGCGCACGCCACTGACCACGCTCGCCGGCCTCGCCTCGGTGCTGGCGTCGACGCGGGATCGCATGACCGAGGAGGAGATCGCGGAGGCCATCGGCGCGCTCGATCGCCAAGGCCGACGGGCTCGACTCCTCGCCGACAAGCTGCTCGACCTGTCCAGCGTCGAGCTCGGGACGATCGACGTCGTGCGCGAGCCGGTCGACGTGGCCGAGACCGTCGAGCGCGCCCTCGAGGACGCGCCGCCCCCGGACGGCAAGGACGTCGACGTCGACGTCGAACCCGGGCTGAAGGCGCTCGCCGACTCCCTGCGGCTCCAGGAGATCCTGCACAACCTGCTGACCAACGCCTACCGCTACGGGGGCCGGCACGTCCGCGTCGAGGCCTCGGCTCAGGACGACTCGGTCGTCCTAAGTGTCGCCGACGACGGTCCCGGCGTGGCCGAAGATCTCCAGCCCCACCTGTTCGAACCGTTCTCGCGCGGCGATCACGCCGAGGGCACGGGCCTCGGGCTCGCCATCTGCACCCGGCTCGCCGAGGCGCAGGACGGCGAGATCACCTACGAGACGCTCGAGCCCGGGGGCGCACGATTTTCGGTCCGACTGTCGGCTGCGGGTTGACCCGTGCCGCCAGCGGCGTAGTGTCCCCACCGAAGCAGTCGAGAGTTCCAACGTTCGAACGCCGGAGGATCCCATGCACCGTCGATCGCCGCTGTGGCAACTGATCGCCGTCCTGTTCGTCGCCGTGATCGGCCTCGCCGGATGCAGCGACGATGATAAATCCGCGTCCGATTCCGCGGTGGACGGAGGAGACGATACGACCGAGGACGCCTCGAGCGGCGGAAGCGACGACCTCTACGGCGACGACGCCACGGACGCAGGCGCCTCGGAGGACGACGGGGCCGCGGACGATTCCGGCGACGCCGACGCCCCGGCCAGCAAGGGCAACCTCACCATCAGCGGATTCGCGTTCGGCAAGGTCACCGCGGACGCAGGCTCCGAAGTGACGGTCGCCAACCTCGACAGCGCGACCCACACGGCCACGGCCGACAACGGCGAATTCGACTCGGGCGAAATCGCAGGAAACGGCACGGGGACGTTCACCGCCCCGGACGAAGCCGGCGACTACGAGTTCCACTGCGAGATCCACCCGTCGCTGAAGGGCACCCTCACGGTCGTCTAGTTCACGGCCCCGCCTTCGAATTCATCGGAGCCGCCCACGACTCGGCCGGTAGCGTCGGGTCCGTGGGCGACTTCGCGATTGACACCGCCATCGACGGCGGCGACGGCTCGTACCGCGCCCAGCTCTCGCGCGACTGGGAGATTTGGGGACCGAACGGCGGCTACATCGCCGCCATCCTCCTGCGCGCCGCCGGGGCCCACTCGGGTCTCCCCCGGCCGGCCACCCTCGCCGTCCACTTCCTCGGGAGCGCACAGTTCGAGGAGGTCCAGCTTTCCACCGAGACGCTGCGAGCCGGGCGGCGGAGCGAGTCGATCCGAGTGGCGATGCGCCAGGGTGACCGGCCCATCGCCGAAGCGATGGTGTGGACGGTGAGCGACGACGTCGCCGGCCCCGAGCACGACTGGACGGCGATGCCCGACGCGCCGGGGCCCGACGACCTTCGCCCGCTGACGGAGCTGCTCGCCGAAGAGGGCGAGCCGATCTTCCCGTTCTGGAACAACCTCGAGCTCCGCCCCACGCGATGGCTCACGCGAGCCGAGTGGGAACAGGAACGACCGATGGAGCCCCGCATCCGCGGCTGGTTCCGATTCGCGCCCACCCCCGTGTTCACCGACCCGTTCGTCGAGGCCGCGCGCGTTGCCCTGTTGCTCGACACGGAGGGCTGGCCGGCGGCCGTCCAGGCGATGGACCCTGCTCACTCGCGCGAGTGGATGGCGCCGAACATGGATCTCCACGTCACCTTTCACGAACCGCCCGCCGGCGCGCCGTGGCTCCTGTGCGAGGCGCACGCGCCGCTCGCCCACGGCGGGCTGATCGGTGCCACCGCGACGGTCTGGTCGCCCGACGGCCGCCTCCTCGGCACGGCCATCCAGCAGATGATGCTGCGAAACATGCCGTCCATGCCCGCGGCACTCGCCGAAGCGAACGCGCCCGCCGAGCACCCCACCTGAGCTGCACCCAGAGGGTTGCGGCGCCCTCCCTGGACTGTTACCTTCGGTAACAGTTACCGTTAGTAACACCTCGGTCGAGGGAAGACACGAGGGACGGGACCGGGAGGAACCGATGGCAGACGAGATCTCGATCGACATGGCGGCGGACCCTCGAGGCGTGTTGCAAGAGGCCGTGAAGGGTCAGGACGACGCCACGCTGACCCAGCTCGCCGAGAACCTCGGCGGCGTGGACGGCTTCCTCGACCTCGTGTTCTCAGGGATGACCCAGGCGGTCGACAAGGACAAGGCGCAGGACGCCGTCATCGGCTGGGAGGTCATGAACGGCGAAGACCTGCATCCGTATGTGCTGACGATCAAGGGGGGCGAGGCGAAGGCGGAGCGGGGCGAACCCGACGGCGCGCGCGTGACCCTGCGGCTGTCGCTGCCCAACTTCATGCGCCTCGCCGGCGGCGAGCTCGACGGGATGCAGGCGTTCATGTCGGGCGGCCTGCAACTGAAAGGCGACATGATGTTCGCGGCGCAGATCCAGCAGATGTTCGGCGTCTAACCCTTTTTTCAATGTGTGAGTGTCTGCCCGGCTGACGCCGGGCAGACACTCACACACACCCACCTACGAGCGGGCCGCGTGGTGCGTCCGACAGTGTGCGTATGGCGTCGCGCTATGCGCGACGCCATACGCACACCGTCACGGCGGCTACGGGGCTTCGGAGAACGGGACGGTCTCGGTGGAGATCTCCCAGCGCCCCGGACCGGCGTGAGTGAGGGTGCGAACGTCGGCGAAGTTCGGACAGCACGTGGGTGAGCCGTCCTCGTAGTTGGCGCCCACGAACCGCAGGTCCCTGGCCGACGGCACGGCGCGGTCGCCGCCCGTACCGTTCACGAACGCCACGACGCGGGGCCCTTCGTCGGACGAGTCCCACGCCACGACGTCGAACGAGTGCACGCCACCGGAGCCGCCGAAGTCGTAGTCGACGACGATGACCGGTTCGCCCCCGACCCGCGACTGAACGAGAGACATCCCCGCGACGTCGGCGTCGGGCTCGAAGAACGCGGACTGACGGACGGGCGTGAAGGTGTGGGGGGCGCCGTCGACGCTCCGGTAGAGGCGTCCGCGCAGCGCACCGTCACCCCTGCGTCCGACGAACACGAGGAACTCGCCGCCGGAGCCCTTCTCGCGCGTGCACGACACGGGGTCGAGCGCGGCGTCGAGCGCACGGCAGTCGGTTTCCTCGCCGACGTCCACGGCGGTCGTGTCGGTCACGGCTTGCGAGAGGATGGCGCCGCTC
>DATDOY010000070.1:0-6758 GCA_035293045.1 Acidimicrobiia bacterium
CCCGACATCCCCGTGGCGGAACGCCGCCACCTCGCCGCGCTGCTCGGCATGACGGGCAACGCGGCGCGCGCGGCGCGGGAGCTCGAGGGCCTCGCAGAGGCGCTGGCGCCGGACGACGCCGAATCAGTACGACGCCAAGCGCACGTTCTCCGCTCGCGGATGAACTGACGCAGCCCGCCGAGAGGGGTGGTCAGCCTCGCAGGGTCACGATCTCCGATGCGGCCGCCACATCGAGGGCGGCCTGGGCGAGGAAGCGCACCTGGCCGCCGAGCCGGTCGAATCCCTCGCCGACCGTCTTGCCCTTGAGGTATCGCGCGTGGATGCCCTCGAGAATGATGGCGAGCTTGTAGTACGCGAGCACCACGTGGAAGTCGAGGTGACCAACGTCGCGACCGCTGGCCTTCGCGTATTCCTCGACCACCTCGTCGGCGGAGAAGAAGCCGGTGTGCCCGGCGAGGGCGGCGGTCTGGGGGAGCACCTCGCCACCGGGGCCACCCCAATACACCAGCAGCAGGCCCAAGTCGGCGAGCGGGTCACCGAGCGTCGACATTTCCCAGTCGAGGACGGCGAGGATCGTCCCGGGATCGTCGGGGTCGAGCATCGTGTTGTCGAGTCGGTAGTCGCCGTGGACGATCGCCGCGTCGTTCTGGGAGGGGACGGCCGCGCGGAGCCGGCGCGTCAGTTCCTCGATCTCGTCGAGATCGTGGGTCTTGTTGCCCTCCCATTGTTTGGCCCACCGCTCGACCTGGCGCTGGAGGTAGCCGTCGGGACGGCCGAACTCGTCGAGGCCGACGGCTCTCGGATCGACGGCGTGGATGGCGGCGAGGACATCGATGAGCGCGCGCGAACACCGGCGGGCGTCCGCGACGGAAATGGCGGCGATCTGTTCGGCGGCCTGGGCGATCACGCCGTGCACCCGTTCCATCACGTAGAAGCGGGCGCCGATGATCGACTCGTCGTCGCAGTAGGCGAACGTTCGCGGCACGGGCACGGCGGTGGGAGCGAGCGCCGACATGACGGTGAACTCGCGCCCCATGTCGTGAGCCGTCGGAAGGACGTGGCCGAGCGGCGGCCGCCGCAGGACCCACTCGTTGACGCCGTCGCTGATGCCGTAGGTGAGGTTCGACCGTCCACCGGAAATGACCTCGGCCGTCAACTCCCGTGACGCGTCGGCGCCCTCCACGTGGGCCCCGAACCATCCCCGCAGGATCTCGAGGTCAACCCCGGGGGGGCTTTCGGTTCGATCCTCGGTGCCCGTACTCACACCCGGAGCGTATTCCGTCGTCCCCAAATTGACCGGCCGGTCAAGAAATCGCCACCATTCCTCCGATGGCCCCTGCTCCGACGACCAGCGCGCAGACCAGCGTGCAGAGGGACGTTGCGGTCGACGTTCGAGAACTCGGGAAGCGATTCGGCGAGTTCACCGCCGTCGACGGCGTCTCGTTCTCGGTGGATCCCGGCGAACTCTTCGGGTTCCTCGGACCGAACGGTGCGGGGAAGACGACCACGATCTCGATGCTGTGCACTCTGCTGGCGCCCACGTCGGGGACGGCCGTCGTCGCCGGCCACGACATCGTGCGCGATCCCCATGGCGTGCGCACGAACATCGGACTCGTGTTCCAAGAGACGACCCTCGACGATCTCCTCACGGCCGAGCAGAACCTGCGATTTCACGGCGTCCTGTACGGCGTTCCCGAAGCCGAGGTCGTGCGGCGGATGGCTCCGCTGCTCGAGATGGTGGGCCTCGCCGACCGCGCCGATCAACGGGTGCAGATGTATTCGGGCGGGATGAAGCGGCGGCTCGAGATCGCCCGCGGTCTCCTGCACGCTCCTCGCGTGCTCTTTCTCGACGAGCCGACCATCGGGCTCGACCCCCAGACCCGTGCGCACATCTGGGAGTACGTCGACACGCTGCGGCATCGTGAGGCCACCACGATGTTCCTCACGACGCACTACATGGACGAGGCCGAGCGCTGCGACCGGATCGCCATCATCGACAACGGCCGCATCGTCGCCATCGACACGCCGGCGTCGTTGAAAGCGTCCGTGGGGGCCGACACCGTCGAGGTCACGGCGGCCGACGCCGGATCGCTCCGCGACCAGATTGCGTCGTCGCTCCAGGTGGCCGGCGAGGTCACGCCGGACGGCCTCGTGCGCTTCCTGGTGCCGGAGGGCGCGTCATTCGTCCCCCGCATCTTCGAGCATGGCACCGGCATCGAGAGCGTCAACGTGCGCCGGCCGACGCTCGACGACGTCTTCATCAAGTACACCGGCCACGCCATCCGCGACGCCGAGGCCGGCGCGGGCGACAAGTTCCGAATGAACCCGATGGTTCGCGGCTTCCGAAGGGGCTGACGGTGACGCAGCACACGGCGACGAGTGCGATCCACCCCGCGGCTGGCGACGCTGCGGCGGTCGGGCAGCGCAGTCGCCTCGCCCGCAACCTGCTCACGGTGAGCATGATCTGGCGCCGGGAGATGATCAGGCTCCTGCGCTCCCGCGCCCGCATCGTCACCGGCCTCGCTCAGCCGATCATCTACCTCTTCGTGATGGGGGTCGGGCTCGGCCAGGTCATCGGATCGGATCGCATCCCGGGCGTCTCGTATCAGGAGTTCCTGTTCCCGGGCGTGCTGGCGATGTCGGTGCTCTTCAGCGGCATGTTCTCGGCCATCTCGATTGTGTGGGATCGCGAGTTCGGATTCCTCAAAGAGATGCTCGTCGCACCCGTGTCTCGCGCGTCGATCGTGCTCGGCAAGGCCATCGGCGGCGCGTCGCAAGCGGTCGCGCAGGGCGTCATCCTCGTCGTGGTGGCGCCGTTGATCGGCGTCACGATGAGCCCGCTGGAACTCCTCGCCATGCTCGCGCTCTTGATGCTGCTCGCATTCGCCATCGTGTCGTTCGGCATCGTCATCGCCAGCCGCACCCAGCGCGTCGAGGGCTTTCAGGTGGTGATGACGCTGGTCGCGCAGCCGATGCTGTTCCTGTCGGGCGCCATCTTTCCGCTGCAGGACCTCCCGACCTGGCTGCACGTGCTCACCCGCCTGAACCCGATGACCTACGGGGTCGATCCCGTCCGGCGGGTGATTCTCGGCGACGCGGGCGCTCTCACGCTGGGGGGCGAGGTGCTTCCGATCTGGCTCGAGGCGGTCATCGTCCTCGGCATCGGGACGGCGATGCTCGCGCTTGCGGTGAGGCTCTTCGGCCGGGAGGGATAGACGGCCCGCCTCTTGCGCTACGCGACCGTGCGCTCCTCGTAGTCGTCGTCGATCACGAGCGCGGACACGCCGCGGCGGCGCCACAGCAACCACGCGGCGGTGATGAGGATGGCGGTGAACATCGCGGCGAGAGCGAGGATCCCACCGGGGTCAGCGGAACCCGGAGTCACGGCGACGGTGCGGTTGGTTTACGCGATTTGCTCGCCCCGCGGGCGGACGGGCTTGCCGTCGCCCCGCGGGTAGCGCGCCACGCGGCCGACGGGCATGTCGACCCGGAAGCCGGCGGCGGCACGCTCTTCCTCCGACTCGCCGCCCCAAAAGCCGTATTCGCGATTGGCCCGGGCGTACTCGCGGCATTCGGTGAGGACAGCGCAGCTCCCGCACAGGGCGCGGGCCTTGCCTTCGCGCAACTCACGGGCCTCCGGGCGCTCGCCGGGAGGGGGGAAAAAGAGGCCGGTTTGGCTCTTGCACTCCGCGTCGACCATCCACAGCGTGTCGTCGACCTCGAGAGTGTGCGTTAGCGCCTGCACTGCTGACTACCTCCAGTGGGAAGTTCTCTGTCGGCCTGTAATCCGTGCACCGTTGCGTTGCGTCAGGCGGTACTCCGGCCGATGGCTCGATCCATGCAAGCACGCCCACGATCAATCTGTCCAGAGGGTATCTCCGATGGAATCCATCGGAGTTCCCGATATGCTGTCTGATGCAAGCGGGATGTCACGGTTTGCGTGACCCTCTTCACAAGCAGTGACGGGGTGAATGGGCGGGTTTCGGTGGGGTGCGGCGCGCGTCGCGACCCCCGGTGAACCCTGGGAGAGACGGGAGCAAGGCGTGGAGTTGCGCCATCTCGACGTGCTCGTGGCGATCGCGGAGGCGGGGTCGTTTACGGCCGGTGCCGAGCGCCTCCACACCGTCCAATCGAACGTCTCCGAACAACTGCGCCAGCTCGAACGAGATCTGGGGGTTCCGCTCCTCATTCGGAGCCGGAAGGGGGCGGTGCCCACCGAGTTCGGGGAGGTCGTCCTCGAACGGGCCCGCCGAATCCGGGCGGAGATCGACGCCATGGTGGCGGACGTGTCGATGCTGCGGGGTCTCGAGGGGGGGCACTCGAGCATCGGTGTCGTGGGTACGGCGAGCAAATGGCTGGTGCCGGCATTGCTCGCCGAACTCGAGGAACGCGCGCCGGGCGTGCGGCTGCGCGTCACCGAGGGTGCGTCGGAGCGGCTGTTTCACGAGGTCGCCAACGCCGAGCTGTCGCTCGCCGTCGTGACCGAGCCGGTCACCGATCCCCGGCTCGATGTCGAGCACCTCCGCGACGAAGCGCTCGTGGGCGTCGTGCGTCGGGGGATGCGCTTTCGCAGCGAGCCGGTCCCGCTCGCCGAGCTCGCCGAGCGACCGATGATCCTCCCGCCCCGGGGGAACCCCCTGCGCGATGAGATCGACGACGCCGCCGCGGCGCAGGGCGTCTCGGTCGACGTGCGCGTGGAGGTCGAAGGCGTCCGGCTGATCAACGATCTGGTCGCGGCCGGGCACGGCGTGTCGATCCTCCCGCAAACGGCGGCGCCACGGGATCTGCCCTCGGTGCGCGACGTTCCCATCTCCGACATGCCGCCTCGGCGGCTCGCCCTGGTCCAGGCGCGCAACGCCTACCTTTCGCTGGCCGACCGCGCGGTGCGCGACGGCATTCTGCGGATCGTGGGTGCGGCCGATCGGACCGAGCCCGTGGCTCCCTGAGCCCGGCTCATCGAGTCCAGTCTCCGAGCGAGCGGCAAACCTCTCGATTCGAGAAGCGGCCAAAATTCCGGTCGCGTTGTGCGTCTGGAACGCGCATAGAGGGGCATGGACCCTCACTTCATCGACGAGACGGCCCGGGCCCAACATGGCCTCATCACCACGCGCCAGGCGCTCGACGCCGGGGCCAGCCCGAGTTGGATTCGAGCCCAGGCCCGGGCGAGACGGCTCATCCCCGTGCGCCGCGGGGTGTATCGCGTGCAAGGGGCGCCGGTGACCCAGGACCAGGTGTGGCTGGCAGCCATCCTCGCCGCGGGCGCGGGGACCGTGCTGTCGCACCGGAGTGCGGCGGCCGCCTGGGCCCTGCGAGGGTTCCGTCCACCGCTGCGAGTCGATCTGTTGTCGGCGTCCAACCGTCCCCGGGGTCCCGGCATCCGCGGCCACGAAACCGGCTGGCTCCCGGCATCCGACCGCGCCGAGCTGCGCGGCGTGCCCGTGACCACGCCCGCCCGCACCTTGATCGACGCCTCCGGTGGCTTTCACCCGTGGTCGCTGGGCCGCATCGTCGACGACGCCCTGTGCCGAGGGATCGTCACCCTGTCGGGGCTAGCGGCGTGCTTCGACGACATGCCACCCTCCGGACGCCGGCCGAGCGCGGCGATGCGCGTGGTGCTCCGCGACCGCCTCGCCCGCGCCGCTCGCCCGAGCGCGCTGCTGCGCTCATGCGGACCCGAAAGGGCCGAGACCGCGCGTGAGCAGGACAGCCTGGATCAGTCGGGGGGACGGATGACGATGCGCGCGCCGCCGATGACCCGTTCCTCGGGCTCTCCTTCGCGCTCGCACTCGTAGCGATCGACGCCCGGCGATCCCTCGCGCTGCTCGAGGAGCAAACGACCGCCGCCGGGCCACGCGAGTTCGACGGCCTCGGCGCGCTCGGCGACCACGTGTCCCTGCATGACGTCGCCGAAGAACCCGCGAGCCGCTCCCAGGTCGGGAACCCCGATCGCGACTCGGCGCAGGGTCGCCCGACGTTCGGCGCGGGCCGGGGGCGTCGGCCACCACTCCACGGATCCGAAGTCCGACGTGCCGTCCGCTCGGGCGCGCTCGTGCTCCTCGACGAGAGCTGCGTCGAAGGTCGATTCCGCCACTTGCACGACGGTTCCGAACGTGTCCTTGGGGTGATAGAAGGCCTCGCGCCACCACGGGTTGTCGAGTTGCGTGCGTACCGGCGTGTATCCCGCCGCTTCGAGCCGGGCGATCTCGTCGCGAATGCCGTCGACCTTGAACGTCATGTGGTGCGGGCCCTCGCCGTTGCGCTCGAGAAAGCGGGCGAGGAAGTCGAACCGCTCGGCTGCCCACGGCTCCATCAACTCGATCTTCATGCCCTCGCCGGGATCGGATGGGTCGGCGGGGTTCGGCCGGCGCCCCAGGCGGATCTGCACGATTCGGAATCCCACCGACTGGCCGCCGTCGACCACGCCGGCGCCGAGGTCGCCGACGAACGCAAACAGTGCATCGGTGACGTCGTGCAGGCCGAGGGCAACGTGGTCGAGATCCATGCGCCGGGCATCGTGGCACACGTCACGCCGAGCGCCTGCATGGCCGAGGATGCGAGACGGGTACGCTGCGCCGGTCATGGAGGGCAACCGCCGCGGTTACGTGCGCGACGTCGGCAAAGCCGCCGTCACCCAAGCGAAGGGATCCGTCCGGGGTCGTCTCCGCAACGGCCTCGCCGACCTCCTTCGCAACGATCCTGAGGTGTTGTCGTCGGCGATCGAACTCGGGCTCGTGCGTCGAGAATGGGTCGACGACCCC
>DATDOY010000071.1:0-2120 GCA_035293045.1 Acidimicrobiia bacterium
TCAGCGACTGAGGATCGTGACGCACGCGTTGGCGCCGCGGCCGATGACGTGGGCGAGGCCGACACGAGCGCCGGGCACTTGGCGCGGCCCGCACTCGTCGCGAAGTTGGCGCACGATCTCTACCACCTGCCCCAACGCCGACGCCCCGAGCGGTTCACCCTTCGACAGCAACCCGCCCGACGGGTTGACGGGGAGCCGTCCGCCGAGCGCGAACTCGCCCGCTTCGAGAATCCTCGGCTGGTCACCGGGCTCACAGAGCCCGAGTTCCTGCCACGCCAGCAACTCGCGCGCGGCATCGGTGTCCTGGCACTCGACGACGTCGAGGGCGTCGGGCCCGACGCCGGCTTCTTCGTAGGCCTGGTTCGCGGCCAGGGTGGTGGGCGGCGTCACCGTTTCGTCGTCACCGGCCAGCGGCGTCGACTCCGAGAGCACGCTGCCCGGCAGGTGGGATCGCAGAACGGCCGCGCGGAGGGTCACGGGCGGAGGGCGGCCGTCATCCCCGGCGAGCCCCTCTCGTTCGAGCACGACCGCGGCGGCCCCTTCGTTGGGGGAGCACAGCATGAAGAGGTGAAGCGGGTCGCACACCACCCGCGAGCCGAGCACGTCCGCGACGCTGACTTCCTTACGGAACATGGCGTCGGGATTGTCGACGCCATGGCGTCGGTTCTTCACGACCACCTTCGCCAGATCGTCGCTCGACACGCCGGTGTCGAGCATCAGTCGACGTGCTCGCATCGCGAAGTACGCAGGGGCGGGGGTGAGCCCCGCCGCTTCCTGCCACGGCTCGAAGAACGTCGAGCGGATCACTCCTTTGGGCATCTTCTCGACGCCGAAGACCAGCACCCGCTCGTAACGCCCGGCGCGGATCGCGGCGGCGGCGAGCTCGAGCGCGGCGCCTCCGCTCGCACACCCCGCTTCCACGTCGACGATCGGAGGCCCGGTGAGCGCGAGTTGTCCCAGCACCTTGTGCCCGGCGGCCACGCCCGCATATGCCGTGCCACAGAACGCGGCGTCCACCGATCGCGCTCCCGCTTCGGCCATCGCGGCGCGAACCGCCACCACCCCGAGCTCGGTGACGCTCGCGTCGAACCGGCCGAACGGGTGCATGCCGACGCCGGAAATGGTGACCATCTCAGACTCCCCGCGCCGGCGGCTCGGGCGCGAACGCCCACGTTGCGAGTTCGCCGCCGTCCTCATCGGTGTCGATCATTTCGGCGACGAGCCGCATGGGCTGTCCCTCGGAGAGCCGGGAGGGGTCAGCGTCGGTGAGACGGCCGACGACGCGCAGTCCCTCCGCGAGCTCGACGACGCCGAGTCCGTAGGGCACGGGCCCGTCATAGCCCGGGGGCGCCGCGGTCACGGCCGTCCATGAATAGAGCCGCCCGCTGGTGGAGAGCTCGACCGACTCGACATCGTCGGCGCCGGAGTAGGGACACACGGGAGCGCGGGGAAAGTGGTAGCGGCCGCTCGACGGCGAGAAGCCGCCGACGAGTACAGGATCGCCGCCGGCGCCCAAGGTGAAGAGACCGTCGCGAATGGGGATCACGACGCCACCGTACGCGGATGTGTGGTGGGGCGTCGGGTAGCGGCCCTCGGCTCGTCTCGGTGAGCGGTCGCGACGTCGCCGACGCGCTGATCGGCGCGCCCGTTGGGCTCGGAATTTCGGTCGCGGTGCGCCGGCCGCGTCGAGGTTGCCTGAGGGCACTGTCCGAGTGGATCGGTAGGATCGACGGAAATGGCCGATCAAGCGCGTTTCGCCGAACTCTCGATGCCGTACATGCCGCAGCTTTACTCGGCGGCGCTGCGTATGACGCGCAACGCCTCCGACGCCGAGGACCTCGTGCAGGAGACCTACCTGCGGGCTTATCGCGCCTTCGACTCGTTCGAGGAGGGCACCAATCTCAAGGCGTGGCTGTACCGGATCCTCACGAACTCATTCATCAACGAGTACCGCAAGGCCAAGCGGCGGCCGGTGGAGGCCGAGATGGACGACATCGGAGACCTCTACCTCTACCGCCGCCTCGGGGGCGACGAGACCGCCGCCCGCTCCCGCAGCCCCGAGCATGAGGTCCTCGACGCCATTCCCGAAGCAGAGGTGAAATCGGCCGTCGAGTCGTTGC
>DATDOY010000072.1:0-6471 GCA_035293045.1 Acidimicrobiia bacterium
AGCGGATCCGTCACGGCCACCCACCGGTGCCGGAGCGCATGGCGATGGCCGCGGCCTGGGAGGCTCGGGACGAACCTCGCGGGGAGGGCGACCCGGCGGCCTCAAGTCGGGAGCCGGCCGGTCGATAGCGGGCAAGGACGCGACGGGGGTCAGCGGCTTCCTCGAGCCGAGTTGTCACACCCACCCGCGAGGATGCGGGCATGGGTCAGCCAGAACGTTCCACCGCCTCCGTAGGATTGCCCGGCGTGACCACGAGGCCGAAGCGGAAACCCACCACGACCTCCGCCTTCGGTGCGGGCCGCCGGGAGAGCCACGACAGTTCGGGGTTCTACGAGCGCTTCATTCCGCCCACGATCTCGGAGGACAACACCGTCGAACGATTGCCCGTTGCGAACCGGATCCTGCTCGGGGACGCACGAACCGTCCTTCGCTCGGAACGCATTCCTGACAACTGCGTTGCGTTGGTCGTGACGTCGCCGCCCTACTTCGTGGGCAAGGAATACGAGGAGGCTCTCGGCGAAGGTCACGTCCCGGCCACGTATCTCGAGTACCTGAGCATGCTGCGGGACGTCTTCGCCGAGTGCGTGCGCGTTCTCGAGCCGGGCGGACGGATCGCCGTCAACGTCGCGAACCTCGGGCGGCGTCCCTATCGCTCGCTGTCGGCCGACGTCACGCGGATCCTTCAGGACGACCTCAAGCTCCTGCTTCGGGGCGAGCTCATCTGGTACAAGCAGGAGGGCGCGACGGGATCGACGGCGTGGGGGTCGTTCCAGAGTCCCGCCAATCCCGTGCTTCGCGATCTGACCGAGCGCGTGATGATTGCGAGCAAGGGCAGGTTCGACCGCGCGTTGTCGCGGCGCGCCCGAAGTGACGCCGGCCTTCCCTACGAGATCACCATCCCGAAGGACGAGTTCATGGAGGTGACGACCGATGTGTGGAGGATCGACTCCGAAAGTGCCACGCGAGTCGGCCACCCGGCGCCGTTCCCCGTACTCCTTCCGCAGCGACTGATCGAGCTCTACACCTATCGCGACGACGTTGTCCTCGATCCCTTCATGGGCTCGGGTTCCGCAGCCATCGCGGCCGTTCGTACGGGCCGCCGGTTTCTCGGATGCGAGATCGACGACGGTTACCGCGTGCTGGCGCTCGAGCGCATTCAGGAGGAAGAGCGCCGACGAGTCTCCGACGACCGAGATTTCCCTCCCGTCCTCATCGGTCTTCCCGGCGACGCCGTCGACGACCACGACGACAACTTCCAGCGCCGAGCCGTTCGCCAGGGCAAGGCGGCTCGTGAGATCGCCCGCCAAGTTCTCGAGAAATGTGGATTCACGTCCATCGTGGAGAAGCGACGACTGGCTGCCGGTGTCGAGGTCAACTTCTGCGCCGTCGATGCGCTCGGCGAGCAGTGGTTCTTTGACGTTTCCGGGGCACTTACGAGCAGCCGCCCAGGGCTCCAGCGAACCGACACGGTGTGGAAAGCGCTCGGGAAGGCGGCCGTGCTGAAGGCCAAGGACTCCGAGAAGTCGCGCCGGCTGGTGTTCCTTACGACTCACCTACCGGAGCCAGGAAGCTCAGGGTGGGCGGCGCTCGACGCCGCACAGGGCGAGTTCTTCCACGATGCGATCCCCATGCTCACCGCGGAGGGGCTCATCCGGCTCCGGCAATATTGCGAGGGCGAGGGTCGCCGAGCGCCACTGGGCAAGCTCCTCGCGGCCACCGATGGCTGACCGGGTGACCTACGCGATCGTCAAGGAGTCGGTGGATCCACGCGTCCTGCTCGCCACCGACGACTCGGTGATGTCGCGTCTGCTCGCGATGCACGTCGTGGCGGCGACCCCAGCGTCCGAGATCCCCCCGGCCAAACTTGGGCCGATCCGAGATGCGCTCCTCGAGGAACGGTGGGCGGATGCGGTCGGCGCGTGGATGGAGGTCCTCGACACGGTGATCGACGTCTTCACCGATGAGGAAGTTATTTCGGAAGAAGACCTCGATGAGGAGCGTGCGGCGTTGGAGATTCGCGTGTCGCCGATCTTTCGAGACTGATCGGTGCCATCGGCTCGAACGCTGATCACGGAGATCGCAACCGGACTCGGGTGCACGTCGTTCGACTCGGTCGAGTCGGCTCTTGCCGAGCGGCCTCGCGAGTTCGTGAACGTCACCTCGGAGGCGTGGTCGGCGCTCGACGAGGAGTGGGCCCGCCCAAGTCGGAGGGTTGACTTCGAAGGTGCGTTCGCCAACGGCCGCGCGCTGTTCTTGGCCGACGACGGCATGCGCGGAAGACCCGTTCGACGCATCGAGTGGAAGGGATCGCAGCGGGCGCCCGCGTACGAGTTCCTTCCCGCAGACCTTCGCATCGACCATGTGTTCTTGGTGAGCTGCAAGTACGACTCTCGGGTTGTCGGAAACACAAGTCCCGCTCACCTGTTCGACGACCTCCAATGGGGTCGCATCGAGGCGGCGCGCGACGACTGGTACCAGATCGTCGCTCCCGTGGAGTACCAGCGGTTCTATGAGGCCGCGCGGGAAGCCTCAGAGGACCGCGCATCGCTTCCCGCCCTCGTCGGAGGTCTCGGTGCCGCCGACCGCGCGACCCTGAAGGCGGCGTTCGGAAGGACGTGGCCCCCGATTCTCGATGGGCCGTACCGCGAGTTCTCTTTCGCCGTTGCCAAGGCATCAGCCGCACGGTGGGAGGCCGCGACCTCGACGCAGGGTCGCCGGGAGCTGGCCCTCTGGCGCCTGCTCCGCATGGGGGCCGCGCCGTACTTCCTGCTCGGGGAGAGCGGCGGCGAGAGGCTGCGCCTTCGTGTGGCTACACCGTGGGACTGGCAGCAGTCCTTCAAGCTGCAGTCGTTCGCGGTAGCGCCAGCCCGAGCCGAGCAGCCGAGGGTTGACTGGGAGGCGCGAATCCAGTCGCGCTCGACGCGGGAGGTCGTATCGGTGGTGGGCCACGTCGAGGTGCGCTGGAGCCACGGGCGGTTCGCCCAGCCGCCGGAGGCGAAGGTGTATCTCGACACGCCGCACCACCGCGTCCCGGGCTACTTCCCGCTCGTCTGAGCGGCCGTACACTCCGGGCCGTGAAGCCCACCCTCGAGGAGGCGGTCGCCGCCATCGGCGAGCACGGGTATGTGGTGCTCTCCGACGTCGCGCCGATGTCGCTGTTCGACGAACTCGAGGCCACCCTCGCGCCTCTGCTCGCGGCGCATCCCCAGGGTCGCAACGATTTCGAGGGTTTCCTGACGACACGTGTCAGCGGGCTGTTGGCGAAAGGCGACGTGTTCCAACGCGTGGCGTGCAACGAGGACGTCCTCGCACTCGTCGAGGCGGTGCTTGGTCCGCACTTCCAGATCTCGATCATCCAGGCCATCCAGATTCACCCCGGTGAGAACGCGCAGGGACTCCACACCGACGACGACCTCTACCCGCTGCCCCACCCGCATCCGCCGGTGGTGTTCAACACCATGTGGGCCATCGACGACTTCACCGAGGCCAACGGGGCCACCCGGCTCATCCCGGGGAGTCACCAGTGGGACGACCCCCGTGCCTTCGCGGAGCGGTTCGACCCGGCCGAGGTGATCGCGGCGGAGATGCCACGCGGATCGGTGCTGGCGTGGCTCGGCAATCTGGTGCACGAGGGCGGCCCCAACACCACCGACCGGCCCCGGCTGGGGATCACCATGAACTACAACCAGGCCTGGCTCCGTCAGCAGGAGAACCAGTACCTGATCCTCTCGCCCGAGGACGTGGCGCGGTTCCCCGAACGGCTCCAGCGCATCGTGGGATGGGACATCCATCCGCCGTTCATCGGGAATGTGGAGGGGCGGATCCCGATGAAGTTGTTGCCCAAGCCGTCATGAGCGCGGGCCACGGGTGAGCGACGTCAGCTACGTGGCCGCCTTCGGCGGAGGGCTCGTCTCGTTTCTCAGTCCGTGCGTGTTGCCGATCGTCCCCGGTTATCTCAGCGTCGTGACCGGCCTGTCCGCCGCCGAACTGCGGGAGGGGAGCGGCGACCATCTACGGCGCATCGCCGTCTTCACCGGGCTGTTCGTCCTTGGCTTCACCGTGGTGTTCGTGTTGCTCGGCCTCGCCGCGAGCACGGCGGGGCGGTCCTTGTTCCGCAACCAGGAGACCCTGACCCGCATCGCCGGGGTCGTCGTGGTGCTGATGGCGCTCTACCTCATCGGCTCGCAAGTGCTGCGGCGGCCCGGCCTGTATCGCGAGTTCCGGTTTCACCCCCGGGTCGAGCGGCTGGGGCCGTGGGGGATCCCGCTCACGGGCGCGGCCTTCGGCCTCGGGTGGTCGCCGTGTCTCGGGCCGGTGCTGGCGTCGGTGCTCGGCGTCGCCGCGACGCAGACCTCCGCGCGCGCCGTCGGACTTCTGGTCGTCTACTCGCTCGGCCTCGGTGTGCCATTCCTCGCCACGGGCCTCCTGTTCGGCCGACTCGGCGGCGCGCTCGGGTGGTTCAAACGCCATTCGGTCGCCATCACGATGGTGTCGGCGGTCGTCCTGGGGATCTTTGGGGTGGTGCTGATGTTCGACGCCCTGCCGAGGGTTACCGCCGAGTTGGCGAAGTTCCTCGACCGGTTTGGCCTCGGGCGCCTGATCGAGCTGGGCTGACGCGCGCCTACCATCGCGCGCATGACCGAGACGACTGCCCCCACGTCAGCCCCAACCGGGCGCCGGGCCAGCTTCACCCGGATGGACGAGTCCACCGCTGAGGACTGGCAGCTCATCACGGCTCAGCATGTCGGCCTCATTCACGCGCTGCCCGACCGCCTGCTGTCGCAGTTGCGGTTGCTCGACGCCGACTACGGCGGGTTCGCCGTCGACCGGCTGACGCACAGCCTGCAGACCGCGCATCGGGCCGAGGTGGACGGGCGCGACGACGCTTATCTCGTGTGCGCGTTGCTCCACGACATCGGCGACGTGCTCGGCCCGCTCAATCACGCCGACATCGCCGCGGCGGTGCTGAAGCCCTGGGTGTCGGAGGCGTATCACTGGATGGTGCAGAACCACGGCGTGTTCCAGGGTTACTACTTCTGGCACCACATCGGCGGCGACCGCGACGCCCGCGAGGAGTTCCGCGGCCACGAGCACTTCGAGCTGACCGAGGAGTTCGTGGCGAAGTACGACATGCCGGCGTTCGACCCCGACTACCCGACCCCGCCCCTCGAGCACTACGAGCCCCTCGTGCGGTCGTTCTTCGGGGGCTCTGCCGCCGGCACCTGAACCCGGCCCCCTCCTGGGGTTACTTGCAGTAACGCACGCATAGCGCGCGGTTGTGCGGGTTAGCGCGGTCGACCGGGGACTTTCGATGTTGGGGTCGAACTCCATGCCGGCACGTTGCCGAGGCCCTGGAGCGCCGGCGCGACCTAGGCTCGCTGACCGATGGCAGATGACCTGAGCGAGCGACTTGTCGACGCCCTGAACGCGACCTACGGACGCCACCCTGGCCACCGCGCCGCCCACGCCAAGGGCGTGCTGTGCGCGGCGACCTTTACCGCCACGTCCGAGGCCGCCGGACTCAGCATCGCGCCTCATTTCGACGGCACGCCGCACCGCGCCCACGTGCGGTTTTCCAACGGCAGTGGCGATCCCGCCAGCGTCGACGGGGCGCGGGACGGGCGGGGGATCGCGCTCAAGGTCTACCTCCCCGCGGGCGGCACCACCGACGTCATCGGCCTCACGCTTCCCGTGTTCTTCGTGCGGACCCCGGAAGACCTCCTCGCCTTCAACGACGCGCGGCGTCCCGATCCCGACACGGGCGCCCTCGACATGGACAAGGTCGGGGCTTTCCTGGCCGAGCACCCGGAGACCGTTCCCGCCGTGACGGCCGCGATCACCGCGCCGACGCCGGCGAGCTATGCGCAGCTCCGGTACCACGCCTTGCACACGTTCAGGTTTCTGGCGCCCGACGGCGCCGTTCGTCACGGCCGATATCGCTTCGAGCCTGCGGCGGGGGAGGCCTCGATCAGCGAAGACGATGTGGCGGGCCGTTCACCCGATTACCTGCGAGAGGAACTCGGTGAGCGCCTCGCCCGTGGCCCGGCGTCGTTTGCCCTGGATTTGGAGATCGCCGACGCCGGCGATCCGCTCGACGACCCAACCGCCGCTTGGCCGGAGGATCGGACCCGGGTCCGCATCGCCCACATCGAGATCACCGCGCTCGCCTTCGATCGTGAGCATGACGGCGACGTGCTCGTGTTCGATCCCTCGCGTGTGCCGCATGGCATCGAGCTGAGCGACGACCCGATCTTGCGGGCGCGATCCGGCGCCTACGGCGTGTCGGTGACCCGGCGCACCGCGGGCTGATTCGTCCCGCCCATTCTCGAGCAAGTTTCCCACCTCTCAGGTGGATGGCTTGCTCGAGATTGGCCCAAACCCTGCGTTCGGCTCTCGCCCGGCGTTCCGCTACCCTCTCGCCTGCGGGGTGGAGCAGTCAGGTAGCTCGTCGGGCTCATAACCCGAAGGTCG
>DATDOY010000073.1:0-9371 GCA_035293045.1 Acidimicrobiia bacterium
CGCGACGTCGAGCGCGTCCCGTTTGCGGATTCGACGATCCCGATTCTCTCGGCCACCCACCTCGTGGTGTGCAAGGTCGTGTTCAACCGGGCCAAGGACTGGGTCGACATCGAGGCGATTCGGGAACTCGGCACGGCGATCGACACCGCCGAGGTCCTGCGCTGGGTCGGCCGGATCGCCGGCGACACCGATCCGCGCTACGACCGGATCGCGACCCTCCTCTCGACCTGACGCGCACTGGATGGTCTCGTGCGGCCGGCCAGGCGCGCCCAGGCCCCGGGCACGAACTCGGTGACAGCCGGGCCGGCCGGTGCCAAGATCGGCGCCATGGAGTTCCGGTCACCATTCGACGACGACCCGGCGCCGGGAGGCCCGGCCGAAGCGATCACCCGAGCCATGCTCGCGGATGGCGTCGACATCATGGACACCACCGCCGTCCAGGCATGGATGGAGGCCTTCAACAATCGCCCGTTCGAGGACCGTGACGCCGTCCTGGGACCAGCCCTCGACGCCCGTTCCGTCGAACTCCCCCTCCGCGCTCTGCCCCGGGACGAGGAGGTCGCCGCCTCCGCGGGCGCGGCACCCATCCTCGCCAAGTTCGATGTGCTCGCCGAGTTCTTCGCCGCCGAGCGGCCGCTGACGCCCAACGGAAACCTCAAGCTGGCCGACGCTCGCGCGCTCGTCGATCTGCTCGAAACGGGCGACCGCTTCGACGAGGAGATCGGCGACCGGGTCTACAAGACGAAGAGCGCTCAGGATCTCCCCAACCTCCGGTTGCTCGTCGAATGGGCAAAGGCGAGCGGCGTCCTGCGCGTCCAGCGGGGACGGCTCGTCGCGATCAAGCGCTGGGCCCAGCTGCGCCGCGATCCCCGCGGCGCCCACCGCCGGGCGATCGAGGGCCTCATGAAGATCGGGCCGCTCCTCGGCTACTACGGCCGCGCCTACCTCTGGGACGAGATCGACTTCTTCGACGAGGGAGCAGTGCACTTCCTCGCCGCCGTCTGGTGCAGCGAGGACGAGCCGACGCCGATCGATCGGATCGTCGAACACGCCACCCAGTCGTATGCGATGCGATTTCAGTGGCCGGATGACTATCCGGAGGAGGCGTGCGCGAGGACGGCGGAGTTCTACGTGTCCACGATCTTCACGTCGTGGGAACTCGCCGGGGTCACGATCCGCACCGGAGCCGAGGAATACGAGGAGTACGGGCGGACGCGACTCCGCAGGGGTGCGGTGCAGCTGACCCCTTCGGGCGTGGTGATCGCCCGCGAACTCCTGCCCGACGCGGGGTACCTCGCACCCCTGGCCGGTTCCCAACGCGACGAGCCCGCGGTCGCCATCCTCGGTGCGATCCCCGCGCTCGGCAAGGACCGGGTCCTCGCGGAGTTGGCGGTGTGGGCCAGCGACCGCAGCGGACCCGACGCCGCCGCCGAGCTCGTCGATGCCGTGCGGGTGCTCGAGGACCCCGACGCGCTCGAGGTCGCCTTCGCCGCGCTCGGCGCCGTTGGCGAAGCCGCCGAGCCCTACGTGAACAAGCTGATGGACACGCCACTCCGGGGCCACGCGGTGATGTGGAGGGTCCAGATGGGCCTCGAACCCGGTGTCGCAAGCAGCGGGACACCCGACGAGGGGCTGGCCCTGTGCGCGGCCCTGCTGGCGGCGGGCGGAGCACCCGCCGTCGTGGAAGCCATCGGGGGCTGGCCGCTCGACACGCAGCTCGCGCTGGTCGACGACTTTCGTCGCCTCGACTCCCCCGACGCCGGTCCCGTGCTCGACGCCGTCGGGCGCCACCACCATGACCGCGTCGTCGCCAAGGCCGCTCGCAAGGCGGCGATGCAGTGGCGGAGCCGCTCCACTGCCCCCGGCACCTGAGGGTCACGGTCAGTCGAGCGGGTAGAACACCGAAGGGTTGGCCACGGCCCCGCGCCAGAGAAGGTCACGCATGGCCTGGGCGACGCCGACCCCGTCGCTAATTCGACGTCGTCCTAGGAGGCCGCTCGCTCGTGACCAGGGCGCCGGCTCGAGCGGCGCAGTTGCACAAGGAGCTCGACACCGAGGGCAGACGCCACCCGATCGAGCGTCACAAGCGTTGGAGTGACCGCTCCCGCTTCGAGCCGGGCAACCACCGACTGCGTCGACTTCATGCGCTCGGCGAGTTGGCGTTGGCTGAGCCCGACTCGCTCGCGCTCGCGGCGGATCGCTCCACCGATCTCGTGGGCGCGGCGTGCCCGTTCGTAGGCTTCACGGGCCGCGGGATTCTGCAGCCGTCTCTGCCTCATCTCTTCGTATGTCGCTCGCTTAACCATTGCCGTGGTCCTCTGTCGTGTGCCGCTCTTGCAGGCGGCGCTCCATCGCCCGTTTGGCACGCGCCATCTCGCGGGATTCCCTCCGAGCTGCCTCGTGTGGGGTTCGCCGAGATGCACGCCTTGTTCCGAGAGCAGGTCGATGTAGAACGCGACGTGGCCGAAATCTTCATCATCAAGTCCCTCCAGCCACTCAGCCACCTCCGGCTCAAGTTCGATCGTACCCCATCCCATAGCAATGATGCTATGGACCCGATGTGACAGCGACGCTGTTCCTTGCGCCTCCGGAGTCCGAGGGGTTCCCTCCTTGCCGGCGGTGCAGCCCTGGTGGCCATGGGCTCGCCGCGGACGCTGCACCAGAAAGCCCGATCGCAGAGCGCGTCGGGGTGAGTCCGAACCATCCACGTCAGGGCAAGAGGCCTAGCTCTGCTTCCACCTTTTCGAGGGGGATCCGGAGGTCGGGCTCACTCGCCTCGCTCTCGTACGCCGCGAGGCGATCCTCGAGGTCCGCCATGGTTTCCATCAGCTCCAGATAGCGAGTGGCTCCCACCACGATCGCGACTGGCCGGCCGTGCCGGGTGAGGAGAACGTCGCGGTCCTGGGCGTCACGAACGACCTCGAAGATCTTGGCCTTCGCCTCCGTGATCGAGATGAGGTTTTCCAGCATCCTCCCTACCTTTCCCGGTACACGTCTCGACGGTGCCCAACCCGCGCAATCGTGACGACGCGGGCCGCGTCGTCGACGCGGTAGACGACCCGGTAATCCCCGGCTCTGATGCGCCAGCTGTTGTCCGGTCCCCGGAGCTTCTCGCACCCGGGCGGGCGAGGCTCTGTGGCGAGCCCTCGGATGCGGTCCATGATCCTGCCCACGTGGTGCTGCGGCAACCTTCGCACCTCTCGGAAGGCACGGGGCTCGAAGTCCACCTGGTAGGCGCCCATCCCCAAAAACGGTACGCTTTTCCGGACCGTTTGTAAAGACCGTATTTAAGGACCGTTTTTTACGACCGTTCTCCCGCTTGCGGACCGCGGTGGGTCGGAGAAGGCTGTGCAGGCCCGCCACAGCCACCAAGATCTGGACACCTATTCCCATGTGCGGCCCGACAACGGCAAGCAGATGCGCCAGCCCGTCGACGACGTGCTGCGGCGCCGCACATTGCCTCGCTCTTCAGATTTACTCTTTTGCCTTCTCGCTGTCGTGGTAGCATGACAGCATCCCAGCGAAGGAGCCCACGATGCCCAAGCCACCGCGCCCCGCATCAGACGCAATCGACGCGACCGGCCGGCCGCAACAGATGACGATTCGCCTCTCGGCCGAGGAGCATCAAGCCCTCAAGACCTACGCGTTCGTGACGGGACGAACCATGAACGAGGCTGCCCGACAGGCGATCGCAGAGTTCCTCGTCGGTGCGGGTCGGGACGAGGTGTTCGAGGAAGCCCTGGAGGATTTCCGCACCCGGTACCGGGTCGCCCTGGACAAGCTGAAGGATCTCTAGGTGCGGTACCTCACCGTCGCCGAACTCGTGGCCATCAGCGAGCGGGAGGTCGGCCCGGATCTCCTCGCCGATTTCGGGCTCCTCGAGTCCGCCGCGCTGCGGCCACAGACCACGATCGGCGGGCATGACGCATACCCCGGAATCCACGACAAGGCCGCGGCGCTCGTGCATTCGATTGCGCGAAACCACGCCTTCATCGACGGCAACAAGCGTACGGCCGCCATCGCCTTGGGTGTGTTCTGTGTGATGAACGGCTACCGCCTGACGATGTCCGACGATGAGCTCATCGCTCTCATCCTCGATGCGGCGGAAGGACAGATCGACGTCCCCGCCATCGCGGGAGTGGTGAAAGCCCATCTCGTCGAAATCCCAGCTCGGGAGGGATTCTGATGCCCAGACTCGTGCGCGTGAGCAAGGTGAAGCACCTGTTCAACGAGCTTGCCCTGACCTAAGGCGGCGACCCCAGAAAGCGGCCAATCCGATCGTCGCCACTCGCAGACCGAAGCGCTCGAGCCTCTTCCCATCGCCTGACCACCTCCCTAGAGTGGCCCCGCCCGCGATGGCTGGGGCGCGTCGAGGCCATCCCTCCATGATCGAGCGATCGAGGGACGACGATGGCCGGCCCCCACCCCGACGGCGAGCGCTTGTTCCGCCATCTGGCGGCGGAATGGCAGGAAAACCAGATCCACCGCATCGCGACGGCCGACCTCGTCGACACGACGCTGCGCAACCACATGCTCCCCTTCTTCGGCGACCGGGACATCGCGTCGATCCGACCCGGCGAGGTGCAGGCCTGGCTCCGGAATCGCGCCGATCGGTTCGCCCCGGCCACCGTGGACGTCGTCTATCGGTTCTTCCACGCCATCTGCGAGGCCGCCGTCCTCGACGGCGTGATCGAGCGCACGCCGTGCGTCGGCATCAGGCTCCCGCGCTCCGATCGGCCCCCGATCGTGCCGCCGACCCCCGCGGACGTCCGCTCCACCATCGACGCGCTTCCCGACCGCTACCGAGCGATCGCCGTGCTGGCGGCGGGAACGGGGCTTCGCTCGGGTGAGTGCCTGGGCCTCGGGCGCGGCGCCGTCGACTTCGACGAAGCGGTGGTGACCGTGGAACGCCAGCTCGTCCTTCCCGACCATGCCCCGCCATTCCTGGGCCCACCCAAGACGCGGGCGTCCTACCGCCGTGTGCCGCTCCCATCGGTGGTCGCCGACGCGCTCGACCACCACCTCGACCGCTACCCGCTCGGGCCCGACGACCTCATCTTCACCTCGGCCCGGGGCCAACCCGTGCGACGCAACCGGCTCAACGAGGCGTGGCGGGACGCGCTCGCCCGAGCCGGCATCGCCCGGCGGATCCGCTTTCACGACCTCCGGCATTTCTACGCGTCGCTGCTCATCCGCCACGGCGAATCCATCAAGGTCGTCCAGGCACGGCTCGGCCACGCCTCGGCCACCGAGACCCTCGACACCTACTCCCATCTGTGGCCCGACAACGGCGAGCAAACCCGCAATGCCGTGGACGCCGTGCTCGGCATCGTTTGAGCGCCGAGGCAGCGCGGCCCGCGGTCGACGCGCCGTGGTAATCGGCGCCCCTTCCCTCGGGTGCGCGTGGTCTCGGGTCGTGCCGCCAACGCTGGCTGGGGCGCGTTGAGCCCATGCCCACCTCTGGCCCGAAACGGGTTGGGGAGCCAAAAAATGGAGTCCCCTGTGATGACGGCCGCTTCGCAGCAGGTATCAGATCTGATACACTAACAGGCGTGGAGCGATCACTGCTTGCGTCCGTCCGGGAGGAATCGGGGTTGACCCAGGCCGACCTCGCCGAGCGCTCGCGGACATCGAGGCCGACGTTGTCCGCGTACGAACACGGGAGGATCTCACCAACCCTCGAAACCTTCGAACGCATCCTCGCGGCGGCCGGCTTTCGTCTTGGCGCGATCCCGCTCCTCCGCTGGCAGGAGGTCGATGTCGGTCGGGGCCGCGTCTGTGCCGTGCCCGACCGACTGCCGGATCTCCCCGTGGAGGAGGCGATGCGAACGGTCGACCTCCCCCTCCACCTCGACTGGTCGCGGTCCCGTCGAGTCGTCGACCTGGCGGACCGCCACGATCGAGCCCGCACCTATGAAATCGTGCTGCGTGAGGGGCGGCCGTCCGACATTGCATCGATCGTCGATGGGGCGCTCCTCGTCGACCTGTGGGATGAAATCGTGCTCCCCACCCGCCTCCGCGCTGCGTGGCAGCCGCTCATCGAGCGCGCAACGAGATCACGTGCCTGAACACCTACGCCCATCTGTGCCCCGACAACGGCGAGCAGACCCGCCAAGCCGTGGACGCGGTGCTCGGCAAAGAGCCATCGTTCCCGGCCCGTTGCCCGCCGTCGTCAACCGCATGAGGCGCGACGAGCGGCTTGGGCCGAGCCCGGGTGTCCGCGGGGAGTGTCAGGAGCGTGCCGCGTATCGGTGTGGTCCACGCCCAAGAATCCAGGCACCCACGCCAACCGGCTGCGTCAGCGCGTGAAACTGTCCTCATCGGCTCCCATCGGGGAGCAGGGGTGACGGATGACCGTCTTCAGCTTCACACTCACCATCGACGGGGCGGATGTGCTGACCGATGCCGCCCAGAACGACCTGTTCGAGGCAGGGTGCGGCGACGCCACCTTTGGCGTGACGGCGGGCGTGCAGACCGCCGCCTTCGACCGAGAAGCGGCTGACTTCGCCGACGCCGTCGCCACCGCCATCAAGGCCATCGAGTCGGCGGTCGAGGGCGCGAGGGTCATCGAAATCCATCGGGCGCACGACGTCGCCGCTCCGACATAGGGGCTCGGCACCTCTTCCAATCGCCCCACCGCTTCCCTAGAGTGGCGCCGCCCGCGATGGCTGGGGCGCGTCGAGGCCATCCGTCCATGATCGAGCGATCGAGGGATCCGGATGGCGAGGTCATACCCCGACGGCGAGTGCCTGTTCCGCGACGCCGCCACCGAATGGCAGAGTCGTCAGTTTCATCGCGTCACGACCGCCGACCTCGCCGAGGGGACGCTGCGCAATCACATCCTCCCCTTCTTCGGCGACCGGCCCATCGCATCGATCCGGCCGAGCGAGGTGCAGGCATGGGTGCGCGATCGGACGGATCGCCTCGCCCCCGCCACCGTGGGGATCCTCTACCGCTTCTTTCACGCCATCTGCGCCACCGCTGTCGCCGACGGCGTCATCGAGCGAAGCCCGTGTGTGGGGATCAAGCTGCCCCGCATCGAGCGACCGCTCGTGGTGCCTCCCACACCCGAGGAAGTGCGGGGCATCGCCGACGCCATCGCCGAGCGCTACCGGACCATCGTCGTGTTGGCGGCGGGAACCGGACTGCGCTCGGGCGAGTGCCTGGGGCTCGGTCGCGGGGCGATCGATTTCGAGGAGGCGGTGGTGACCGTCGAACGCCAGCTCGTGCTCCCCGACCATGCGCCGCCCCGGCTCGGTCCGCCCAAGACCCGGTCCTCGTATCGTCGCGTGCCCCTGCCGAGGGTGGTCGCGGCAGCCCTGCGCGAGCATCTCGGGCACTTCGCTCTCGGGCCCGACGATTTGGTGTTCACGAGCCCTCGCGGCACCCCCATCCACCGCTCCACATTTGGGGGGTCATGGCGCAACGCGGTCGCCTCGGCCGGAGTCTCCCGGCCGATCCGATTCCACGACCTGCGCCACTTCTACGCGTCGCTGCTCATCGGTCACGGCGAGTCCATCAAGGTCGTCCAGGCGCGACTCGGGCACGCCTCGGCCACCGAGACCCTCGACACCTACGCCCACCTGTGGCCCGACGACGGCGAGCAGACCCGCCTCGCGGTCGACGCCGAGCTCAGGGACCCTTCGACCCTCGATCCGCCGGCGTGAGGCCCCGCAGGTGGCGATCGGATGCACGCTGACCGAACTCGAGATCGGCCTCGAGGACGCGGGGATCATCGAGGCACCGCCGATCGATCACGGGATGGTGAACAATTCACCACGGCCATGCCGTGTTTCAGGCACGGTAAGAGATTCTTACCTGCTCGCTTCGAGCATGTTACTATTGCGTTATGTTGGAACTCGAGGGACTTGAGGAGGCACTCGCCACCCTCGGCGAAGTCCTAGACGAAGGCGGTCACCGGGTGGGGATACTGGTCATCGGCGGGAGCAGCTTGCTCATCCACGGGATCGTGCGACGCCCGACCGCCGACGTCGACGTCATCGCGTTGGCGCAGGCCGAGGGATACGCCAAGGCGGAGACCCTGCCGGCCTTCCTTGCGGCGGCCGTGCGTGAGGTCGGCGAGGCCCTCGGTCTTGGTCCGACGTGGATCAACGCAGGGCCAGCGGGCTTGGTCGACTTCGGGCTCCCGCCCGGCCTTGAGGATCGAGTGAAGATTCGACGGTATGGAGGCTTGGACATCCACCTGCCCGCGCCTCAGGACCTCATTCCCTTCAAGCTGTATGCCGCGGTGGACCAAGGTGAACGCAGCAAGCACTTCGCCGATCTCCAGGCGATGGCCCCCACTCGCCGCCAGCTCATTGCGTCCGCGCGATGGACCCGAACGCACGACCCCTCGCCGGGCTTCCTCGGCGAACTCCGTCGCACACTCTCGCTGCTCGGTGTGGAGGTTGACGATGCCGACCTCTAGCCGCCTCCTCCCCCGGGCCGACACGTTCCGCTCACAGGCCCTCGGTCTTGCCTGGGGAGCATGGACCGAACTCGGGGTCTCAGGCTGGACCACGACCCACACCGACTGGGCCATCGACCCCGAGCCCCTCATCGTGTTGACCGCCTACCTCGGCGACAGCGATGCTCGCCTCCGAGACGAGGCCACGGACTGGTGCATCCGCAACTGGCGCTTCGTGTCCAAGGCCCGCCTTCGCAACGTCGCGCGAAGCGGTCACGAGGCGTTGGGCGGTCCATACGGGGAGTTCGCCGCCACCGTCAACGAACATGCCGGAGCGAAGTGGCCTGACGCGACCGTCGCCCGCCGCTACCGGCCCACGCGACGCTCGGTGCTTCCCCCACTCGATCGCCCGTCCATGGCCTGGCTCCGTCTCCGGGCCATCTTCGGACTCGGGGCGCGGACCGAGGTGATCCGGTACTTCTTGGCGCACAGCGAATTCGAGACCGTGGCGCGAGTCGCCGCAGCGTGTGGATACACCAAGCGGAACGTGGCGGCTGAGTGTGAAGCGCTCCGCCAGGCGGGTGTCTTGCGGGCACGGACGGTCGGGAACCGCTTCTACTTTGCCCTGGCTCGGCGGTCGGGCCTCGAAGAATTCGTCGGCGAGATCGCCGACGTGCGGCCCAATTGGCTGGCCATGTTGAACGTAACGACCGTGCTCGTGGAACTCGAGGGCGAACTCGACGGGGCGGCATCCAGGGTTGCCCCGGTGAAGATCAGGAAGGCACTCACCCGGATCGCGCCCGACCTCTCGGACCTCGATGTGGACAACCCATCCGCGGACCTCCGTGGCGAGGAGCTCGTTCCCGCGCTGCGCGTCCTCGGCCGCCAGACGCTCGGCAATTGGTCAGCAGGGAATTGGGCCCCCGACTCGCGGACGGTGGTGGCGTCGCCCACCACCGCCCCC
>DATDOY010000074.1:0-8223 GCA_035293045.1 Acidimicrobiia bacterium
TGCGGTATTCGAGGTTGGAGTACCCCGTGGCGATCTCGAGTCCGGCGCCGACCGCGCCGACGTCGAGCGGCGACCGGCCCAGGTTGGTGTGGATGATCACGCCCGTGGCGTTGATCACACGGCGGAGGAGCGCCGACGCGATGTCCTCGGCATCCGAGCGGGCCGCCGCCACGATGTCGCCGACGGTGCTCGGATCGTGTCCCGCGTCGATGCGGGCGCGAGCGGCGTCGATGGCGCGTCGCGCACAATCGGCCACGAGGGCCGGAGGCAGACTGGTTCCGGCGAGTTCGGCGATGACCCGTTCGACGGCGGGGAGCGACCGCCGTGCGTCCTCGGAAGGCATGACCTCAGCGTACGCTTCGAGGCGTGAGCGGCCCCCGCCCGACCGTCCCGCCGCGGGCGTTCCGGAGACTCTCGTTCTACGACTGGATGCGCAGCGGCTCTCGCGCGCGCCGACTGTTCCGTGTCGTCGGCGTCATCACCGTCATGTCGGTGCTGATTCCGGGAACCGCCTTCGCCATCGTGTTGGGTTCGTATCTGTTCTTGCCCCTCCCCGCCGCCCTCCCCGACGAACACGGCACTCCGGCCTCCCAGATCAGCGTGCTCTACGCGGCCGACGGCACGCGCTTTGGCGAGTTCCGGTTCGCCGAGCAGTCGGTTCCAGTGCCCTCCGAACAGATCCCCGACACCATCCGCGACGCCGTGATTGCGGCCGAGGACCACGACTTCTTCACGCACGACGGAGTCGACTTCGAAGCGGTGGGCAGGGCGATCATGGCCAACCTCACGGCGGGCCGCATCGTGCAGGGCGGGTCGACGATCTCCCAGCAGTTGGTCAAGAACCTTTACTTCGAGAACCGCGGCCGGTCGTTGATTCGCAAAGCCCAAGAAGCGCTGCTCGCCGCGCAGCTCGAACGCGAGTTCTCCAAAGAGGAGATCCTCGTGAAGTACCTCAACACCGTCTACCTCGGCGAGTCCACGTTCGGGGTCGAGGCGGCGTCGCAGTCGTACTTCCGGCACCCCGCGTCGGAACTCACGTTGTCGGAGTCCGCGCTCCTCGCGGGGGTCATCCCTGCTCCGAGCCTGTATTCGCCGCGGGCGAATCCCGTGGGTGCCGAGGAGCGCCGTCTCCGGGTGCTCGACCAGGTCGAGCAGCACGGCCTCGCGACGCCCGAGGAGGTCGCGGCCGCTCGAGCGGAAACGCCCACCGTGCATCCGCCAGCCGGATTCGTCGGCCAGTACCCCTACTTCTACGACTACGTGCGTCTCTACCTCGAGGAGCACGGCTACTCGGACGACCTGGTGTTCAAGGGCGGACTGAAGATCGAGACCACGCTCGACCCTGCGCTGCAAGAGCAGGCCGAGAAAGTCGTGCGCGAGACGCTCCCCAATCCCGAGGACCCGCACGCCGCCCTCGTGAGCGTCGAACCCCAGACCGGGTTCGTGCGTGCGTTGGTGGGAGGTCGCGACTTCGAGGCGCTCAAGGTGAACTTGGCCCTCGGACCGAAGGGGTTTCGCGGTCCGGGGCGCCAGGCCGGGTCGTCGTTCAAGCCGTTCGTCTTGACCCGCGCGCTCGAGGCGGGGCTCAAACCCGAGAAGGTCTACCCCGCGCCCGCGTCGGTCCAGCCGGAAGGGTTCGCCAAACCGGTCAAGAACTTCGGTGACTCCGGCTACGGGTCGGCCAATCTCCGCAAGGCGACGGCGGCATCCATCAACACGGTGTTCGTGCAGCTCATCCTCGACGTCGGGGTCGAAGAGACGGCGGAACTCGCCACGAAGCTCGGCATCACCACCTTCGACTTCGAGAAGCCGATCTACGGCGGCATTGCCATCGGCACCCAAGAAGTCATGCCCATCGACATGGCGTCGGCGTTCTCCGTGTTCGCGGCGCGCGGAATGCGGGCCGAGCCGACGCCCATCCTTCGCATCACGACCGCCGACGGCAAGGTGCTCGAGGACAACACGAACCCTAAGCGCAAGCGCGTGCTCGCCGAGGACGTCGCCGACACCGTGAACGACGTGTTGCGCGACGTTGTCGAAGGGGGCACCGGCCGCGCCGCCAAGATCGGTCGTCCCGCGGCCGGCAAGACGGGGACGTCGCAGGACTTCCAGAACGCGTGGTTCGTCGGCTACACGCCCGCGCTCTCGACCGCGGTGTGGATGGGGTATCCCGAGGCCAACATCCCGATGAAGAACATCCACGGCGTGAGAAGCGTGACCGGCGGCAGCCTTCCCGCCAAGATGTGGGCGGCGTTCATGAAAAAGGCGCTGGCCGACGTGCCCAAGACCGAGTTCACCGACCCTGCGCCGCTGGACTCGCTCCGCGAGCGAGCACTGCGCAAGCAACGCGGCGGGTTCGATCTCGGGAACCGCAAGTTCCCCGGCGGGTTCCCCGACGAGGGGTCGTACTACGAGCCGTCGCCGAAGCCGGAGGCGCCCCCACCACCACCTGACGAGAGCACAACGACGACGACCCCCGGCACCTCGAGCTCATCGAGTTCCACGACCACGTCGTCGATCCCCTTCGTCACCACCACGACAGGCGGCGGCCTCTTCGGGTGATCAACCATCCAAGAACGAGGGCTGGCGTCAGCGCTTGCCGCCGGGGGCGTCGCTTTGATTGCCGCCGGGACACTGCAGCACCGCCTCGCACGCGGCGCGGATCAGCGGTGAGTAGGTGACCTCCTCCGAGCGGAATCCCAGTGGCGCGTAGGCCCGTGAGCCGACGCCGACAACCTCGGCGTTGGAGTTGACGAGGGGTCCCCCGGGAAACGCCCCGGAGATACCCGCGTCGTGCTGGATCCCCGCCGACGACACGTCGCTCACGAACCCCTGGGTGATGGACGCGCTCGCCCCGCCGATTCCGGCGACGGCGAAGACGCGCTGGCCGAGGCCGAGCGGCGGGTCGCCCGGTGCCCACTCGAGCCGGGGCTGGTTGGGTTTCTTGATCACGAGCAGGGCGAGGTCTTTCGACTCGTCCCACGTCCACAGCGTCGCCGCCACTTCCTCGCCGCCTTTGCGCAGGCGAATCTCGGGGCCCGGTCGGGTGGTGGCGGCCCGGACGACAAAGAGCGACGTCAGCAGATACGACTGTTCGGCGTCGGCGGCGACGACGAAGGCCGAGCCGACCTCGGGCTGGCCGTCGGGGTCGCGGGTCGACACGAACCACACCGACGGGCCCGCTTGCTCGAGGATGTCCTGGAGCGTGTCCTCGCTGGCCTGCAGCTCCTGGAGCGGCTCGAGCTCGGCCCGGATCTGGCTCCGGGCGTCGTCGGCCTCCCCCTTGATCTTGTCGAGCGCGTCCTCGAGCGCTTCCTGACTTTCGCCGGTGAACCGGTCGACCTTGTCCTCGAGTTGCTGGAGCCGCCACTGGTAGAAGGCGAAGAGGACGGCACCGCTGAAAGAGGCGCCGACGCCCGCGGCGAAGAGGAACATGACCGTGCCGAGGGCCGTTTTGGGCACGATCACGTCTCGCCATCGTCGGTGCTCTCGCCGGGCCACCATGTGGCGGGCATCGTAGGCGCACCTGTGGGGTCGCAGGCCCCACGTAGAATCGACCCGTTCGAACTGTCTCGGGACGGAGCCAACCCATGCGGGAGCACGCGGCGATCGAGGTGCGAGACGCCGCCACGGTCATGCTCGTTCGCAACGCTCCCGCGCTGCAGGTCTTCATGCTGCTCCGCAACCTGCGGTCCGAGTTCGTCGGCGGCGCATTCGTGTTCCCCGGGGGTGCCGTCGACCCCGGCGATCGTGAGGCCCATCTCGAGCCGGAATGTGCCGGGCGGACCGACGCCGAGGCCAGCGCCGCCCTTGGCGTGGCGCGGGGCGGACTGGCCTTTTGGGTGGCCGCTATCCGCGAGTGCTTCGAGGAGGCGGGCGTGCTGCTCGCCTGTCATGCCGAGACCGGCGAGATCGTCGATTTCTCCGATCCCAACGTCGCCGCGCGCTTCGAGGTGCACCGCGCCGCCGTTGACGCCGGCGAGCGACGGCTCATCGACGTCGCGCGTGAGGAACACCTCGTCCTCGACGTCGCCTCCACGTTCTACTTCTCGCACTGGATTACGCCGGTGGGTGCCCCGCGGCGTTACGACACGCGGTTCTTCGTCGCCGCCGCCCCACCCAACCAGACGCCGCTGCCTGACAACCGCGAGGCCGTCGATTCCGTGTGGATCGAGCCGTCAGAGGCGCTCGCCCTCGCCGAGAGGGGCGAGATGGAGATGATCTTCCCCACGATCAAGAGTCTCGAGGCCATCGCCCGCTTTTCCACCGCCGAGGAGCTGCTCGACGCCGCGCAGGCGATCGACGAAGTGCCGACGATCCTGCCCCGCATCACCGCCGATTCGCACGGCATGCGGATCCTGCTTCCCGGCGACCTCGGCTACGACGCGGTGATCGATCCGCCCGAGGGTTCCATCACCGACTTGCCCCGCCCCGTGCCGTCCGCGATTCGTGGGAGTTCCGATGCCTGACCTAACCCCCGGCGTCGCCAGCGCCCTCTCGCCGCTCATCCGGCGCGTCGTCGCGCCCAATCCGTCGGCGATGACCGGCCCGGGGACCAACTCCTACCTGGTGGGCATCGACGAGGTCGCCGTCATCGACCCCGGTCCCGATGACAAGAAGCACATCGACGCCATCGTCGGCGCGGCGATGAAGGAGCGCGTCCGGTGGGTGATCCTCACGCACACCCATCCTGACCACGCGCCCGGCGCGCAGCGCATCAAGAAGCTCACCGGCGCGGAGATCCTCGCGTTTTCCAAGAAGAACGCCTTCTTCGAGGTCGACGCCACGCTTTCGGACGGCGACACGATCGAGGGGACGGAGTGGGGGCTCGAGGTGATGCATACGCCAGGGCACGCCGACGACCACCTCTGCTTCATGCTCGAGGAGGAGCGCGTGGTCTTCACCGGCGATCACATCATGCAGGGCACCACCGTCATCGTGTCCGACATGGCGTCCTACATGGATTCGCTGGAGAGGCTGCGCAAGTTGCGGCGCATTTCACGGCTGTGCCCCGGCCACGGCGACGTGATCGACGACTTCACCGCCACGATCGAGCAGTACATCGAACATCGCAAGATGCGCGAGAAGCAGGTGCTGAAGGCGCTCGCTGGGGGCCCGGTCAAGATCCCCGAGATCGTCGCCAAGATCTATGGCGGCGTGATCCCCGACGAGCTGATGGAGGTGGCGGCGCACCAGGTCCACGCCCACCTCGCCAAGCTGAAGAAGGAGGGCAAGGCGGCCGGTCGCGGGTTCGACTCCACCTGGAAGGCCGCCTAGGACGGCGGAGCCGTCCAAGAAGATGGGCGGCCGGTCGCGGGTTCGACTCAACCTGGAGGGCGGCGTAGCCCCTCCGTCTTCCGCGCCGAGCGCGCGATTCGCGGCCCGTGCGTTGATCCGGCGCGCGCAGGGCGCGCGAACCGCCCAAACTTCTCCGCGCCGAGGCAGGGATCCGTGCGTAGACGGCGAAACGGGTAGGCAGCGCTGACGAAGGGGGTGGGAGCAATCGCCGAGCGCACGGGTAAGCGCGTCCTCGGAATCGACGAAGCAGCGGAGTTCCTCGAGATCCCCGCCGACGCCGTGCGCGCGCTCGTTTCCCGTGACTACCTGACCCCCGCTGAGGTCGGCGCCGACGGGCCCCTCCTCGCCATCTCCGACCTCAAGGGTTTCATCGCCCGCAACACCCCCGACGACGACCTCTTCGCCGACGAACTCGCCGCCGATCCGCAGGCGCTGCTCGATGCGCTCGACGGACGGAGCGAGGAGATGGCGCGGCGGGCGTTCGACATCTTCAAAGCGACGTTCCCCGAGGCCAGGGAATGGCCCTTCGACGAGCAGGCGCGGTTCATCGACCAGGCCCGCAAGCGCTTCGAGGCCATCCTGGCCGTGACGGGCCAGGGCGAGGACGTCGATGAGGCGCTGGTCGCCGACCTCGAGGCGGTCGGCGCCGGGGCGGCATGGTCGGGGAGCCCCCTTCCCCAACTTCTGATCGTGCTGCGCATTTCCCGTGACCTCGTCGTGCAGACCGCCGTCGAGATCGCCGAGGAACACGGCCGTCAATGGGGCCTTGCCCTCTCGCTGCTGCTGACTCGAGTCCTCCCGGCCATCGACCGCCTCACGGACGCACTGGCGCGCGGCTACTGGGCGGCGGTCCTCGGGCGCGAAGAGGAACTCCGCGAGCGCATGGAGAGCCTCGTCGAACACGCCTCGGACGGCGTCTACGAAATCGATCTCGACGGACGGATCAGCTTCGCCAATCAGTCCTTTGCCGCCATGGTGGGACGCAATCGCGATCAACTCACGGGGCAGCCGCTGAGTGAGACGATGCTCGCGGTGCCCGGCCAAATCGAGGGGCTGATGTCGGAGCCGCTCTCGAGCAGTTCCGACGCCCGTCAGGTCGATCTCGAGATCATTCGGCCCGATGGGGTGCGTCGGCTTCTCGTCGTGATGTCGTTCCCACGCCGCAGCGAGGGCGCGGTCGTCGGATATCAGGGCATCGTGCGCGACATCACTGCGGAGCGCGAGCTCGAGAAGGCCAAGAACGACTTCCTGGCGCTGATCACCAACGACCTCCGAAGCCCGCTGATGAGCATCATGCGCGACGGCCTCACCCTCCAAACCGGCGCCGACCAGCTCAACATGGCGCGGCTCCGCACCATCGGCCGTTCGATCCACCGCCAGGCAGAGCGGATGAGCCGCCTCGCCGACGACCTGTACGACGTCTCCCAGCTCGCCAACCAGAGCCTGACGCTCAACCTCCGACGCGTCGACGTGGCCGAAGCGGTGGACGGCGCTGCCGCATCGGTCCCGGACCCCTTCGACCTCGAGGTCCACGTTCCGGAGGGGCTCGAGGTCACGGCGGATATTCGGCGGCTCGAGCAGGTGCTCGTCAACCTCATCGAGAACGGTCTGCGCCACGGGGATCCACCCGTCGAGGTGACGGCGTCGGTCCAGGGCGACTACGTCCGCATCGCGGTGACCGACCACGGGCGGGGTGTACCCGAGGCCTTGCGCTCGGGGCTGTTTTCGAGTCTGCACACGCTGGCGCAGCTCGGCCACACCGATACCGGGTTGGGGCTGTTCCTGGTCAAGGGTCTCGTCGAAGGCATGGGCGGCCGGGTGGACTACGAATCCGCCGAGCGCGGCGGAGCTCGATTCATGGTCTTCCTCCCGAGGGCCTGAGCGACCGCCCCCCGCCCCCCGCCCCCCGCCCCTCACCCCTCACCCCACGCACCACGCCCTCGCCCCACCCACCGCGCGTGTGACGCTCCTATAGACGTCAAGCGGGTGTTTGTGAAGCTCTTCGGCCGATGGCAACTCCGAATACCTCGCGCGCGATGGATCGTTTGAGGCAGCGGATGACCTCGGCCTTGGTCTTGCCCTCCGCGAGCCGTCGGGCCACGTAGGCCCTCGTGCGCGGCTCGTGTCGCATCCGCACGATGGCGATCCGATAGAGAGCGGCATTGGCCTGGCGGTCGCCGCCTCGGTTGAGACGGTGCCGTCGCTGGAGGCCGGAGGACGCGTCGAGAGGGCTCGCCCCGCACATCATCGAGAAGGCCGCCTCCGAGCGCACTCGCTCGGGACGGTCGCCGAGGGCAACGAGGAGGGCTCCGGCGGAGTCGGTCCCGACGCCGAAGACGTCCATGAGCTCGGGGCATGCATCCTTGACCTGGTGCTCGAGCATCGCGTCGAGCTCCGCCACCTCTTCGCCGAGGGCGAGACAACGCCGGGCGAGGGAACGCATCGCGGTCTTGGTCATGGCCGCAACGCCGGATCCCTCCGGGCGCAAACGGGCCGCCTTGCGGACGAGGGCCTTGGTGGTGAGGCCCCGTAACTCGTCGCGCAGTTCCCCTGGGGCCCGCACGACGAGCCCCCGCAGGGTGTTCACCGCCTGGGTCCTCGCCTTGACCGCACTTGCCCGGGCGATGCGCAGCACCCGGATGGCCTCCACGGGTCCGTCGTTGCCCTTGGGCCGGGCCGTTGCCTCCCCTGCGAGGACTGCCCGAGCCGCGGCCTCGGCATCGGTAGGGTCCGACTTGCCGTGGCGCCGACGGTGCTGGCGGTTGGGACGGATCACCTCGAGGACATCGTTGCCCAGCGCTTCGAGAAACCGGGTCAGGTCGGCACCGTAGGCGGACGTGCCCTCGATGCCGAACGACTGGACGCGCCCGAAGCCCTCGGCCCAGGCGAGGAGTTTCTCGTAGCCCGCCCTGCGTGTGGGGATCT
>DATDOY010000075.1:0-6090 GCA_035293045.1 Acidimicrobiia bacterium
GCTGGCCGCCCGACAGCCGGTCGGGGTACTCGTCGGCCTTCTCGGCAAGCCCGACGCGGGCGAGCAGGTCCTGCGCACGCTCGCGGGCGACGGCCTCTTCGAGCCGCAGGACGTGACGGGGCCCGGTCATCACGTTGTGCAACGCGGTCATGTGTGGGAACAGGTTGAACTGTTGGAAGACCATGCCGACGCGGCCCCGGTGCCGGTCGAGTTCCCTCTCGTCGGAGATGGCGGTGATCTCCACGTCGCCGACGAAGATCCGACCGGCGGTGGGCTGCTCCAGACGATTGACGCAGCGGAGCATGGTCGACTTCCCCGATCCCGACGGGCCGATGACGCAGACCACCCGTCCGGTGGCGACGCTCAGGCTGACCCCGCGCAACACCTCGAGATCGCCGAAATGCTTGACGAGGCCGTCGATTATTACGGGCGAGCTCACCCGGGCACCCCGGAGTGACCGTGACTGACCGACGAGAGCGACACGAGCAGCTGGCGGTCGTCGTCGACCCATGACCGAGCCCCCCGACGCGACAAGCGGCGTTCGAGAGCGCGGGCCAGGAAGGTCAGAGGGAGGGTGATCGACAGGAACAAGAGCGCCACCACCGGGTACATCGACGAGTTGTATTCAGCACCGAAGGCGAGGCGCGCGACGCCGAGCAACTCGACGACTCCGATCACGGCGACCAGCGACGAGTCCTTCACGAGCGCGACGAGTTCGTTGGTGAGCGGCGGCACGACACGCCGAAACGCTTGGGGCAACACGACAACGCGGAGCATGCGCCGGTACGACATGCCGAGCGAGCGAGCCGCCTCGATCTGCCCGCGCTCGAGCGACTGAATTCCGGCACGGAAGATCTCGGCGACATAGGCAGCAGAGTTCAGGGACAGGACGAACGCGCCCGACACGAACGGCGTAAAGATGATCCCGACCAGTGGGAATGAGAAGTGCACGAAGAGGAGCTGAACCAAGAGGGGCGTCCCCCTCCACAGCTCGACCCACGACCGGAAGATGACCCGCACCGTCCGGCGCCGGTGGATGGCCCCGAGCGCGATGAACAACCCGAGCGCGATGCCGAAGATCTCGGCGATGGTGGCGAGCTGGATGGTTTGCCACAGGGCGCGAGGGACCTCATCGATCCAGCGGCCGATCACTTCGCCGTCGAAGAATCGATCCATGAGTCGCGACCAGTTGAACTTCGAGAAGTCGACCTCCACGCCGTCCCTCCCTCGTCTCTGCCTTCAGGGTGCGCGACGCTTCGGTCGCCCGGAGGCGATCAGGCCGGAGATCAGGCGGGCGCCGGCCCGAACCACCTCTCGAAGATCTCGTCGTACGTGCCGTTCGACCTCAGTTCGGCGAGCTGTTCGTTGATCGCCTCGCGCAGGGCGCTTGCGCCCTTGGCGACGCCGATGCCGTACTGCTCGTTGGTGGTGAATCGCTCGACGACCTTGAGCACGTCCTTGAATTCGGTCTCGGCCGCGTAGGCGGACACCGGGAAGTCGTTGATGACCGCTTGGATCCGGCCCGCAGCGAGGTCGCCGAGGGACCCCTGCGAGTCCTCGAAGACGCGGATCTCCTTGACCTTGTCGGCGAAGTTGGCCTCCGCGTAGTCGGCCCCCGTGGTTCCCTTCTCCACCCCGATGACAATCTCGGTCGTCAGCTCTTCGGCCGAGTCGAGGTCGGGCGTCTCCTCGATGTTGACGGTGAGCGACTGGTCGGCCTCGAAGTACGGGTCGGAGAAGTCGATCTTCTCCTTGCGTTCGTCGTTGATCGTCATGGCCGAGATCACGGCGTCGTACTGGCCATCCTCGAGGCTCGGGATGAGGGCGTCGAACGACGGGTTGTTCTCGAACTTCACCTCGAGACCCATCCCCTCGGCGATGGCGGTCATGAGGTCGATGTCGAAGCCGACCGGTTCCTCGCCACCCTCGAGCGACTCGAACGGTGCGTAGGCGATGTTGGACCCGACGGTCAGGACACCCTCCTCCTTGAGGTTGAGGTCGCCCGCGTCGCCGGCGTCGTCTGTAGCGTCACCACCGGTCTTGGGCTTGTCGTCGTCGCTGCACGCGCCGAGCACGAGGACCAGGACCGCCACCAGCGAAAGCCATCGGAACCGCCGCATCACACACCTCCGAGAATCGGGACCTCGGATCGGCATGCTACGGCGTTTTTCCGGGCAGAGCGGCGAGGCCCTTCTTTAGGCTCACGCCGATGCCGAAGGACCCGCGCTCCCCCCAGCGGTCGACGATCGACGAGATGACGGCCGCGCTCGCCGTCGAGCGGGTGGGTGATCGCTGGGTCGGGACACCCCCAACGTGGTTCGGTGACTACCTGTTCGGTGGGTTCGTCGTCGGTCAGGCCACCGCCGCCGCCATCCAGACCGCGCCGCCGGGCCGTCGCCTCCACTCGTTGCACGCCTACTTCTTGAAGCCCGTCGGAACCCACGCCCCGGTCGAGTATGGGGTCGACGTCCTCCGCGCCGGTCGGACCTTTGCCACCCACCGCCTCGACGCGACCCAGGACGAGGCCCTGGTGTTCACGATGACGTTCTCGTTCACCGCCGACACCGGCGGCTACGAATACGAGCTGCCGCTCGCCGGGGACGTGCCGGGTCCCGACGAGCTCACCGTCGAGCCCGGACCGGGCCCCTTCGTCGCCGCCTACCTCGGCCCGTCGGAGCCGGACCCCGACGGGACGCGCGCTTCCACCCATCGCGCCTGGTTCCGGGTCGACGGCGCGCTCCCGGACGACCCGGCGGTCCACGCGGCGTACATCGCCTTCGCCACCGACTGGACGGGCACGGGCGGACGCCCCCTGCACCTTGAAGGCGACGTCGAGGGCATGGTGAGCCTCGATCACGCCGTGTGGTTCCACCGGCCCCTGCGCGCCGACGCGTGGACCTTCTTCGACGTGCACTCGCTCGTCAACACAGGCGGGCGGGGGCTGCTGCGCGGCACGATGCACGACGCCGACCGACGGCTCTCGGTTTCCGTGGCGCAGGAGATGCTGCTGCGACCCGTGTCCCGATGACGCCGGTGGTGGCGGCCAGCGCGGGCTTCCTGCTCGCGGTGCTCTGGTTCGACCTCATGTTCGACGTCCAGACCCTGGCCCATCGGAGAACCCGCGACGTGCTGCCCGAGGACGTGCTGGCTTCAATCGCCGCCTACTACCGGCGCGTCACGACGACCGCGCGACCGATGAATCGCCTCGTCGGGCTGGCAATGATGGCCGCCATCGTCGCGATCGGCGTCCAGATCAGTCGCCGCGACGCGCCCACGTGGGTCGGCTGGTCGTCGCTCGCCCTGATCCTCCCCGCGGTCGCTCTTGCGGCCGCCCGCGTGTTCCGCAATGCGCGGCGTCTCGGCGCTCGTGAGGACCCGGTCGACGTCCAAAGCCACCTCGCTCGTGCGATCTGCCGCGACCACCTCATGTGCCTGGTGTGCATCATCTCCGTACTCGTGGTGCAGTTGGGGTTTGGGCGCTAGCCCCGACGGGCGCGGCTTGGATGGACCCGCGGGGGCTCGCCGGGCATCTTCGGGAAGTGCGGGGGGAACGCCGCTTCGCCGACGCCGTTGCGCTCGTCGCGTTCGACCCAGTCGAGCAGCGGCTCGAGGGAGAAGGCGAGGTCGTCGCTGCGTGCCATCAGGTCGCCCCGCTCCGCGAACCGAGCGGGCACCGTGGCGATGGTGAAATCGCCGGGTGCGACGACGTCGAGCTCTTCCCACTCGATCGGGCACGAGACCCGGGCGTCGCCGACCGGGCGCACCGAGTAGGCGGAAGTGAGCGTCTTGTCGGGGAGGTTCTGGTTGAAGTCGATGAAGACGCGTTCGCCGCGGTCCTCCTTCCACCACTCCGCCGTCGCAAGCCCGGGGACGCGGCGCTCGATCTCTCTGGCAAAGGCGAGCACCGCCCGGCGGACCGGGAGGTACCCCCACCGGGGCTCGATCGGCACATAGACGTGGAGGCCCCGGCCGCCGGAGGTCTTGGGGAACCCGGTCATGCCGAGATCGTCGAGCGCGCCACGCACCTCACGCGCCACCTCGCACACGGTGCGGAAGTCGACGCCGGGCATCGGGTCGAGGTCAAAGCGGAGCTCGTCGGGGCGCATCAGGTCGGGGCGACGCACCTGCCACGGGTGGAATTCGAGGCACCCCATGTGCACGGCCCAGATGACGTGCGCCGGATCGCTCGGGCACAGCTCCACCGCCGACCCGCCGGCCATGAAGCCCACCTCCACCCGATCGATCCACTCTGGCGCACGCCCGACGCGCTTTTGGAAGAACCCCTCTCCTTCGACGCCGTCGGGAAAGCGGTGCATCGTGGTCGGACGGTCCCGCAAGGCGCGGAAGATGCCGTCCTGCACCGCGAGGAAGTACTCGACGAGGTCAAGCTTGGTGTAGCCGTGGTCGGGGAACAGGATCTTGTCGGGGCTCGTCACCCGGATCGTGCGGGCGCCCACCTGCACGTCGACGGAGGCTGCGGCCACGCCCCACGGTACGCCGCGATCCGGCGGCCGCACCGGCCCGGGCGCGTGATGAACCGGGGGTTCCTATCCTTGTGGGCATGCCTCCCCGCGCCATCTGGAGCGGCGCCATCAGCTTCGGGCTCGTCAACGTGCCCGTGAAGGTGACCGCCGCCGTCTCGAAGAAGGACATCCGCTTCCACATGCTGCACGCCAAGGACGGCGCGCGCATCGAGCAGAGGCGGGTGTGCACCGCGGACGGCGAAGAGGTGGCGTGGGACGACCTCGCCAAGGGCTACGAGTTGGCGCCGGGCCAGCACATCGTCATCCAGCCGCACGAACTCGACGATCTCGACCCCGACGCCACCCGCACCATCGACATCCTCGATTTTGTCGACGAGGACCAGATCGACCCGATCTACTACCAGCACGCGTACTACCTGATCCCCGACAAGAAGACGTCGGAGAAGCCGTACGCGCTCTTGCGCGAGGCAATGCAGCAGAGCGGCAAGGTGGCCATCGCCCGCTTCGTCATGCGCACCAAGGAGTACCTCGCCGCCGTGCGACCCCGCGACGACGCGCTGGTGCTGTCGACGATGTTGTTCGCCGACGAGGTCGTCCCGGTCGACGGCGTCGAAGGGCTACCGGGCTCCGGCGACCTCGACAAGAAGGAACTCGCGATGGCCGAGCAGCTCATCGCTCAGCTCACGACCGAGTTCGACCCGAGCCGGTACGAAGACCACTACCGCCAGCGCGTCGAGGACCTCATCGAAGCCAAAGCCAAGGGTGAAGTGATCGTCACCCAGCCCGCCAAGGAGCAGGACAGTGGGGGTGTGGTCGACCTCGTCGCCGCCCTCGAGGCCAGCCTCGCCGAGGCCGAGCGCGGCGAGAAGCGCTCGCGGCGTCCCAAGCGTCGGAGCGCCTGATCGCCGAGAAGGCGCGCGTCGAGGTCGAGGTCGAGGGACGCACGCTCAGCCTCTCCAACCTCGACAAGGCCCTGTATCCGCCGAGCGGCACCGGGACATCGAAGGTCGCGGCCTTCACCAAGGCACAGGTGATCGACTACTACCGGCGGATCGCGCCGATGATGCTCCCCCATCTCGCCGGGCGCGCCATCACCCTCGTACGGTTCCCCGACGGCGCGCACCGGCCGGGGTTCTTCGAGAAGAACTGCCCCGATCACCGCCCCGAGTGGGTGGCAACGGCACCCTTCCTCGCCCGCTCGAACGGCGACGTCGTGCACCACTGCCTCGTCGAGGACCTCCCCACGCTGATCTGGCTCGCCAACCTCGCCGCCCTCGAACTTCACGCCCCGATGGCGCGAGCGGCCGACCCCGAGCACCCGACGACGATTGTGTTCGACCTCGACCCCGGCGCCCCGGCCGGGATGCGCGAGTCGGCCGCCATGGCGATCCGCCTTCGAGACCTGCTCGACGATCTCGGTCTCGTCGCCATCCCGAAGTCGTCGGGGAAGAAAGGCATCCACGTTTATCTGCCGCTCAACCCGCCCGCCACGACCGGCGGCGGCCGGCGGTCGTCAAAGACGGAGCGCGCGACCCAGCAGGACGCCCAGGACTTCGCGCGTGCCATCGCCGAGGTGTTGGCCCGCCGTCATCCCGATGAGGTGGTC
>DATDOY010000076.1:0-30033 GCA_035293045.1 Acidimicrobiia bacterium
AGCCGCCGGAGAACCCACTTGGAGGCGGCGACGGGAATCGAACCCGTGTGTGCGGTTTTGCAGACCGCTGCCTGCGCCACTCGGCTACGCCGCCACGACGCTGCCTTCTCGAGCAAGTTTCCCACCCCTCAGGTGGACTACTCGCTCGAGAAGCGGCCGGGCGTCAGGTTAGGTGGTGTGCGACCGGCTCAGCGGACCGGCTTGTGGAACTGCACCTCGGGCTCCTTGTCGAGCGCCGGGCTCGGATCGAGTCGACGGCGTTCCGCTTCGGCCCGGTCGTCCTCGGTGAACTCGCGCGTCGTGCAGCAGAACTCGACAAGGATCCCGTTCGGATCGACCGAGTAGATCGACCGGCACCAGCCGTGGTCGATCTCCGTCACCGTCTCCCCTTGATCGAGCATCCGCTGCCTCTTGGCGTCGAGGTCACCGAGGTCACTCGCCGCGAACGCCAGGTGATTCACCCACGTGGGGAGGCCGAGACCGCTCGAGATCGACGGCGAACTCCAGCCCGATCCGATGCTGTCGTCGTGGAGGTCCCAGAAGGCGATCATCCCGCCGCCGCCGGTGTCGTAGAACAGATGCTTTGCCCACCCGCCCGTGCCGTCGGGGGTTCCCGTCGTCTCCACCTTGACCAGGCGAAACCCCATCACCTCGGTGTAGAAGCGGTGCGTCGCCTCGGCGTCCTTCGTTGCTATCGCCACATGATGCAGACCCATCCCGGCGAGCGTAGGCCGCCAGGGCGCGAGCCGCCGAGGGCGAGCGTGCGGAGCCGCGAGCCCGGGGAGGGGAGCATCGCGCAACGTAGGGTGCCGCTCCATGGGAATCGGCCATTACGACAATCCGTACCTCGTCGCCGAGTGGCATCGCGACCTGCCGAGCGGCGCCACCTGCGAGCCCCTTCGCTTCCTCCCGCCCGATGGCGCCATGGCCGCGGGGTGGCTCTACGCCAGAGGCGGGGAGGACACGGTCGCGATCCTCGCTCATCCGCGTGCCGACTTTTCCCGTCACTACGCGGTTCCCGGCCTCGTGGACGCCGGATTCGCCGTCCTCACCCTGAACACCCGCTTCGGCGGCAACGAGATGAGCATCATTCACGAGGCCTGCGCGGTCGACCTTGGGACTGCGGTCGGGGAAATGCGCAAGCGCTTCGACCGGGTCGTGCTCATCGGAAACTCCGGCGGCGGGTCGCTGATGACCTTCTACCTCCACCAAGCCCTCGCCCCCGCCGGCGAACGCTTGACCCAAACCCCGGCGGGTCAGCGGTACGACCTCAACGCCTTCGACCTTCCGCCCGCCGACCTCATGGTGTACCTCGCCGCCCATCCGGGTGAGGGCCACTACCTGCTGCACGCCATCGACCCGTCGGTCACCGACGAGTCGGACCCCCTCTCGTGTGATGCCGACGTCGACATGTACAACGCGGCGAACGGGTTCGCCGAACCGCCGACGGAGAGTCGCTACGACCCTGAGTTCCTCGACCGTTATCGGGCGGCCCAGAGGGACCGCATCGGTCGTCTCGACGAGACGGCTCGCGCCGAAGTGGAGCGACGCCGCGCGTCCCGTGCCGATTGGTCGGCGACCGCGGACGCCGCGGACCGCCGCGCGTCGATCGCCACGCGACTCCTGACCATCTACCGGACCGACGCGGACCCGAGGTTCACCGATCTCTCGCTTGATCCGTCGACGCGCACCTACGGGTCGCTCTGGGGCACCCGGCCCGACTGGATCAACTACGGGATCGTTGGCTTCTCGAGGGTCATGAGCCCCGAGGCGTGGCTCTCCACCTGGTCGGGGCTCTCATCGAACGCCGAGATAGTCGAGACCGGGGCGCGGATGACCCTTCCGTGCCTCCACGTCTCCTACACCGGCGACCACTGCATCTTCCCGAGCGACGCGGACCTCATTTGCCGATCGCTCGCCACACCCGACCTCACGCGCGTCGCAATCGACGCAAACCACTACGGATTTCCCGTCGAGAGCGGACGCGATCCCGCCATCGAGACGATCGTGGGGTGGCTCCGGGACCGCTAAACAGTTCATAGCCCGGTTGTGCCGTGCAAACAGGATTCCATCGGACAACTCTCACGGGTCACTGGTCCACATTCGGCCACTACCTCGCGCTCACCGCCTGCTTCGCGCCACAGTTTGTGGTCGTCTCACGTCGATCTCGAATGACGTGGGAGGGAAATCCTTGGGGTCTGTGGACATCGCGAGCATCACATCGGCCGTGCCGACGACAGTGCGACGCCACCGCGCGACGGCACGCCCGGCGCAACCGGAGCCGTACGTCGGGGCTGATCGCCGCGGCCTCGCCCTCACGCGCGACGCCGTCGAGACCCGCGTCCTTGTCCCGATGCTCGTGCTCCTCGCGGCGGTCTGGGTGACGACAGAGGTCGCCATCCTCAGCGGTCGCACCGCCGTCTCGATCGACGTCGACGGTCTCGACCAGGTGCTCGACGCAGCCGTCGTCGCACTCGCCGCCGTCGTCGCACTGCTCGCCTTCGTCCGCTGGCGCCTGACGGGAGAGGCCCGCCCGTTGTTTCTCGCCGCCGGCGCCGTGGCCTTTGGTCCCGTCGCCGTCGGCCTCGGCGAACTCGTTCCGGTCGTCGCCGGAGACAACCAGACCGCCCTCGCAGCCATGGGTTTCGCGGGTCGCTTCTTTGGCGGCCTTGCGTTCATCGCTGCCGCCCTGTGGCCCGAAGTCGATGCGCGACTGGCGCCACGCTGGGTACTCGGCGCCGCACCCGCTCTCGCCGCGGCGACCGGCGCGGCGATGCTCGGGTTTGCGGGCGAAAGCACGGCGCTCAGTGGTCCGGCCGCCGGACTGGCCCTGGCCGCCACCATGGCCATCGCCGCCGGCCTTCACGCTCGCGCCTCTCGCTTTTTCGACCGAGCGTCGCATGAAACCGTCGCCGTCGCCGTCGCCGCCCTCGCGCTTGCCGAGCTGGCGACGTCCCAAGTCGCTGCCCCGTTCGCGTCCCGCGCACCGCTCCTCGGCGCCGGTGTCCTCTGTGCCGCGGGATTCGCTCTCCTCGTTACACGAGGCCTCCGCGACCTCGAGATCGCATTCGTCACTCAGCGGGCGCGGCTCCTCGAAACCGAGATCGGCATGGAGGCCGAGGCGGCCCGTCGCCGCGCCCAGGAAATGGCCCACCAAGAACGCGCCCACGACGCACGGAACTCGCTCCTTGCCATCGAGGGTGCCTCGGTCACCCTCGAGCGATATCGCGATCGGCTCGCACCGGAGCGCCGCAGTCAGCTCGCCGAGGCCATGACCGACGAGATTGCCCGGCTGCAGCATCTGATCAGCGGACAAGGAAGTGAGGCCGACTCCTTCGACGTCGGCGAACTGCTTGAGCCGGTCGTCGCGGCCGAAGCAGCGCGAGGTCTCGTCCTCGACGTCGACCTTCCCGCCGGGCTCACGGCGTACGGGCGTGCCGCCGAGACCGTCGAAGTGATCCGAAATCTCGTGAACAACGCCCGGAACTACGCGCCAGGGTCGCCCGTCATGATCCGAGCCGACAAGGACGGCGTCTGGACCACGATCTACGTAGAGGACCGCGGTCAGGGAATCGAGCGAACCGAGCGCGAACGCATCTTCGAGCGCGGGCACCGCGGCCACGCGTCGCCCGGGACCGTTGGCAGCGGCCTCGGCCTCTTCATCAGCCGACGGCTCATGCAGGACCAGGGCGGCGACGTATGGGCCGAGAGTCGCGACGGCGGCGGCGCCTCGTTCGGGCTTTGCCTCCCCACGTGCGCCGGTGACCTCGAGAACGAGACGAGCCCAAGGCCATCATGAGCGAGCGTCTGCGAGTCCTCATCGTCGACGACCACCAGCTCATCGCCCAAGGGGTGGCGACAGCCCTCGACGGAGAGGGCATCGAAGCCCGGGTCGCCATCGGTCCGACCAGGGATGACGTGCTCGAGGCGGCGAGGGAAGCCGAGCCCCACGTTGTGCTCCTCGACCTCCAGATCGGCGGCGAGATCGGCAGCGGCCTCGACCTGATCCGACCGCTGTCCGAACTCGGGGCCTCGGTGATTGTCCTGACGGGCGTCACCGATGAGGCCGCCCTGGCCGAGTGCCTGGAGGCCGGCGCCTTTGGCCTCGCCCGAAAGAGCGAGCCCTTCGAACAGCTCGTCGCCAAGGTCATCGCCGCCTCCCGCGGCGAGACCGTGACGCCGGCCCACGAGCGGTTCGCGCTCATCGACCATCTGCGAACTCGACGTGCGGAAGACCGCGAGCGGTTCGCTCCGTTCGCCCGCCTCACGGCGCGCGAGACCGAGGTGCTCGCCGGAATCATCGACGGCAAACAGGCCGAGGTGATCGCTCGGGATGCCTTTGTCTCGGTGGCGACAGTGCGGAGTCAGATCCGGTCGGTCCTCCGAAAGCTCGATGTGAATTCCCAGCTCGCTGCCGCTGCTCTAGCACGGGAGGTCGGCTGGAACCCCGCACGCGATTCCGTCGGGGTGTGATGTCTCGTCCGACAATGCCCACCGAGAGGATTCCTACGATGTGTCCACCGCACGCCAGATTCGCCGACGAACGCGGCGCCACCGCCGTCGAGTACGCCATCATGGCTTCACTCATCGCCGCGGTCATTGTCATCGCTGTGGGCGCTCTCGGCGTGAACGTCACCGAGCTGTTCGCCGCCGTGCCAAGGTTCTGATCCACCGCACGCGCACGCCTGCATGACCTCCATGACCTCCGGGGTCGCCCCCCGGAGGTCATTCGCGTCGGGATTCCTCCGCGTCGATTCACCAATCTTGGCGATGGAACATCGTGCTTCGAGGCGCACCATCACCGAAGTGCTCCACAGAAGGAGTCACAACCGGGCTCCGGTGGAGCCGGGCACCGGTCGATGGTCAACCGCCAGGAGGCACCCCAATGTTCGAGTTCATCACTCGCCAGTACCTCGCCCTCACCTCGTACCTGCAGGACCGCGAAGAGGGCGCCACCGCCGTTGAGTACGGAATCATGGTTGCGCTGATCGCGGCCGTGATCGTCGGCGTGGTCACCACGGTCGGCACCGACGTCAAGAGCGCGTTCCAGAAGGTCGTCGACGCCATCTAATCCGTCGACCTGTTGTTCACCCGAAACGGCAGCCCCACTTGGGGCTGCCGTTTCCAGGACGGGAGCGCACCATGGCGTCAGCACGCACCAAGGAACATCAATCCGTTCAGGCCCCCCCCACCGCCGGCAGCCGCCCGCACCTCGCCCGCCGAGGGATCAGGGGCGATCGCGGCGCCGTGGCCGTCGAATTCGCACTGGTACTCCCCGTCCTGGTTCTCCTCCTCTTCGGCATCATCGAGTTCGGCCGGGGCTACAACGCACAGATCTCGCTCCAAGGCGCAGTGCGGGAGGGAGCTCGCGCTCTGGCCATCGGCAACGGAGACCCGGTCGCCGCGGTCGAGTCTGCTGCACCGTCATTGTCCGGCATCGCGGTGACGACGTCCGGCGCACCCTGCGCCGCGGGCACCACGGCCTCGGTCACCGCCAGCTACCCCTTCACCTACAACGTTCCGCTGTTCGGTACCGCCACCAAGACACTCACGGCGACAGGGGTCATGCGATGTGGCGGCTAAGGGACGAGACCCTCGACGAACGCGGCGTTGTCGCGATCATCGTGGCGCTGCTCTTGACGGTGCTCTGCGGCATCGCGGCGTTCGTCGTTGACGCGGCCGCCGTCTACGCCGAACGCCGCGAGCTGCAGAACGGCGCCGACGCGGGAGCGCTGGCGGTCGCGCAGGACTGCGCCATGGGCGACTGCGGCAGCTACACGTCCACGGCCGCCGGTCTCGCCGACGCCAACTCGGAGGACGGTGCATCGAACGTCGACGACGTGACGATCGACCTTGCCGCCCGCACGGCCCGGGTGTCCACGAGCACCAACGACCCCGAAGGCGGCACCGAGGTGCCATTCCGTTTCGCACCTGTCTTCGGCATCGGCGGCGAGAACGTCGACGCCTCCGCCACCGCGCAATGGGGACCGCTGTCACACGGGGCGGGGCTTCCCCTCGCCATCTCGATGTGCGAGTGGGAGCGCATGGTCGGCGATCTCACGGACCTGCCGTCGGCGACACTGACCATCGCCTTCCATGACGGCAACAACGCCGAGCCCTGCAACGGCCCCGCCGGCCAGGACATTCCGGGCGGCTTCGGCTGGCTCGACGAGTCCGGCTGCGCCACCGACATCACCGTCGACGGCGGAGGCACGACGGCGAGTTCCAACACCGGTGCCTCGGTTCCCGCCGGCTGCTCGCTGGCCGACTTCCCGCTGGGCACGCCCATCCTCTTTCCGATCTTCGACGACGCCGACGGCATCGGCACGAACGGCACGTTCCACGTCGTCGGTTGGGCCGCCCTCGAGCTGAGTGCATACAAGCTCGCGCCGGGCAACCAGTGGACCGCCGGTTCACCCACCTGCCCAACCGCGCCGACCCCGGCACCGGGGGGAGGCGGCAATGCGGCCGCTGGCGGCGGGAGCGATTCCGTGTGCCTCATCGGCCGATTCGTCAGTTACTTCGAGGCCGACGGCCAAGTCGGCGGCACCGGACTTCCCAACTTTGGCGTCCAGACCGCGGAGCTCATCGCATGACGAGCCCTCATCACGAAATCCAGCACCACATCCACCACGACATTCCGTGACCACCCATCAGCCCGTCCGATCGCCGACTTCGGCACCACACAGCACAGAACCCCAGGAGGAATCATGAAGCGCAGAATCATCGGCGTCGCCACCGCCCTCGCCCTCGCCGCAACCGGGACCCTCGTCCTCGTGGCCTATGTGGGCACCGCGGAGGACCGCGCTCTCGCAGGCGAGCGCACGGTCGACGTGCTCGTCGCGGCCAAGGCGATCGAGAAGGGCACGCCGGCCGACGAGCTGGGCGCTTTCGTCAAGACCGAGCAGGTGCCCGCCAAGGTACGGGTCAAGGATGCCGTCTCCGATCTCGACGCCCTCGGCGACCAGGTTGCCTCGGTCAGTCTCAGCCCGGGCGAGCAACTCACGACCGGTCGATTCGTCGACGCCGCCGACATGACACTGACCGGCGCCACCGAGGTGCCGGACGGTCTCCTCCAGGTGACGCTGGCGCTGTCCCCGGAGCGTGCGGTCGGCGGTCTCATCGAGCCCGGTTCGACCGTCGCCGTCGTCGCGTCGTTCCAGCCCTTCGCTCTCTCGAGCGACGCGCCGATCGAACTCGACGGCATCACGCTCCCGGCGGGCGGCAACTCGCCCAACGCCACCCACATCGTGCAGCACAAGGCGCTCGTGACAGCCGTCCAGCAGTCCGACGTCGCGGCGAGCAATAACGAGGACGCCAACCAGGCCCCCGAAGGCAACCTGTACGTGACCCTCGCCCTGACGGGGCCCGAGGTGGAGACCGTCATCTTTGCCGCCGAGCACGGAACCCTCTGGCTCGCATTCCAGCCCAAGGACGCGCCAACCGACGACCACGTCGTCACCCGCGCCAACGTCTACCAGTAGCCGAAGACGCGACGACAACGGAGTGATGCACTCATGAGCAGAATCGTTCTCGCCAGCACCGATCCCGAGTTCGAGGTCCGCATCCGGGCCGCCTTCGACGACCAACTCAACGGCCACCTCCGACGGATGCCGATCGACGAATCGCACGGCGAGGAACTGGCCGACGCAACCGCCGAACTGACTCACGACAGTCCTGACGTCGTGGCGTTCGGCGGTGACGTGGACGTCGAGACTGCCCTTCGACTCGCGCGGACCCTCGACCGCGACCGCCCCGAGGTCACGGTGATGCTCGTGACCAAGCCCGGCCCCAAACTGTGGGAGCGGGCGATGAAGGCGGGCGTGGAGGTCGTACTTTCCCCAGACGCCGGACTCGACGAACTCCGCGAGGAGTTCGACCGCGCCCTCGAGGCGGGCGAACGGCGCCGCACCAACCTCGCCGGCGGCGGGAGCGGCGAGCGGGCCCATCGGGTCATCGTGGTGAGTTCTCCGAAGGGAGGGGCCGGCAAGTCGGTGATCGCCACCAATCTCGCCGTCGGCCTCGCGACCGCGGCCCCGGAGCAGGTGGTGATCGTCGACCTCGATCTCCAATTCGGCGACGTGGCCGGTGCCCTGCAGCTTGTGCCACAGCACACGATCGTCGACGCGGCACTCACGCCGGACCTCGATCTCACCAGCCTCAAGGTCTTCCTCACGCCGCACCGCTCGGGGCTGTTCTCGCTGTGCGGACCCGAGTCGCCGGCGGCGGCGGACGACGTATCACCGGAGCTCGCCGGGCAGATCATCGAGCTCCTCAGCGAGGAGTTCCGCTACGTCGTCGTTGACACACCCAGCGGCATCGGGGAAGCCACGCTCGCAGCGTTCGAGGCAGCCACCGATTTCGTCCTGGTCGGCAACATGGATGTCGCGAGCGTGCGAGCCCTCCGCAAGGAGGTCGACGTCCTCGACGGCACCGGCTTCTCGACGCAGCGGCGGCACTTCGTCCTCAACCGCGCCGACACTCGAGTCGGCCTCAGCGCTCCCGACGTCGAAGCGACCGTCGGGCTTCACGTCGACGTCGCCATCCCGAGCTCGAGAGCCGTTCCGCTGTCGTTCAACCAGGGCACCCCGATCATCCAGTCCGACCCCCGCTCCGAGGTCAGCAAGGAACTCACACAGCTCGTGCACCGCTTCGTCGAAGTGCCCGCCCAACCCGAGTCGACCGGCCGTCGGCTCCGCAGGAGGTAGTCCCGCCATGAAGCTCAGCGAACGCATGAAAAAGGCCGGGCAGCCCGGCACCGACGCTCACGAGACCGCCGCCGATGCCGCTGCCACGGCTCGCCCCGGTCCGTCGCGGCGTCGAGCCGAATCGACCCAAGCGCCCGCGCCGGCCAGCCCGCTCGTCGAACTCAAGCACCGGGCCCAAGAGTCCCTGTTCGCACGGCTCGGCGCCCGCCTGTACGACGCATCGCTGACCGAGGAGCAGGTCCGCGCATTCGTGGTCAAAGAGCTCGGCTCGGTCCTCGAGGCCGAGGACACGCCGCTCTCACCTGCCGAGCGGCAGCGCCTGGTCGCCGACATCACCGACGACGTACTCGGACACGGGCCCATCGAGGAGTTTCTGAAGGATTCCGACATCACCGAGGTCATGGTCAACGGCTGCGAGCCGATCTATGTCGAGCGCGCGGGGAAGATCTACGAAACCACGGCCCGCTTCCTGTCGGACGATCATCTCCGCCGGGTGATCGAACGCATCGTCACAAAGGTGGGACGACGGATCGACGAATCCTCGCCCATGGTGGACGCACGCCTTCCCGACGGCTCGCGCGTCAACGCCATCATTCCCCCCCTCGCCGTTGACGGTCCCGCCTTGACCATCCGGAAGTTCGCGACCGACCCCTACGGGCCCGAAGACCTCGTGCAGATGGGAACGCTCACGCGCGAGATCGCCGATCTGCTCGAAGCCTGCGTCGCCGGGAAACTCAATGTGCTCGTCAGCGGCGGAACCGGGACGGGCAAGACCACGCTCCTCAACGTGCTGTCGGGCTTCATCCCAGCCGATGAGCGGGTCATCACAGTCGAGGACGCGGTCGAGCTCCAGCTTGCTCAGCGGCACGTCATCCGCCTCGAAAGCCGGCCTCCCAACATCGAGGGTCGGGGCGAGGTCGCGATCCGCGACCTCGTGCGCAACGCGCTGCGCATGCGCCCAGACCGCATCGTCATCGGTGAGGTTCGCGGCGGCGAGGCACTCGACATGCTCCAGGCCATGAACACGGGCCACGAAGGGTCACTGTCGACAGTCCACGCCAACAGCCCGCGCGACGCCCTCTCGCGAGTTGAGACCATGGTGCTGATGGCCGGTATGGACCTCCCGGTGCGGGTCATCCGCGAGCAACTGAGCTCGGCGATCGATGTCATCATCCAGATCGCCCGTTTGCGGGACGGGACCCGGCGAATCGTCCAGATCACCGAGATCGAGGGCTTCGAGGGACAGGTCATCTCCCTGCAGGACATCTTTGCGTTCGACTACTCCGGCGGCGTGGACAAGACGGGCCGAATCCTCGGCTCCATCCAGCCGACCGGCCTGCGGCCGCGGTTCACCGACAAGCTCGAGCACTTCGGGATCACGCTTCCGGGAGCCATGTTCACTCCTCGCCAGCTCGTCGGGAGCGGCAACGGGAACGGAGCCCGGCGATGAGGCGCCGTCGGATCGAGCGGCCCGTCGCGCGACGGCACGTCGTGCGGCGGCTCGCCGTCGCGACCAGCACCATGGCGAGCGTCGTGATGCTGTGGCCCCCCGGCGCCGCCGCTGCACAGGAGCCGCCCGCGATCACGGCGGTCGACTCGAGCGGTCACCCCGCTGTCACCCTCGTGGTCGAGCCGCCCGAGGCGTTCGCGGGGTTTGACCTTCCGGCTACGGCCTTTTCGGTCACCGAAAACGGAGAGGCGAGGCATGTCACCGTTCAACGCGCCGGCGCCACGCAGCTCAGCGCCCTCGAGGTTGTGCTCGTCGTCGACACGTCGGGGAGCATGAACGGCGCTCCTCTCGACGAGGCGCGCGCCGCCGCGGCCGCGTTCCTCGGCGCCCTCCCCGAGGGAACCCGCGTGGCCCTCGTGAGCTTCGGGGACGTGCCGGTCGTGGTCACGCCGCTCACCACCGACGTCGGCGCGGTCGCGGGCGCCCTCACCAACCTCGCCGCCAACGGTGAGACCGCCCTGTACGACGCCGTCACCCTCGGCTCCGCACAGTTCAGCGGCACCGAGGGTGCGCGGCGAGCGCTCGTGGTGCTCTCAGACGGCGGTGACACCGCGAGTACGGCCACGCTCGAGGCAACCATGGGCACCCTGAATGGAGCCACGTTCGACTTCACGGCGGTGGCGCTCGTGACCCCGGAATACGACGGTGCCGCTCTCGACCAACTCGCAGCCACCGCGGGCGGTCGCGTCCTTTCCGCCGACCAACCCGACCAGCTCACCGCGGTGTACGGCACGGTCGCCGCGGACCTGCTCAACCGCTACGCCGTCACCTATACGAGCGCCGCCGGGGGCGTCACCCAGGTCGCGCTCACGGTGACCTTCGACGGCATCACCGCCTCGACCGACCGGGAGATCCGCCTGCCGGGCACGGGGACCGTCGCTGGTTCCGGTGTCACCGAACGGGTTGGTGCGGATCCCGGTTGGCTCGCCTCCCGCCAGGCCCTGTACCTCGGCGCCGGGCTCATCTTCACGGTGTTCGCCGGCGCTCTCGCCTGGACGTTCCTCCGGACCCGCGAAACGCAGGTGCGCCTCAGCGACCGATTCGGGTTCCAGCGCAGCCGCGGGCCGCTGCCGGCCATCACGCGATGGGCGGACCGCGCGACCGAGGCGGCCGAACACCACCTGAAGCGGTCGGGACGGGAGACGGCGCTCTACGAGAGCCTCGAGCGGGCTGGCATCGCCCTTCGTCCCGGCGAGTTCGTGGTCCTGGCGTGTGTCACCTCGCTGGCCGCGTTCGCCCTCGGTGTACTCGTCAGCGGATTCCTCCTCGGCTTGGTGTTCGCTGCCACCCCGGCGGCTGGCGCGCCACTCGTCCTCCACATCCTGGGCTCGCGAAGTCGAAAGATGTTCGGAGAGCAGCTCGCTGACACCTTGCAACTCATCACGGGCAACCTGCGCGCCGGCCACTCGATCCTTCAGTCGATCGACTCCGTCGCCGCTGACTCCCCGTCGCCGACCAAGGAGGAGTTCGAGCGTCTCGTGGTCGAGATTCGGCTCGGCCGCGACCTGCCCGATGCACTGCGGGCACTCCACGCACGGATCGGCAACCAGGACTTCGAGTGGTTCGTCCAGGCCCTCCAGATCCACCGCGAGGTGGGTGGCGACCTCGCTGAGATCCTCGACACGGTCGCCAACACGATCCGCGAGCGCACCCGCCTGCATCGCCACGTTCAAGCGCTCAGCGCCGAGGGTCGGTTGTCCGCCGTGATCCTCTACGTGTTGCCCTTCGCCGTCGGACTGCTCTTCATGCTCATCAACCGCGAGTACATGTCCGAGCTCTTCACATCGACGCTCGGGAAGGGCATGCTCGTCGTCGCCGCCGGATTCATGACCGCGGGCTTCTTCTGGCTCCGCAAGGTCATCCGCATCGAGTTCTAGGAGGCAAGAACCATGCCCATTCACGTGATCCTCGGCGCTGGGGCCATCTCGCTGGCCCTCCCGGTCCTCTGGTGGGCCGTGGCGAGCACCCGTCAGCCCACGGCAGCGGCCGTCGCCCGCAACCTCGCCGGCGGCCACGCGCCACTCGCCGACGTCCGCAAAGCGTTCCTCGACAAATCGGCGAGCGAGCGCGCCGTGCAACCTGCGGTACGGGCGCTCGCCCGCCGGGCCAGGCGGGTGACGCCGGTGGGAATGGTCGAGTCCCTCGAACACAAGCTCGTGTTGGCAGGCGTGTCGGAATGGGGCATCGAGCGCGTCCTCGCAGCCAAACTGGCGCTGGGCCTCGCGGGCGGAGCCATGCTCATGCTCATGTGGGTCGACGGAGGCTCGACGATGACCCTGCTCTCCGGCGCGCTCTTCACCGGCGTTGGGTGGTTCGGTCCCGACGCCGTCATCAGCGGACGCGTGCAGAAGCGTCAGCAGGCGATCGAACGCGAGCTCCCCGACACCCTCGACCAGATCACGATCAGCGTGGAGGCAGGCCTCGGTTTCGAGGCTTCGCTCGCACGCGTGGCCCAGACCGGGACAGGCCCGCTCGCCCACGAGATCGCCCGGACCCTGCAGGACATCCAACTCGGTGTCCCCCGACGCGAGGCACTCGACAAGCTGGTCAAGCGCACGGAGGTCGCCGACCTCATGCGCTTCGTGAACGCCATCCGCCAGGCCGAGGGCTACGGCATTCCCATCGCCCAGGTGCTCCGGGTTCAGTCGGCGGAGTTGCGAGACAAGCGCAAGCAGCGCGCCGAGGAACGGGCCATGAAGATCCCCGTCAAGATCGTGTTCCCGGTGGTGTTCTGCATCTTCCCGACCCTGCTCACGGTGATCGTCGGCCCCGCGGCCATTCGCTTCATCCGTGAATGGCCCGGCTAATCGAGCCCGTGCCACGACCGTCGGCCACCCGCCTCGACGTGGTCCTCGGTTCCCTCGCGGGACGAGCGGGCGCCGGAGACGCCCCGCTCGTCCCCCCCTTTCGCACCGGCCTCGACCCCCTCGATGAGACGCTGCGGGGCGGCTTCCGATCGCAAGACCTCGTCCTGCTCGGGGGCAAGCCCGGCGTCGGCAAGACGATGGTGGCCGTCCAGTGGGCGCGGGCCATGGCGCTCGACGGGGCGGACGTGATCTACGCCTGCTATGAGCACTCACCGCGGCTCCTCGCGGCGCGCCTGCTCATGATGGAGGTCGGCTCCATCGCCAGCGGAAGCGGTCTGCGCGACGTGGAGCAGATCCCGCGGCACCTCGCCGACTGCGCAGCCGGATGGGCGACGCTCGAGGACGTCCCCGACAGTCGCGGCATGCTCTCGGACGCCCTTGCGTGCATGCGAACCTACGCCGGGCGGCTCTGGCTGGTCCCGGCGTCGTCGGATGTCACGGGGGTCGCCGAGCTCCGCGAACTCGTCAAGCGTCACGGGTCGGATCGCACCGCCGTCTTCGTCGATTACCTGCAGAAGATCGTTCCGTCGTCCGGGGGCGGCGAGCCGAACGCACACATGGCCGCCGCGGCCTGCGATCTCAAAGATCTGGCGCTCACCAGCAACGCACTGGTCGTGGCCATTGCCGCCTCGACGAGCGCGGGCCTCACGGAGACTCGGCTGCGGCCTCATCACCTACGGAGTGCGTCGGCGCTCGCGTACGAAGCCGACGTGATCATCATGCTTAACGAAAAAGTGGATGCCGTGTCGAGGGTTCACCTGGCGTATGACCCGGTCAAGGCGGAGACGTTCCGCGACTATCTGGTCATGTCGATCGAGAAGAATCGCAACGGCCCCGCGGGAGCCGACCTCGAATTCGAGAAGGACTTCGCCTACGCCCGGCTCCTCGCCGCCGGCGGCCACGTCGCCCAGCGGCTGGTCGACGGACGGGTCGACGCCCGGTAGCCCCTCAGGGACGGACGGCAAGTACGAGCCCGAAACGGTCCTGCGCGTCGACGCACCACCTTCGGACGTTCAGCCCCGCATCTTCGAGCTCGCCGGTGATCCCCTCACGCGTGAACTTGGCGGAGATCTCGGTGCGTATCTCCTCGCCAGGGGCGAGACTCAACTCGGCATCGATGCCGGCAAGCCGCGCGGAAACGGCGCGCCGTGCACGCAGGCGCATCTCCATCCACTGGTGCTCCTTGTCGTACAACGCGACATGCTCGAACGCGTCGATCGGGATGTCACCATCGAGCTCACGGTTGATCACGCGGAGGACGTTGAGGTTGAACTCGGCGGTCACGCCGGCGCTGTCGTCGTAGGCCGCTTCGAGGGTCCCGGCGTCCTTCACCAGGTCGACGCCGAGCAAGAATCCGTCGCCGTCCTCAAGGATCCCGGTGACCTCACGGAGGAAGCCGCGACGCTCATCGGGATCGAGATTTCCGATCGTCGAACCGAGGAAGGCAATCAGCCGGCGGCCCTCCCGGGGCACCCGCGCCAAGTCCGTGTGAAAGTCTCCAACCAGCCCGACCACGTCGAGCCATGGGTAGTCCGCGACCAGCGCTAGTGCGGCCTGTTCGATCGCATCCTCACTCACGTCCAGTGCCACGTAACGACGGCCGGTCCCCTCGGCGTGCATGGTTTCGAGCAACAGGCGCGTCTTGCGCGACGAGCCCGAGCCGAGTTCGAAGATCTCCTCCGGACCGGTCACCGCCACGAGGTCCGCCGCGTGGGCTTCGAGGATCTCGGTTTCGGCTCGGGTCGGGTAGTACTCGGGCAACCGCGTGATCTGCTCGAACAGGGCCGATCCCCGGGCGTCGTAGAAATACCTGGGCGGAAGGCGCCTCGGTGGACTCAGCAATCCGTTCTGGACGTCGAGCGCAAGCTGGTCTCGAACGGAGGCCGGGGTCGACAGCCGGCGGATGTCGACGCGCGTCACGCGTCCAACCGCATCACGGTGACGCCTTCGCTCGAGCACTCCACCAGCGAATCGTCGTCGATCGCCTGCCACGCGGGGTCGTCGTCAAGGGGTTCGGATGCGAGCACGACGCCACCCGGGAACCGACGGCCTCCCTCGAGCAGGTACATCGGATTGTTGCCTTCGGTTCTCCGGGCGGCGCGGACGGCCGCGAGCCGCTCGCCGTCCGCGATGACCACGTTGAGCGTGGCCGCGGCGTCCGCGGCCGCGCACACGTCGAGGATCTCTGTCGTCGCACGCTTGAGCGCCGCGGCGAGACCGGCGCCGCGGTTGTCGGCCAGGTGCTTCACGACGGTGAGGAAGACGACCAGAGAATCCGACACCGTATCCAGGGCCGAGTAGAGATCGTCGGGAAGTCGGCCCGTGAGCTCGCGTCCGGTGGACTCACGGAAGCGCCCGATGGAACCGTTGTGCGCACACGCCAGCGTGTCGTAGGTAAAGGGCGAGACGTTGGCCACGCCATAGGGAACGCCGGGGCTCGCGTTGCGGATGGCGGCGAGCGCCGTGACCGCTCGAAGCCGAGCCGACAGCCCCGGCAGATTCGGATCCGACCACGGCGGGTTGTCAGAGACGTATCGCAGCGGCGATGCACCGTCGCCGTGCTCAGGCCACCACGCCACACCCGTGCCGTCGACGTTGACGCGCCCGCGAAACATCTCCCGCGGCGAGTGGGCCTGGTGACTCAGCGAATGAGGAGCGTCATACAGCAGCGCACTCAGTGGCGTGGGTGGCCCAACGTAGGCCGCGAGTCGGCACATCGGGGTCAGGCGGGCCGGTCGTACGCCACACGAATCCCGGCGAAGATCTGTCGGCGCTGGGGGTAGTCCCAGTTCCGGAATGTGGGGCGCGCGACGAGCGATCCGGTGGCCCACGACGCCCCCCGAAGCACTCGGTAGTCATCCCCGAAGAACACCTCGCTGTACTCGGGGTAGGGAAACGTCGCGTACCCCGGGTAGGGCGAGAAGGTGGACGCCGTCCACTCGTACACGTCCCCGATCATCTGCTCGACACCGTACGCCGACGCACCCAACGGGTAGGCACCGACGGTCGAGGGACCAAACGCCCGGTGGTCGAGGTTGGCGCGGTCGGCCGCCGGCGCCTCGTCGCCCCACGGATATCGACGCGAGCGCCGAGCCGCGGGGTCCCACCGGGCGGCCTTCTCCCACTCGGACTCGGTCGGGAGCCGACCGCCGACCGACGCGCAGAACGCCTCGGCTTCCCAGTAGCTCACATGCTCGACGATCTCGACCGGATCCAGCGGGAACACAGAGCCGAAACGCCGGACGAGCCACCCGCCGCGCGACGCCGGACTCCAACCCTGGGGCATCCGGTGGCCGGTTTCGTTGCGCCACGCCCACCCGTGCGGCGACCACCACTCCTCACGGTCGTATCCGCCGCGATCGATGAAGTCGGCATACCGACGAGCGCTCACGGGAAAGCGATCGATGGCGAAGGCGCCGAGGTCGACGCGCCAGGTGGGTCGCTCGTTGTCGTAGGCGTGCGCCGTGTCGTCGGTCCCCTGATCGAAGGGACCCGCCGGAATCGCCACCCGCTCGGTGTCGTCCACCGCCCGTGGGCGCGCTACGACGCGTCCCAAAGCCGGCTCGTAGGGGGGAAGGTCGCCTCGGAGGTCGAGGGCCTGAAGCATCGTCTCTTGGTGTTGCGCCTCGTGCTGAGCCACCATCGACCACACGTAGCCGTCGCGAACCAGGGGCCGGGCAGGATCAAAGGCGACCGCTCGCATGACGCTGAGCGCGCTCGCCCGCACGTCATCGAGGTACTCGAACGCCTCGGTTCGCCGCAGGATGTCGAGGTCGGCGCGGACCGAACGCGGGTTGTCGAACGGGTTGTACACCGCGTCGAGGCGTGCGTCGATCGGTCGGCGCCCCCCGACTTCGCGGAGGAGCCAGAGCTCCTCGAAGTTGGCCACGTGGCCGACATCCCAGATCAGCGGACTCATGATCGGGTCGTGCTGACGTTCGAGGTCATCATCGGTGAGGGGAGCGAGGAGCCGGCGCGTGCGGAGGCGGAACTCCTCGAGCCACGCCACGAGCGTCACCCGTAGCGGGTCGGCGGTCGCGGTCCTCATCGCCCGCTCGTGGCGAACTGGGGAACCGGTTCGGCCACCCACGCAAGGGCGCGGGCCGGGCTGTCGGCGAGGAGCTCACGGACCTCGTCGGCCGGGCAGCGTCCCCGAAGCGTGAAGCGCTCGAGAAACTCCTCGGTGCGGACGAGCATCTCGCGGGTGACGTAGCCGTCAGGGAGACGCATCGCTCCTTCGAGCGCATACGACCACGCCTCGACGGCAAGGGCGCACATCGAAGGCGGAGCCACGCCCCGTGCCGCCGCATCGGCCCAGAGCTGCGGAAGGAACGACCGCTGAGGACCAAGGAGGTCGAGCAAAGTCGACCGCGCCGTCGGATCTTCGATCGCGCCCACGAGAAGGACGAGCGGCACACAACGCCATTGGTGCGGGATGGCGTCGATGCTTCGGAACTCCACCTTCCCTCGCGGACGTAGCTCGAGGAACAGCGTCGACACGTGGTAGCGGAGGTCGGTGGCGGTTGGGAAGCCGAACTCCGGGTGCCCGTCGCGGATCCACGCCCCAAACGTCCATCCGGGCCGGCCTGGTTCGGCGTCGGCGGACCCGGTCCGCACCAGGAGCACGTCCGCGTCGATCGCGGCGCGGGTCATGTGGGTGATCGGGTCGTCGCTGCTCCCGTCGACGAGCGCCGACGGAAAGCCCGTGCGCGTCGGATCGAGCGCCTGCCACGCCGCGGCGCGAGCGCTCGCGTGCCCGGGCGATGGGCTATTGGCGAAGGTGGCCGTAAGAAGTGGCGAGACCAGGTTGCCGACGAGCCACCTCTCGGCTCGGTCGGTCGCTCGACCGAGGTCGAGGCTGATCTGGAGCGAGCACGAGTGACGCATCATGAGGGGTCCGGCGTGGCCTCGCGCCCGGAAATAGGCGTCCATGGCGGGGTAGCGGAAGGCAGGGAGCTGCTGTTCGACGGTCTCGAGGTCGTGCCAGAGGTCGATGCCAGACGACGCGAGGACCGCGGAGGACAACGCGAAGGTCTCGGCAAGCTCGGCGCTCACCGCGTCGCTGACGGCCATTGCCCCCGCCGCCGTGTCGTGCGGACGCGTGACGTGCTCAACCTGTCCCCCGGGTTCGAAGGTCAGATGCCCACCGTCGGCAAGGGCGTACGCCGGAAGACCGCGAATCTCTTGCTGCTCGCCAAAGCGGTCGCCCAACACCGCTCTCGTGCACAGATCGCCGTCGGCGATGGTCAGGCGTCCCGCCGTCGGGTGGATGGGAAAGCGTTCGACTTCGAGGCCGACCTTCCCCGGGCCATCGGCGCGCTCGTCTCCAGGGAAACACTGCTCGGCGATCACGTCCTCGACCTCGCCCACCGTGAGGCGTGGCTCATCCGCGAAACGGCGATCGACTGGGCTCATGTCGCTCCTCGAGAGCCTCCCGAAACGAAGCGAGCCCGCACCTGCGGGCTACTGCGACGCTAGCGGCTCGACGCGGCGAAGGGCAGGCACCCCTCGATGGGCACGAAACCGACCATCCGCGCCGATGATTCCCCCAGCCGTCGATCCCATGCTCACTCGGGTGGCGGGCATCGGTGGCTCGGCGTCGGCGCGCCGAGGGTGGCGGCACCGATCCGGTGCCGCCACCCTCACGTCGTCGCAGGATTCGCTACAGGACCCGGCGGTTCAGCAAGAACCGTCGACCGCCAAGGCCGGTCAGGACGAGGCCGAGGCCGGCAACCATCCCGGCCGCGTAGTCCGATCCGGTCCGAGGCAGTTCCTCCTCAGCGACGGAGGCCGGCGCGACCGCCACGCTGCCCGGAGCCGGCGATACCACCACACCGAGCACGGCCGGAGCCGTCGTCGTGGTCGGAGCCGTGGTCGTCGTGGTCGGAGCCGTAGTCGTCGTGGTCACACAGCCGGTGTGTGCCGGGTTCGTCTTGCCGATCCCCTTGTTGCCGTCACACTCGTAGCCGTTGTTGTTATCGGACCCATCCGGCTGCTGGCCAGGAGGGTTCTTGTTGTCGGCGTTGCCGACACACCCTGCGCACGGCTGGCCGGTGGCATTCCCATCGCCGTTCCCGTTCTCGGAGGGAGAGCCGTCGCGAGTCGAGCAGTAGGCGCCGCAGTCACCGCCGTTGTTGGCACCGCCCGGATTCAGGTCGGCATTGGACAGAGGCTGCGGATCGGTCAGTCCCGCGTTCCCATTGGAGTGAGCCTGGCCATTGGCGCTGGCGTTGGGATCTCCGTTGGCATTGGCACCGGGATCTCCGCTGGCGTTGGCATTGGCGTTGGCATTGGCACTTCCTTCACCATTTCCGTTGCCGTTGTTCGCGCCCGCATTCGTGCTGGCGACGGCAATGACGAAGGAGATCAGAAGGCACGCGGCGCCCGCACGAAGAGCGCTGAGTCCGGGACGGTTTGTACGCGAGTCAGGTCGAAGCACCACACACACCTCTCGTTCGGAGGTGCGGGGTCGGTTTCGCCATTGGCTCCCCGCGGGCCCGGCGACCAAAAGATCACCCGCGGTTCACAGCCTCCCCACTGTCCTCATTCGTTGGACGAGCCGAACGTACGGACGGCGGGAAAGGGCATCATCAATATTGATGACTAGTCCTCGCAGCCTTGACCGGATGCGCCCCGGTCGCGCACTCGGTGTCCGACTTCGGACCGCCAGGGTGCGGGAAACGACGACCGCGGGGCCGGGTCGACGCCCGGTCCCGACACAGACAGCCGCCGCTAATCGTGCGGAGGTGTCGAGGACCTCGGGCGGAACCGGTACAGCCGGAGACTGTTGGACACGACCGACACGCTCGAGAACGCCATGGCCGCTCCGGCGATGATCGGATCGAGGGCGCCCACGACCGCCAAGGGCAGGGCGGCGACGTTGTAGCCGAACGCCCACCCCAGGTTCTGCACAATGGTCCGGAACGTGCGGCGTGCGAGCCGGATCGCCGTCGCCACGCCGCGGAGGTCGCCCGACAGAAGGGTGATGTCGGATGATTCGATGGCGACATCAGTACCGGTGCCGATCGCAATCCCGAGGTCCGCCTGCACGAGGGCGGGGGCGTCGTTGATGCCGTCGCCCACCATCGCGACCACCCGGCCGTCGGCTTGGAGCCTGCGCACCTCGTCGGCCTTGTCACCGGGCAACACCTCGGCCAACACTCGGTCGATCCCGACGTGCGCGGCGACCGACGCCGCCGTCCGCTCGTTGTCGCCCGTGATCATCACGACCTCGATGCCGAGGGCGCGGACCTCCGCGACGGCGGCGGCGGCGTCGTCCTTGAGGGTGTCCGCGACGGCGAGCATGCCGCGCACGCGTCCGCCCCAACCGGCAAAGATCGCCGTCTTGCCCTCGCCTTCGAGGCGGGCGGCTGCCTCGTCGAGATCGGCGCAGCCGATGAGCTCATGGTCGGACATCAGCTTGCGGCGTCCGATGTGGACGCGCACACCGTCGACAACGGCGGTCGCGCCGTGACCGGTGATGGCCTCGAAGTCCGTGGCGATCGGCAGATCGGCGCCATTCGCCCTCGCGGCGTCGACGATGGCGCGACCGACCGGATGCTCCGAGGAGGCCTCGACGGCACCCGCGAAGCGCAGCACGGTCGAGCGGTCCTCGCCGTCGAGGGTGACGACGTCGGTCAGGGCCATCTCCCCGCGGGTGAGGGTTCCTGTCTTGTCGAAGACGACGGTGTCGACGCGCTTGGAGCGCTCGAGCACCTCGCCTCCCTTGATGAGGACGCCCATGGCGGCGCCGCGGCCCGTGCCGACCATGATGGCAGTGGGTGTCGCGAGGCCCAGCGCGCACGGGCAGGCGATGATCAGCACGGCCACCGCCGCGACCAGCCCACCGGAGGCATCGTCGCTCAATACCAACCACCCTGCGAAGGTCAGCGCGGCGAGCACGAGGACGAACGGCACAAAGACGCTGCTGATGCCGTCGGCGAGCCGCTGCACGGGTGCCTTGGTCCCCTGCGCTTCCGCGACCAAGCGCACGATCTGGGCGAGGGCGGTGTCGGCGCCAACCGCGGTGGCGCGGATCGTCAGCGCTCCCCCGGCATTGATGGTCGCCCCCGCCACCTCGTCGCCGGGCTGCTTGTCGACGGGCGCCGACTCACCCGTCAGCATGGACTCGTCAACGGCCGAGCGACCGTCGACGACCACCCCGTCGACGGGGATCTTCTCGCCCGGCCGCACGGCGAGGAGATCACCAACCCGCACCTCGTCGGCGGGGACCATCCGTTCGACATATCCCTCGCCCGCTTTGGTGGCGATCAGCAGACGCGCCTCTTTGGACCCGAGCTCGAGCAGCACGCGGATCGCACTCGAGGCCTTGCCCTTCGCGCGCGCCTCGAAGTACCGCCCGAGCAGAAGGAAGGCGATGACGAGCGCCGCGGTGTCGAAATAGTGGTCGGAATGCGGGGGGCCGAACCCCACCTGATACGCAGAGAAGAGAAACGCCGCCAGGGTTCCGATGGCGATGAGGGTGTCCATGTTGGCCTGCGCGACCCGAGCGCGAACCGCGGCCTGGTGCAGGAACGGCCAGCCGGCCCAGAGCTGCACGGGCGTCGCGGTGGCAAAGGCACCCCACCGTGCCCACGGCTCGTGCATGGCGAACAGCGACAGCCCCAACACGACGAGACCGAGGGGCCACGCGACAAGGACACGGGTGAGCCACATGCGCTGGGTGGTCGCGTCGTCGTCCGCGCTGGTTCCGTCGCCCGGCGCCTGGGCGAGCGCCAGGCCGTATCCGATGTCTCCCACGGCGGCGACAAGGTCGTCGACGGCGACGGCCTCTGTATCGAACACGACGGTCGCCCGCTCGGTGGCGAAGTTGACCCCCGCGCGGTGCACGCCGGGACGATCACCGAGTGCCTTTTCCACCCGGGCGGCGCACGACCCGCAGGTCATCCCCGAAACCGAGAACTCCAACTCGGCGTCGCGGGGGCTCGCCGGGCGTTCTTTGATCCGCTGGCTCATGAAGCCGTGTCTCCGCTCAGCTCGAGTTCGGGCCCGGGTCCCGTGCTGATGCGGTCGTAGCGGAGCGCCTCCATCAGCTCGTCGACGATCTCATCGGTCCGCCCCGCCGCCATCGCCGCCGCCACGCACGTCTCGAGGTGGTTGCGGAGCATGATCCGGCTGGCCCGCTCGAGCGAACCTTGCACCGCCGAGAGCTGCTTCATCACCTCGGGGCAATAGGTGTCGTCCTCGACCATGCGAAGGACGGCGTCGAGGTGCCCTCTCGCCGTCTTCAGCCGGTTCAACACGGACCGCTGGTGCTCGGGTTTCATGATCCTATCCTACCCCTCCCGGGGTGGGGCTGCCACCCCACTTTGGCCGTCCTTGGGGTAGGCCGGGCCGGGCCGCAGCGCCACAGCAAGGCATGGTCGTCCGCTCACCGCGCGTGCCATGGCCGAGCGAGACGTCCCCACGCCAATAGGGTGGTGGAAACCGAACAACGAGGGTGTGCCGGGAAGCCTGGTCGGCGGGAGTGCTCTCATGCCTAGACCCGGCGAGGCCAGGCGAACCCGGCGGATCTCCCGCGCCGCGCAGGCCTTCGTGCACACGGAAGCTTCCGCGGGCATCGTCCTCTTTGGAGCTGCCGTCGTCGCCCTCGTCTGGTCGAACTCCCCGTGGGACGCCACCTACACCCGCCTCTGGGACGCGGAACTCGGGATCGAGCTCGCTGACCTGCACCTCCGCCAGGACCTTCGCCATTGGGTGAACGACGGCCTCATGGCGCTGTTCTTCCTCGTGGTGGGGCTCGAGGTGAAGCGAGAGGTGGTCGACGGCGAACTCAGTAACCGCAGGGCGGCGGCGCTCCCCCTGCTCGCTGCGCTGGGTGGGATGGTCGTCCCCGCGGTCGTGTACACGGCTCTCAACGTCGGGCGGGCGGGTGCCGACGGCTGGGGGGTCCCGGTCGCCACCGACATCGCCTTCGCCTTGGCGGTGCTCGCCGTGGTGGATCGACGGGCCAACCCGGCCCTCAAAGCGTTCTTGCTCACCCTGGCGGTCGCCGATGACATCGGGGCGATCATCGTGATCGCCGTGTTCTACGCGGGCTCGCTCAGCGCGTCGTGGCTCTTCGCCGCGGCTGGAATCGCGGCCGCGACGTGGTTCACGCTGCGCATGGGTCTGCGCTCGGTCGGCGTGTACGTCATCCTCGGCCTCGCGTTGTGGCTGGCAGTCTTCGAATCCGGCCTCCACGCCACGATCGCCGGGGTGACGCTCGGCCTCATTACCCCGGCGCGGGTGGTGGCGCGGAGAAAGAACCGCGGTCGGGGGTCGCGCCGGCCGTTACTCGAGCGCGTCGAAGGGTCCCTCCACCCGTGGACGAGCTTCGTCGTGGTGCCGATCTTCGCTCTCGCCAACAGCGGGATCGCGCTCGGGAGCCTCGAGATCAACAGCGAGGGCGCGGCAGTGGTGGCCGGTACGGTCGCGGGCCTCCTGGTCGGCAAGTTCGCCGGCATCCTCGGGGTCTCGTGGCTCGCCGTTCGGGTAGGCGTCGGTCGACTTCCTGCTGGTGTCACCTGGACCGAAATGGCAGGCGTCGCCGCCTGCGCCGGGATCGGATTCACCGTGTCCCTCTTCATCGCGGGCCTCGCGTTCGCGGACGCGGCACTCATCGATGCGGCCAAGGTTGGGATCCTCGGGGGTTCCTTCCTCGCGGGCGCCGCCGGCGCGCTGATCCTTCGGCGAGCAGGGAGAACGCGAGACCGGATGGGCCGCGGTCACCCGTCGGAGTCGGCGGGTGATCGACGACCGACGGATGAGGGCGGTAGCGACGGGCGTCACGAATCGAGGATGAAGCGGTAGCCGTCGGCCTGGTCGTGTTCGTGGACGCGCGACGGAGCGTGCCCCGTCGATCGCGACGCGCCAACAGGTGAATGGACCGAGCGCCGCGTCAGGACGCCGGTTCGACGGCGGTCTTCACATTCTGGAGTGTCTGCTCCATGCCGGCTCGCACCGCCGAGATTCGGCCCGTGCGTTCAAAGAAGGAGGCCAACTCATCTCCGCCGGCTTTCGGCCTCGGGATGCGAACGGTGTGGCGCACCAGCGTTCCGCTCGGGGTCGTGGAGAGATCGAAGAGCCAGTGGACTTCGATCTGATGGTCCTCGGTCTCACCCGGTTCGAGCGGGAACAGGGAGACCCAGCCCAGTCGTCGCGGTGGGTCCACTTCCTCGATGACACATCGAGGGGAAAACGAGCCGACCTCACCGGTCTTGACGTCACTCTCGAACGTCGTCCCGACTGCGAGGGGACCACTCATGCGGACGGCGAGCACTTCCCCGCTTCCGGCGAGCGCCGGGTGTCGCGGGATGTCGGAGACGATCGCCCAGACCTGCGCGGTGGAGGCGTTGATCCGGAGCTCTGCGTCGGCACCCCAGCCGTCCTCGACACCCGACATCGAACCGAGGCTACCTGGCACGTCGTCGCCGAACGCTGGTGTGGTCAGCCAACGCGGAGTCCTGCGGGAGAGGATGGCACCGAGCACGACGCGCCGGATCGTCGTACGCTCACCCCAACCCGACGGGAAGGAGGGTCCCATGGCGTGGACCATGAAGTTGCGGTTGTTGGAGTCGTGCAGCTGTGCGCAGATGTGCCCGTGCATCCTCGGCCCAGCCCAGCCTGATCAGGAGTGGTGCTCAGGCGTATTCGGGATGGAGATCATTGAAGGCGACTCCGATGGGGTCGACCTGTCCGGCGCCAAAGCCGTGATGCATTTCGAACTGCAAGGCGACTTCGTCAGCGGCATCGACAAGGCCAAGCTGTACCTGGACCCGAGCATCTCGGACGCGCAGCGTTCTCAACTCGACGCCATCTTCCACGGTGAGAAGGGCGGCCTGTGGGGCGGGATGCGCGAGGCGATCGGGGAATGGCTGCCTTCGACCGTCGCGAAGATCGACTTCGGCGGAGCGGACGCACCAGGGGTCACCGTCGAAGGCATCGGCCAGGTCGTGCTCCAGCCGATCAATGCCGAGGACGGCGCGCCCGCGACGATCGCCGGCGCGCCCGTCATCCGCGCCTTCGGCATGAAGTCGGAGCACCTTGCCTACGCACAGGGGACGAGCTTCGCCGACCCCGAGCTGCGTTCGTGGGAAAGCCTGGGCGCCGGAGGGATCGTCCCCGAACTCGTCGAGTGGGCCGGCTGAGCACCGCCGCCCCGCCGGTTCCCCCGGCGGTCGCGCGCCAACGCAACGCGATCCTCGTGACGCTTCTCGTCCTCGCGGCGATCGGCTGGATCGTGTTCCTACGGGAGGCGACGGACCCCATGGGGATGGGCGACTCCATGGGGCCCGCACTCACCATGGGCGGCTCGTGGCCGCTCTTTCTGGCGATGTGGGTGGCCATGATGGTCGCCATGATGTTTCCGGCCGCGGCCCCGATGGTCGTGATGTACGGCCGCATGCGTCAAAGCGATCCGCTGTCTGTTGCGCTCTTCACGGGGTCGTACATCGTCCTGTGGTTCGTCTTTGGGTTGGTCGCCTATGTCGTGAGCGCGGGGGTCGAGACGGCCGCGTCCCGGTCGGAATGGGTCGCCATGAACTGGGGGCGGGCAGGCGGCGGGCTGTTGGTCATGGCCGGCGTCTACCAGCTCACACCCCTGAAGGACATTTGCCTGCGGCATTGTCGGACGCCGCTGTCCTTCGTCATGACGCGGTGGAGCGACGGTCGCGTTGGTGCCTTGCGGATGGGCCTCTCGCACGGCGTGTACTGCGTCGGGTGCTGCTGGCTGCTGTTCCTCATCCTGATCCCGCTCGGCGTGATGAACGTCGCCGCCATGGTCGCCGTGGCCGCCCTGGTGTTCGCAGAGAAGGTGGTGCCCGCGGGACGCGTCGTCGGCATCGTTGCCGCGGCGGCCATGGTCGGCTTCGGCCTGGCGGTGATCGTGGAGCCGTCGCTCCTGCCGACGGTCGCGTAGGCCCGCCAAGCGCTTGGCGGAACTGCCCGCTCGCCGGGTGGCGCGGTGGTGAGCGTGGTGTGCCGTGGCCGTCGGCACGTGGTGCACCACCTCAGCCCCGACGAGAAGACGCGCCTCCTCGGGAGCGCCTCTACCGTGCGACCGGCCTCGAGGTCTTGGAGCGGACGACGCGTCTCGAACCCGCGACCCTCACCTTGGCCATGCGCTCGGATCGCCGCTCTGACGGGGTTTCGTGCGCAAACGACGGCGTGGTGGGTGGGTGATGCGGTCGAGTGCCCGCGCCTGCGGTCCAAAGTCGGTTGGCAAACAGTTGGCAAACGGTTGGCAGGAATCGAGCCCCGGTAGGAACCATCCTCGCCCGTCGGCCCGCTCAGCGGTCGGGTACATTCCGGCGATGAGTGACCTGTCGTCGCTCGACGCCGTCGATCAGGCCGGAGCCGTCGCCCGCGGAGACCTCTCGCCGCTCGAACTCGTCGACGCTGCCATCGCCGCCATCGAAGCCGTCGACCCCGCTGTGGAAGCCACGCTGTTCCCGCGTTTCGACATGGCGCGGGAGGAGGCCCGGACCCTCCCCGAGGGCGGCGCGTTCCGGGGCGTGCCCATCCTGGTAAAGGACCTCCTTCACCACGTCGCGGGCGAGCCGTTCCACGAAGGCTGCGCCGGGGTAGCGGGACGAAAATACGTTGCCGGCTCGGACACGGTGTTCGTGGACAAGCTCCGGCGGGCTGGTTTCGTCATCCTGGGCAAGACGAAGTGCTCGGAGTTCGGCATCCTTCCCACGGCCGAGCCCGCCCTGTACCCGCCGTCGAGGAACCCATGGGATCTCGAACGGACGGTGATGGGGTCCAGCGGTGGCTCGGGCGCCGCCGTGGCGGCTCGGATGGTCGCCGTTGCCACAGGCAACGACCTGGGCGGCTCGCTCCGGACCCCTGCATCAGCGTGCGGGGTCGTCGGTCTCAAGCCGTCGCGCGGGAGGGTGTCGCTGGCCCCCGATTTCGGGGACGTCGTGGGTGGACACGTCAGTGAGCACGTGATCACTCGTTCGGTACGAGACGCGGCCGCGGTGCTCGACCACGTGTGTGGACCGGTCGCCGGGGACCCCTACGCTTTCGCGGAACCCGACGTACCGTTTGCCAGCGTGATCGAACGTGGGCCGAATCGCCTGCGAATCGGCAGGCTGGTCGACCCGCCAGGGGGCCTGGGCGTGGTCGATCCATCGTGCGTCGAGGCGGTCGACGCGGCCCTGCGAACGCTGGCGGAACTGGGGCATTCCGTCGAGGATTCGGCACCTGACGCACTCAGCGACGAGGCCCTGGGCGTCCGGTCGCTCGAGATCGCGGCCGCCTACGCTGAGTTCGCCCTCGACTGGTGGCGCCGGACGCTGGGCGACGCCCTCGCCGAGGACGACGTCGAACCGCTCACCTGGTGGTTGACCGAATTCTCCCGGAGCCGCGGCATCGCCGATCACCTCGCCACGATGGAGTGGGTGCATGCCTTCACCCGGCGGGTCGCTGCATGGTGGGAGCTGGGGTTCGACCTCCTCGTGACGCCCACCATGGCCGTGCCGCCCCCGCGGATCGGATGGGCGGCCGTGGATCCGGCGAATCCACTGGCCACCATGTTCAAGGTCGGCGAAACCACCCCGTTCACGATGGTGTGGAACATGACGGGTTCACCAGCGATCTCGCTGCCACTCCACCACACGGGGGCGGGACTCCCCATCGGCGTCCAGCTTGTTGCCCAGATGGGCCGCGAGGACCACCTCCTCGCCACGGCAGCCCAGCTCGAAACCAGCCTGCCATGGTGCGAGCGCCATCCACCCGTCTGCGCGTGACGGTTTGCCCGCTGGCCCTGGACCGCGAACGTCGAGGACTATTGCCCCCCACCAGGTACGCGACCCGCGAACCTTGCCCGGGGACCGTCCGAACTCCGGCTTTCGTCCCGCACCTCGCGCTGGAACGGGGCGACCCGACTGGGGGAAGTCGTGGATTCGTGGAGCGGACGACAGTGCGCGGATGACGGTGTGTGACGTCAGGAAATAGGAACGGGTGTCGCGCGTCTGAGCGTTCGCCATGTTTCCGATGTCTCGCGACATCACAGAGAGCGGACGACGGGATTCGAACCCGCGACCCTCACCTTGGCAAGGTGATGCTCTACCAGCTGAGCCACGTCCGCGCGGAGGGTCAGGTTATCAAAGCCCTTTCCGAGCGACGAAGGGTTCGCGTCCCCGGCTTGCGTCCCACCAGGTGCCGCATCGGGCCCACAGCGGGACAGAAGTGGAGCTCGCTACGTACCGGTGAGTTTGGCGACGATCGGGGCGAAGGCCTCCATCACGTCACCCTGGAGCGTCACATACGAGACGCCGAATTTCTCGCGCCGCTCGTGGAGCTCGTCGATGATCTGTCCCTCGGTGCCCACCAGCACGTGCGGGATCGCCGCCGCCTCGGCCGGCGTGATGCCGAACATCGGTGCCATCGACTCGATCAGCGAATCGCGATCCTCGGTGATCGTCGCCATGAACACCAGCACGTTGAACTCGATGTCGTCGAAGCGGTCGCCGGCCGCCGCGCGAATCCAGTCGAGCTTCTCAAGGGTGGCCTGCTCAGTTGCGGTCTTCGCTGCGTCGATCCCCACCTCGCCGGCCCGCAGGTTGGCATTCAGCCCGATGATGTCCGCCTCGCGCGCCGCGATCGTGAGCACACGCTGCCCTCCCCCGCCGATGAGGATCGGAGGGCGGGGTTGCTGGACCGGCTTCGGGAAGCCCTCGAGGTTGGTGATCGTGTAGTGCTCGCCTGCGTGCGAGAACGGGCCGGTCTCCCACAGGCCCTTCACGATGCGCAGGCCCTCCTCGAAGCGATCGATGCGCACGCCGGGCGGGTCATAGGGGATTCCGCTGGCGTCGTAGTCCGTGCGTTGCCACCCCGCGCCGAGGCCGAACTCGAGGCGCCCGTCCGACAACACGTCGAGAGTGGCGGCCTCCTTCGCCAGGACGACCGGGTGCTTGTAGTCGTTGTCGAAGACCAGCGAACCGATGCGCAGGGTGGACGTGGCGTCGGCCGCCGCCATCATGGCCGGCATCGGGGCGAACTCGTCGTTGACGAAGTGGTCTGGCATCGCCAGGGTCGAGAACCCGAGATCCTCGGCCTTGCGGGCCAATTCGGCCCACTCCGTGGACGAGCCCGCCTTCGAGATCTGGATCCCGAACCGGAATTTGCGGTCGTGCGCCATGCGTCCTCCCCGACGATTGATGCGGAGGGAACCTATCAGCGGCCGGTTGAACCGAACCCGCCCTCCCCGCGAGCACTGTCGGGAAGATCGTCCACGATCTGCCACGCCACCTCGGCGACCCGCTGGATCACGAGTTGGGCGATGCGGTCGCCCCGGTGGACCTCGTATTTCTCCGCCGCGTCAAGGTTGACGAGGATGACGCGGATCTCGTCGCGGTAGCCGGAGTCGATGAGGCCCGGAGTGTTGAGGCACGTGACGCCGTGGCGAAGAGCCAACCCCGACCGGGGCTGGACGAAACCCGCGAAGCCCGCAGGGATGGCGACGGCCACGCCCGTCGGCACGGCAGCCCGGCCGCCGCCAGGTTCGAGGATGACGTCCTCGCGGGCCACGAGGTCGTACCCGGCGTCGTGGGGATGTCCCTGAGCCGGAAGGGGCAGGTCGGGATCCAGTTGCGTGATGGCGATCTCGAGAGGGCCTTCGGAGGGCACCCCAGGAGACTAGGCGGCGAGCGTCATCCCGACGGCTCGCGCGTGCTGGATCCCGCCGACGTCCATCGCTCCGAGGTAGCGGGCGTCGCCGAAACTCCAGACCCTCCCGTCCGTCCCGATCATCCAGTAGCCCTGACCTGTGGCCGAGGCGGTCACGGCCACCACGTCGGCCCATTCACAGAGCCCGACGCCCGGCACGGACCCGAAGTAGCGGGCGTCACCGAAGGCGAACACGCCGCCCCGCTGGTCGACGATCCAGTAGCCGCCGCCGTCGGGCGCCGCCGCGATCCCGGCTACGCCGACGCGACCTTGG
>DATDOY010000077.1:0-2739 GCA_035293045.1 Acidimicrobiia bacterium
GGGAGGGGGAATGGATGGTGGCCGCTGGCGAGAACCTCGCGTTCGCTGCGTTCCTCGCCGCGGCGACGGGTGGCCCAGAGTCGATGACGAATCAGCCGCCTGATTCCTACCTCGTGCCGCGAATCGACCCCGACGGTTCGCGCTGGATCGCCGACCGAGAACTGTCTCGGTGCGAGGAGGCTCGCGCCGACCGGAGCAGCGTCGATCGAGTCGAAGGCGAAGGCGCGGCGGACGACGAACTCGCGCTCGGTGACGTGGCACGCCTTGCCGGGGTGACACCGCGATACCTACGGTCGCTCTGCTGCCGCTACCAGGCCCACCGGGACGAGATCGCCGCCGTGGTCGCCGCGGGCGGGAAGCCCAAGCGCGCGTATCTCGTCGGACGCCGAGACCCCGGCGGAAATTGGGTCGTACGTCGCTGCGATCTTGTCGAGTTCCTCCGGCGACGTCGCGTCCCGGCGGTGCGAGTGGGGTACGACGTCACGCTCACCACAGAGAAGTCGCTCGGGGTCCTCGCTTTACTCGGTGATCGCACCACGCGGGCAGCGGTGCTGGACGCCATTCAAGCAGGCAACGACGCCGGCCTGGCATACCTGGAAACCCATGCCGCGTGGGCGCGAGCCAAGGACAGGCAGGTCGGAACGAGGGGGTGGACCGTGGCGTCGTTCCAACACCTGACGAGTCGAGCGCTCGATCCATTCCCCCATCACCACAACGTTGTCGCCAACACCGTCGTCGACGAACACGGCACCCGCCGGGCGCTGTGGGCACCGGGGATCTACTGGCACGCGACCGAGGCCTCGGCGCTGGCCACGGCCGAGATGCGCTTTCGACTGACGGGGGCGTTAGGGGTGCGCTGGCGCCCGGCCCCCCACGGCGGATGGGAGATCGACGGGATCACAGACGAGGTGCTGCGCGAGTTCTCCCAACGTCGGAACGACATCGAGGACGCGGTCGCCGAACTTGAGGAGGCGATCGGGCGAGGCACGACGATCGACGAACTCCAGGCCGTCGTGACCGCGACCCGCCCCTCGAAGCAAGACGCGGAGGTGGAGGAGCTCACCCGAAGCTGGTGGCAGCGCGCTCGCAAACTTGGCCTCACGCCCCGCAGGCTGGCTGCGCTCACCGGACGGGAAGCAACCGACATCGTCCCACCGAGCCACGACGATGTGTTCTCCCGGCTCGCTGCCCCTGGCGGCCTCTGCGCGCATTCCTCGATCTTCACTCGCGGCGACGTGCTCACGGCGCTCGTCAACTTCGCGACAGTCGATCGAGACGGCAGGGAGCAACCGCTACTGCTTCCCGCTGTCGAGTTCGAGGAACTGGCCGACGAATTCCTCTCGTCCGAGCACGCCATCGAGCTGATCCCGTCACCGAGCAAGGATGCGCCCGTGCCCACTCGGCTCCGGCGACAGGGCATCTTCACCACGCCCGAGATGCTGGCGGTCCAGCGACAACTCGTTGAGTGGTACCTCGACGGGCTCGATCAGGACTCCGGCGTGGTCTCCGACGACGGGCTGCACCAAGCCCTCGCATCGCATCCGGAGCTCACCGGCGAGCAGCGCGACCTCGTCACCGCCTTTTGTTCGAGCGGTCATCGGATGCAGTGCGGCGTCGGGCGGGCGGGAGCCGGCAAGACCACCACGATGCGCGCCGCTGTCGAGGCTTGGGAGGCGGCGGGTTATGAAGTTCGCGGCACCGCGGTCAAGGGGGAAGCGGCCCGCGTGCTCGGCACCGCAACCGGCATCCGATCGGAGACGCTGGCGTGGTACCTCGTGCAAGACGACCCCGAGCGCACCCCGCTCACGACCAACACCGTCCTCATCGTCGATGAGGCCTCCACGGTCCCCGACCGGGATCTCCACAAGCTCCTTCACCTGGCCGGAATCACGGGGGCGACCGTGCGGCTGATCGGCGATCCTGCCCAGCACGGGGCCGTCGGCGCCGGCGGCATGTTCCGCGTCCTATGCGAACGCGCGCCCGAACACACACCTGAACTGGCGGCCAGCCACCGCCTCCGGGACCCCCGCGACGCCGCCGCCGCCGACGCACTCCGTGCGGGTCGAGTCGAGGAGGCCATCGGGCATCTCGCCACCGCCGGGCATCTACACATCGTCGAGAGCGAGATGGACCTCCACCTCGAGCTACTCCGTCGGTGGTGGGACAGCCGTCAGGCTGGCACCGCGCACCCAATGGTCGATCGCCGCAACCGCACGCGTCGCCACCTCAACCGGCTCGCGCACCGTCTCCTCCAAGTCGCTGGAGAAGTCGACGGCCTCGAACTCGCGGCGAGCGGGGGCCGGGCCTTTGCCGCCGGGGACCGCGTCATCGCCCGCATGACCAACCGGGAATTGCATCCAGCCGGTCGGACCAGCGACTACGTCCGCAACGGGGCAACCGGAACGGTGATGCGAATTCGGAGGGGTCTCCGACGCGACGGTGACCACCTCACGGTGGCTTTCGACGGCATCGGCACCATCGACATCCCGCGGGCATTCTTCGATCACCACCAGGGTCCCGGCAAGCGCACCGACGTCGGCATCGACCATGCCTATGCACTCACGAGCTATGCGGTGCAGGGAGCGACGTTCGGGGCATCGGCGAGCCGCGTCGACGAGCACGCCACGAGGGCCGAGACCTACGTCGACATCACCCGAGGCCAGATCGCCAACCACCTGTACGTCACCCGCGCCGTAGATCCTCTCGACGGAGAGCGACTCCCCAAGGCTCCCCCGCCGC
>DATDOY010000078.1:0-2456 GCA_035293045.1 Acidimicrobiia bacterium
CTCGGCCTGACGATCTGCTACGACCTCCGCTTTCCCGAGCTCTACCGGACGCTCGCCCTGGCCGGCGCCGAGGTCCTCGCCGTCCCGTCCAACTTCACCGAGCGGACCGGGCGCGACCACTGGGAGGTGCTCCTCCGGGCCCGCGCGATCGAGAACGGGGCGTGGGTGATCGCACCGTCCCAGATCGGCGGGCCGCCCGACCAGCCGGCGTTCGGGCGGTCGATGGTCATCGACCCGTGGGGGATCATCGTGGCCCAGGCACCGGATCGCGAGTCGATCGTCCACGCCGTGATCGACACGGACCGGGTCGCATCGGTCCGGCGCCAGATCCCGGCCCTCGCCAACCGGCGCCCGGCGACCTATCGGATCGGCTGAGCGCACCCTCCTGGAATCGAAGGAGCCGCGCCGGTGAGCGCGGCTCCGTTGGTCCGGGACCCTGCGTCCGCGGTCAGTCGATGAGCTCGACGCCGTAGCCGCCGATCGGGCCGGTCGCGGCACCGTGGCCGTGGATGATCTTGAACTCCGGCGCGTCGAACGAATCGTCGAACCAGCCGGTGATCGACTTCGTCGCCCCGCCGACGGACCCGGTGAGATGGAACCAGGCGAACCCGAGGAGCCGGCCGTCGTCGTCGACGATCGCGACCGGGAAGGCCTCGCCGACCGCGCCGCTCAGATCGGAGAACAGGGCCTGATGCGTGCCCGCGTTCAGCGGTGCGATGGCATCCGCCAGGGTCACCGTCGTCGAGATGCCGTCCTCGCTGATCCAGTCGTTGATATTCCGCGTGTCGCCGTTGCAGCCCTCGCCGTTCGCGGTGCAGAAGAGGGTCCAGTTGAACTCAGACTCCGACTTGGGGACGTCTTCGTTGCCGGGCGGCGGCTCGCCAAACGTGACCGACACGCCGGGCTCCCTCGCGTCCCATGCAACCTCGTTGAAGATGAGCGGCATCGTGCCATAGGCCCCGGTGCGAACGCCGGCGACGACCGAGGCGGTCGTCGACACGTCCCAGGTGGCGAAGCCCAGGATTCCGGAGAAGTAGTTCCGGTGCGGCCGCGAGACACTCACCTCGATGCGGTCCGCGAACGAGGTGACCGTCACCGTCGTGGAATCGCTCCCGTGGACATAGCCGTTGGCCGCCGCAACCGACCTGGCCGCCGCGGTCTCGTCCATCTCGTTCACGTACGCGTACCCGGCCGCCATCGCGGCGGCATCGGCCACGTTCTGCTGGTCGCGTCGCTGGAGCGCGGTGTCGCCGCCGTCGATGATCAGGCCGACCATGCCGATCAGGGCGACCATCGCCAGGGCGAAGATGACGAGCAGCTGGCCGCGCTCCGCGCCGTGCCCGTCGGTCGGCACGACCGGATGCCGGAAGCGGAGCATGGGACGAGGCATGGCCGGCGACTCCTTCATCACGGGACCTGCACGTGCGCGGTCGAGCTGACCGTGAACGGATTCGGGATCGGTAGCAGCGGCGTCACCAGTCGGAAGGACATGCTCACGTTCACCCGGATGTAGTTGTTGGGTGGGCAGATCTCGTCGACCGTGACGGGCGTGTTGCCGATGGTGACGCAGTCGATGGTGACGTTCGTTGCGGTCAGCCCCGGAACGAGCGCCCGCTGGGTGTCGACCGCTTCGCGGATCTCCGCGGACCACGTCAAGCTCGAGCACGCACCGACGCACTGGTGGACGCTCGCAGCCCGGGCGATCTCGCGCGCGGCCTGGGCGACGCCATTGTTGGTGTAGATCCCGCGACCGAGGTCGATGACGCCCATGAGCATGAACAGGAACGGAATCAGGGCGAGCGAGAACTCGACGAGCGTCTGGCCGCCCTCGCGCGCTCGATCTCCGGCGCGGCGGGGCCGTCGCAGGGCGCTCACGGCTTCACCAGGATGGCGTAGCCACCCACGGTGGTCGTGAACGTGCCGCTCGTGACGGTCAGGCTCAGGATGTAGGTCATGTTGGTGGACCCGAAGTTGTAGTAGACGTGGGGCGGCTGCACCTGGCCAAAGGTGACGACGCCGTCGCCCCAGTCCCAGGCCCAGACCGTCACGCACGCCGGGTTGTAGGTGGTCGTGTCGGTGACGGTGACCGTGACCGGTGACTTGTTGCTGACGGGGGTCTTCGTGTACGTGAAGCCGGCGCTCACCGTCGAGCAGACGGGCGCGGTGCCCTTCGAGACGATGTAGTTCACGACCGTGCCTTCGGCCACGCTCGTCCCCGGACCGGGCGTCGAGCCGACCATCTGGCCGTTGGGGACCGTGGAGTCGAACACCTCGGTCTTCGCGCCGGCGACCAGGTTCGCCGCCGCCACCAGGTCGAGCCACTCGGACTCGGTCAGGCCGGACAGCGCGGGCACCGTCGTCAGCACGACTGGCGGGGGTGCCGGCGGCTCCTCCTCGACCGACGGCAGCGACGCGATCTGGTTCGTCGACGTCGACCCGAAGGTGATGGTCGAGCC
>DATDOY010000079.1:0-10466 GCA_035293045.1 Acidimicrobiia bacterium
GGATGCGAGCGGCGCGGGTCGACCAGGCGCGCCACGGAGCACCGCGCACCGTCACGACGCCCTCCTGGTCGAAGTCGACCGCGGCGACGCCGTCCTCACCCACCATCCACTCCCGGCCGATGGTGGGCGTGGAAAAGCGCGCCCGGATGACCGCCGCGAGTCCGGGGAGGAGAAACAACAGGGCGCCCGCCACCACCAGCAGGGTCTGCCACACGGGGGGGTCGAGGCGCGCCGGGCCGTCGTAGAGCCGCAGTGACCCGACGACCAGCATCAGCGACCCGACCGTCGCCCAGAACCGGGCGGCCCCCGCCTGGACGTCGACGGCGATCGCGAGGACGCCGGCGAGCACGAGACCCATCGAGAGTGGATCGACCGGGAGGTGCGCAAGGCCGACGAACGACACGAGGACGAGCACGGCGCCGACGGCGGCCGCGATCCCGATGCCGATGGCGAAGAACTCGAACACGATGAGGCAGAGACCGAGCATCAAAAAGAGGTAGGCGACGAACGGGCTCGTCAGGGCGTGTTGCGCCTGATCGACGAGGTCGAGCTCCCGGAATGTGAGGGGCAGAACCCGCTTCTCCGAGGTCTCGCCGTCGCCGGCCCCATCGGGCGCGGCATCGGCGTCGTCCCCCGCGTCGTCTCCCGCGTCGTCGACGACGCCGAGACGCAGCGCGACGGCGTCGCCGGCCACCGTGACGCTCCGGCCGTCGAGGAGCGCGATGAGGTCGCGGAGGGTCGGCGCCTCGAGGTCGGCGCGCCCCGAAAGGGTCGCGTTGCCGGCCTTGGCGACGAGGTGGGCGGCGTGGACGACCCGCGCCGGGCCGCCGCGGGCAGCCCCACCCCCCTTGACCCACGCCACCACGGGAATCTCGGCGGATCGGACGCTCGCGACGAGGGCGTCCACGTCGACGTCGACCGCGACGGAGGAATCGACGGCGAGGATGGCGAGGGCGGCGCCGTCGCGTTCGGCGTCGGAGATGGCGTCCTCGATCAAGTCGGCGGTCACGGGATCGAGCAGGCCGTCCACGTCGACGACGACGATGAAGCCGTCGTCCCCACCGCCGGCGGCGGCGACGCCCGGAGTCACGAGCGGGGCCGCGAGGAGGCCCGCGAGGGCGCACGCGGCCATCAGGCGGCGGGATGAAAGCGAAGAAGCGGGTGGGCGACTCATACGATGGGGTCCCGATGGATCTCGAGCAGTTCTGCTCGGCCTCGAAGGTGGTCATCGTCGCGGGCAAGGGCGGCGTCGGCAAAACCACCGTGACCGCGGCCATGGCGGTCGTGGCGTCCCGCCTCGGCCTGCGCACCCTCATCCTGGAGATCGAGGGCAAGTCCGGGCTGTCCACGATGTTCGGACGCGAACCGCTCGCCTACGAGGAGGCGGAGCTGGCGCCCGGCGTCACCGGCCGCACGCTCACTCCCGAACAGGCGCTCCTCGACTACCTCGACACCCACGGGCTGAAGCGCGTGTCGAAGCGCCTGGTGCGGTCGGGAGCCGCGGAGATCATTTCGACCGCCGCTCCCGGCATCAAGGACATCTTGGTCCTCGGCAAGGTGAAGTCGATCGAGCGAAATGAGGCGCACGACCTCATCCTCATCGATGCACCGGCCGCGGGGCACGCTGTGACCTTTCTCCAGTCGCCGCGGGGCCTGCTCGACGCCGTCACGGTGGGTCCGATCCGCAAGCAGGCGCTCGACGTCATCGAGATGCTCTCGGACCCCGCCCGGTGCCGGACCGTGCTCGTCACCCTCGCCGAGGAGACGCCGGTCAACGAGTTGGTCGACACGGCGTTCGCCCTCGAAGACCGGGTCGGCATTTCGCTGGCCCCGGTGGTGGTGAACAGCCTGTATCCGGACCTCGGCCTCGACGCGCGCGACGTGAGCCCGGAGGTCATCGAAGGCGTCGCCAAGGGCGCCGACGTGTTCGTGTCGCCCCGCGAAGCCGCCGACCTGTCGGGCGCGGCGAGGTTCCACCAGCGACGCCGGGCCCTCCAGCATGAACAAGTGGCCCGCCTCGCCGACCAGCTGCCGCTGCGGCAGATCCACCTCCCGTTCATCCCCACGACGGAACTCGGGCCCGAGCATCTGACCGTGCTCGCCGACGCCTTCGCCGGAAGCGTGCGGGCCCTCCCGGGACCCACCGAGCCCTCGCAGCAAGGGAAGGGCGCAGCATGAGCGCGCCGAGCGGGTTCGCCACGCTGGTCGCCGATCGTCACATCATCGTGTGCTGCGGCAGCGGCGGCGTCGGCAAGACGACGACCGCGGCCGCGCTGGCCCTCGAGGGGGCGCGACGGGGACGCAACACCGTCGTGGTGACCATCGACCCCGCCAAGCGCCTCGCCAACGCGCTCGGGCTCGAGTCGTTGGCTGATACGGCGAGCGCAATCGATCGGGCGCTCTGGGACCCGGACGGTGTGGCCCCCGCCGAAGGACGGCTCTCCGCTCTCATGCTCGACACCAAGTCGACCTTCGATCGTCTCGTGGCGCGGTATTCCGGCGGTGAGGAGCAGGCGCGGGGAATCATCGAGAACCGCTTCTACCGCAACGTCTCGAGCGCCCTCTCCGGAACCCAGGAATACATGGCAATGGAGAAGCTGCATGAGCTGCACGACGAGGGCGGCTACGACCTCATCGTCGTCGACACGCCCCCCACCCGGAACGCGCTCGACTTCGTCGACGCGCCGGAACGACTGACGCGCTTTCTCGACCACCGGCTCGTGCGGTTCCTGTTGTTTCCCACGCGGGCGACGTTGCGCGCGGCGAGCGTGGCCGCGCAGGCGTTCCTGCGCACCATGTCGCGTGTGGTCGGCACCGAAGCGGTGCAGGACGCCATCGCCTTCTTCCAGGCGTTCGAAGGGATGGAGCAGGGCTTCCGCGACCGGGCGCAGAAGGTGCTCGAGCTGTTGTCCGACCCGGGGTCGGCCTTCGTGTTGGTGACGTCACCACGACGCGACGCCGTGGAGGAGGCCATGTTTTTCGCCGCGCGGCTCGCGGAGACCGACATCCCGGTGCAGGGCATGATCGTCAACCGCATCCACCCGTCGTTCGGCGACGAAGCCCCGGCCGGCCTCGCCGCCCGCGCCGACTCACTCGCTGCCCGCGGCGATGATGCCGCGATGCTTTCGGCCCTCTACCGCAACCTGGCCGACCTGTCGGAGGTCGCGCGGCTCGAGCGCGACTATGCGAATCAGCTCGCCGCCACCATCGCCGCCAAAGAGGGGGCCCCGGTTCCGCTGGCGTTCGTGCCGTACCTCTCCGAGGACGTCCACGACTTCATCGGCTTGACCGAGATCGCGCTCCACGTCTTCGGCGACGCGCCGACGCCGGCCACCGCTTCCGCCCTTCCGGCGACGGGGTTCTAGTGGGCGGTCGCGGAAATCACGTTGATGGATCGTCGAGCCAGCGGCGTCGGCGACAAGGACGCAGGCCGAAGGCGCAGCCGTGGCTGCGTCGAGGCCGAGGACGCAGCCCCGGAGGGGCGAAGTCGACGACGTCGTCTGGCCGGCGAGACGCAACAAGGATTTCCGCGACCGCCCACTAGAGTCCTTCCGTGCCGACCATCCTCGTCGCCAGCGATTCCGCGCCGGTGCGCGACGCCGTCCGGTCCGCGCTCGTGCGGCCGGGCTTCAGCGTCGTGCAAGCCGAACGGGGCCAGGACGTCGTCCCGTTCGTGGCCGAGACACCGCCCGACCTCATCGTCCTCGACATGCAGATCGGCAACATGGGCGGCGTCGCCACCGCCATCGAGCTGCACAACGAGCACTCCGCCGACCGCTGCGCCGACGTCCCGATGGTGCTGCTCCTCGACCGCGAGGCCGATCGGTTCCTCGCCCACCGGGCCGAGGTCGACGGCGTGATCGTCAAGCCCTTCGACCCGGGCACGTTGCGGCGAGCGGTCACCAAGGTCCTCGCCGACCGGGCGACGCCCACGCTGAGCGTCGAATAGCCGCGAACTGCGGTCGGCGGCCAGCCAGGCTCTTCGTCGTGCGCGCTGCCGCCCCACCCAAAGTGGCCGTATCCCACACGTTCCGTTAGGTTTCGCCACCTTGCCTCTGGCCAACGGTGGCCGCGGGCTACAACGGGGAGGGACCGAATGCCGCGACTCCGGTCGTTGACGGTTATCGCTGCCTTGGTGGGTGGCCTGCTGGCAATTCCGATTGCGAAGACCGAGGCGGCACCTCCTCCCTCCGTCTTCACGTATTACACGATGTCGGACGGCACGAGCATCGCCGTCTCCATTTCGTATCCCGAGGGTTTCGACGCGTCCCAGGACTACCCCGCGCTGTTGCAGATGGACGGATACGGCGGGGGCGGGGACACCATCAACCCCGCGTCGTGGGGCGACCGGTACGTCACCCTCTATGCGTCGATCCGGGGAACGGGGTGCTCGGGGGGCGTCTTCAACTTGTTCGATCGGCGGCACGCCGAGGACGGCTACGAGATCATCGAGAACCACATCATCAAGGAGTCGTGGTCCAACGGTGAGGTCGGGATCATCGGCCACTCGTACCCGGGCCTCACCGGGTTCATGGTGGCGTCGACCGATCCTCCGCACCTCGAGGCCGTCGCCATCTCGGGTCTCATCGATGACCTGTACCGGGGCATCGTCTACCCCGGCGGGGTTCCCAACTACGGCTTTCCCGCACTGTGGACCGGGGTCCTGCGTCCGGCCTTTGAACTCGCCGGCAACGCCGACCGGTATGTGAACGAGACGGCCGCGGCCGACCCGAGGTGCGCGGCCAACATCGCCGCCCGGCCGACCGACGTGTTCGGAACGGGGGCCGCGACGCTCCAGAACCCGATCCTCAACGGCGCCACGTCTCTTGACGACGGCGACTGGTGGCGGATCCACTCGACGCGCACCTTCATCCGCGGCATCACCAAGCCCATCCACATCACCCAGCAGTTCGAGGACGAACAGACCGGCCCGCGCGGCGGTCACGTGCTGTTCGAGAACATCAGCGAGTCCGTTCCGAAGCGCCTGGTCATGACCAACGGCGTGCACAGCACGACCAGCGTGGCCGGTCTCGATCGGCGCGCCTGGCTCGATTGCTGGATCATCGAGAACGGCGCCGGGCCGAACTGCGACGCGGTGAAGGACCCGACCAAGCGCGTCAACCTGCTCGTCGACACGACGTCGGGAGCGGCCGTTCCGGCCGGGCAGTTCGATTACTCGACGTCGAACTGGCCCGCACCGGAGACGCAGTGGACGCGCTACTTCCTCCACGAGGGCGGGGGCCTGTCGACGGCCGACACCGTCGGTGAAGCGCCCGATTCCTACGTCTCGACCCCCGAAGGCCGTCAGATGACGGCGGACCTAGGCATGGGCTTCGGTGACCAGGGCCTCGGAAAGGCGACGTTCTTCCATACTGAGGACCAACTGCGGTACTCACTCCCGATCACGACCGACACGGCCGTGGCCGGGCCGATCAACCTCACACTGACCGCGTCGTCGACGGCGCCCAACACCGACTTCTTCGTCGATGTCCTCGACGTCGACGAGGACGGCACGATCTCGTACGTGCAGCGGGGCATGCAGCGAGCTTCGCACCGCGAGATCAACCCAGATCCCAACCGAACCGACTACACGCCGGACGGCGACATCTACCGGGCATGGCACCCGCACACGAACACGGTGACGAAAGCGCTCACGCCGAACCAGCCGTATCAGTTCGAGATCGAAATCTTCCCGATCGGCTATGTGTTCAGGGCCGGCCACCAGCTGGTGCTGCAGATCCACGCGCCGCCGGCCAACGACCCGCTGTCGACGTACGCGTGGGTCTCCGGTCTGCCGCCAGCCGTGAACACCGTGCACCACGACGGCATCGCGGGATTGCAGCCGTCCAGCGTGCTGTTGCCGATCCTTCCCACGCTCCCGGTGCTCGGCGACGAGCCGACCTGCGGGCAGCGCATCGGTGTCCCATGCTTCGACGTGGTGGTGCCCAACCTCCCCTAACTCCGTGTCTGTGGCGCGTTATCGGGGATATAGCCCGATAACGCGCCACAGACGCCGCAAAATCAGGGCAGGGGCGGTGAGGGCAGCGCGTCGATGCCAAGCCGGCGGCGGATGGCCTCACTTTCGTCGGCCACGCCCTCCGGCACCGGTTCGCCTCGGCGGACGGCGATCGCGTCGATTGCGCTGAGGGTCAGCGCGATCTCGTACGCGGCCCCCCGCTCGCGGGCGATCGCAATGCTGCGCGCGAGCTCGGCGTCGGCCGCTTCGATCTGGCCGAGCGCCTCGCACGCGTACCCCCGTAGCCGGTGCAGCATCGGGAGGAACGTGCCGTCGCCTGCGGACGCTTCGCTCTTGAGCGCCGCGTCGATCCGGTCGAGCGCGTCGGTGGCCAGGCCCGAGCGCAACAGGCACTCTGCAAGCCATCCGTCGTTCTCGGGCACCGACGCGCCGCCGGCCGAGGCGAGGAGTGCCACTTCCTCGAATAGGCGGGTCGCCCCGGCGACGTCGCCGCGTCCCAGGGCGATCTTTCCTTGATGGCTCAGTGCGTCGGCCACCGCCGGGTAGTCGGCAGCCCTCCACACCTCGAGGGCGTCCCGCACGAGCGACTCGGCCTCGTCGTAGCGCCCCTGGTGGATCAAGATCTCCGCCGAGTTGCTCGCACCGTGGGCGGCGTCGACCACATTGCCGGCTCCGAGGTAGGCCGCCCGCGCCTGCGACCAGCGTTCGATGGCGTCGGGCCACCTGCCCTCCGTGTAGGCAAACAGGCCGAGGTACATCAGCACCTCTGCGGCACGCGCCGCGTCGCCCGACTCCTCGAAGATCTCGAGCGCTCGAGGCAGATGCGTGGCGTCGGCCGCCCGACCAAGGGCCACGAGGGCCCAGTCATGCACCACAAGCGCGCTCGCGAGCACCTGATCCTGCCTGGCGCGCTCGGCCTCTTCGATCGCCAGCGTTGACCATCGCAGGGCTTGGCGCGGCCGGCCCGCGACCTGCCGGTTGTTGGCGTACATCGTGTGCAGCTGCGCCCGGCGGGTGAGCGCGCCGCGATCTTCTGCCCCCTCAAGCACCTGGAGGCCGCGGCGGATCCAGCGCAACGCGTTCTCGGTCTTGCCCTGGTGCATCCTCGTCCGGGACTGTTTCATGCAGAGGAAGGCAAGCGCGTCTCGATCGCCTCCTCGCAGCGCCCGTGCGCGCCCGTACGCGGCGGTGGCGCGATCAAACCAACCGACCAGCAGCGAGACGTCCCCAAGCGATTCCCACACCACGGCTAGATCGTCGGCTTCGACACCGGGAGCATGCCGACTCGCCACCAGCGCCCGCTCGTACATCTCCGCCGCCTCCGAGTTGGCGTATGACGCCCGTGCGTGATCGCCGGCAATCCGCGAGTACCGCCACGACCGCTCATACTCCTGTGCGTGGAGGAAATGGAGCGAGAGGCTGGCGGCGCGTTCTGCGTCGCTCGTTGCCGTCGAACGTTCAATCGCCTCGGCAACGCGAGCGTGGAGCTCGCGGCGACGACCGAACGACAGGGCGTCATACGCCACCTGACGAAAGCACTCGTTGCGAAACCGCAGCAGTCCCGGCGTCACGACCTCGACGAACGCGCCGAATTTCCGGACCGCGGCCGCTGCGGTCGGCACCTCACCTCGTGTCACGTCGGAGAGCAAGGGGACGCCAAACGTGGCGCCGAGGACGGCCGCGTACCGCAGCAACGTCCGGTCCTCCGGTGGCAACGAATCAATCTGGGTGGCAACCACGGCCTCGAGCGTTTCGGGAAGCGACTCCGCGCCGTCGTCGCCGGCGCGCTGGACCCGCAGCAGCTCGTGAAGGAACAGCGGATTGCCCCCGGCCTGAGCAATGAGAGCGTCGCGAACGGCTGGGAGGAGCGGGGCGTCCGCGGTTACGTCGCTCGCGATGGCGCGCGCGGCGTCGTGAGCGAGCGGAAGGACTTGGAGCGCAGCGATCGCGCCCTTTGGTGACGTCGCGTCCGCGTCCTCACGTCGCGCTACACAAATCAGCCAGCCGTAGCCGGCGGCGGCCGCGGCCACGGCGTCGACGAGCTCGCGGGACAAGGCGTCCATCCATTGCCCGTCCTCGATGACGAACAAGCTCGGCGTTGGTGCACAGGCGCGCAGGAGCTCGACGACCGCCCGAGAGGTGGCAGCGCGCCGAAATCGGGGGTCGAGCTTGTCGGCCGCATCCGTCGACGGCACCTCGACATCGGCGACCCCGGCGAGCAGGGGAAGCCAGTCGAGGAGTTCAGGGGCCACCCGGGCAACCGACTGTTCGAGGGCGGCTCCTCCGGATGCGCCGCCGGCGTCGATTCCCAAGAGCCCCCGAAGCAGGAACCGGAAGGCGAAGTACGGGGTTTGTGCTTCGAAGGGCTCGCAGTAGCTGCGGAGGACGGGGACGCCGTGTGCACCCGCCTGATCGCACAGCTCCTGCACGAGACGGGTCTTTCCGACTCCGGACTCGCCGAAGATGTCAACGAGTCCACCCCGCCCCGAGCGCGCGCCGTCGAGAGCGGAGCGGAGGGCCGCACACTCGTCGTCTCGTCCGCGGAGCGGTGCGCGCTCGACCTCGACTCGCTGGGGCGACCCTTCGATCTGCGGCCCGATCACGAACGCTTCGACCGGCTCCGACTTCCCCTTGACCATGAACGGCGGGACCGCCGCGGCCTCGAACTCGGTGGCGGCGCTGTCGAGCACCGCGGCGGTAGATCTGATCTCCCCGTCGCCAGCGCTCGCCATGAGGCGCGCCGCCAAGTTCACCGCGTCGCCCATCACGGTGTAGGTGCGGCGGAATGGTGGGCCGACTTCGCCCACGAACGCGTGCCCCCGGTGGACGCCGATTGAGACGGGCAGGGTGCGGGGCACGTCGGCAATGCACCGAAGCGCCCGCAGCATCCTTCCCTCGTCGTCGCCCAGCGCCCGCGGGGCTCCGGCGACGAGGATGATCTTTCCGCCGTCGCGATCAACGTCGGTGGCGAGAAACGTGACTCCGTGTTCCTCCGCGGCAGCCTGCACGTCGACAACGAGCGCGGCGAGGGCGGCTGCAACAGCCTCGGGTCCTTCATGCGCGAGGAGGGCGTCCACTCCGGAGAAGTGAACGAAGGCAATCGAGATCCGCCGGTGCTCGGACTCCAGCCGTCCGGCGCGGAGTTCCTCACGCAACGCAACGGGCACGCCGAGCGCCGCTGCGTTCTCGACACCGCTGATCGGCGGCGCTGGTGAGCGCGGGGCGTCGATCGGCCGATCGCGGAGCAGGAATCCTGCGCCCTTGGGACGCCCCACGGCCGCCTTGGGCAAGCAGGCCGCCGTTCCCGCGCCGATCACGATCTGTGTTGCGTCCGCGATCGACTCCATTTCGGCGGTCGCGGTGGCTCCCGGGCCGGTCACGATGAGCTCGCGGTGGGAACGCCCGACGCGGAACAGATGCAGGGGCCCGCTGTGGATGCCGACGGACATACGGAGGCGCACCGGCCCGACCGATGTGACGACTCGGCCAACCGTGGCCATCGCCGCCCGCATCGCCAGCGCGCTCGAACACGCGCGCCGGGCGTGCTCCTCTCCGTCAAACAGGAGGAGGAGGGCGTCGCCTCCGAACTTCAGCAGGCTTCCGCCGGCGTCGTACGCGATGCTGAGGAGCTCGGCAAAGCAAGCGCTGAGCGTCGTCGTGAGCTCCTCGGCTCCCACCCGACCCTGTCGGGCCAATCGCTCCGAAAGCGCCGTGAACCCCGAGACGTCGATGAAGACCAACGAGCCATCGACGATCCGATGGCTCGACTCGGTGGCGTCGTCCGTCGACCATTCAAGCGCCACGCGGGGCACGTACGGGGCGAACGGGTCGATCGTCTGGTCGAGCGCCAGGTTCGGCTGTCCGCGCCTGGTCGTCGGCATGAGCGCGCCGACCTCAGGTGGATACGTCGCGGCCAGAAACGGCCGACGGCCGCCACTCGGGCGGCCGTCGGCAACTCGGGATCATCGATCCGATCACACCACGTTGCCGGGGTTGGAGATCGGCAGGCTGATGTCTCGGATCGCGGCGATCGCGTGGGTCACGATCCCGGTGGCGTCCTTGGACATCGCGTAGAGGCACGGGTCCTCGCTTGCGAGCGACGCCCCTCCGTTGGGCGCGTAGGTCGTGCACTTCGGAACTTCGACCGGCGTGGCCGTCGAGCCGGAGTGCTGGAAGAAGATCTTGTTGCAGCCCGATCCGTTGCCGATTCCCGAGCAGGTCTGGTGCACCTGCGTGTAGGTAACGGCAATCGTGAAGGGGTTGGAGTCCTGCGCCGGATCTCCGCCGACCTGCACGAAGTCGGCGACGGCGACGTGCTCGTAGCACCCGGTGTCGCCGCACTGCTGGCCCTGTGGGCTACTTCCCTGGGACAGGGCCACGAAGACGCCGCCGCCGTTGGTGGCGCCGAGCGGGACCGTGAAGGTTTCGGTGACGTGCGAACCGGTGAACGTCGCCCACTCGCCGTCCGTCAGGAAGGCGAAATTCGACC
>DATDOY010000080.1:0-3742 GCA_035293045.1 Acidimicrobiia bacterium
CGTCACCGCCCTCGGGTGGTTCGTGACGAAGCACTCCGTCGGCATCTACGGCATCGCTCCGCCCGACGCTGGATTCCGCATGGGCGATACCGAACGTCAACAGCGCGAGATCGACGGAACGGCAGAGCCCGTGGCGTCGGAGGTATCAGCCCCGATGGCCGGGACGGTGGTGGCGAGCACCGTCGTCTACGAACGCGAGGGGGGCGTGCAGGCCATCCCCGCCATCATCACGCTCGACGACGGGCGCCGGGTAGCCGCCACGGCCGATCGGGCAGAGCACGACGATCTCGCCGGGGTCAACCTCGTCGGTTCGTTGGTGCGGGTGGAGGGGAACCCGCTGCGATTCCGGGTCGTGCGGGGATCGGGCTGATCGGTGGAGGTCTTCTCCTTCCACCTGATGCCCTACGCGTACCTGCCGGACGACTACGAGGGGTCGGCCTGGATCACGGTCCCCAACGCGCTGTACGACCCGGTGAAGGGGCAGGCGCTCTATCACCGCTACCTCGACGAGCTCGAGGCGGCGGAGCCGCTCGGCTTCGACGGCGTGGTCGTCAATGAACACCACCAGAACGCGTACGGCCTCATGCCGAGCCCGAACCTGTTTGCGGCGATGTTGGCGCGCCGGACGGAACGCGTGAAGATCGCCGTGGTCGGCAACGCGCTCCCGCTCTACAACCCGCCGACTCGCGTCGCGGAGGAGTACGCGATCCTCGACGTCGTGACCGGAGGACGGCTCATCGCCGGAATGGTCGTCGGCGGTGGACCTGAGTACTTCAGCTTCGGCATCAACCCGACCGAGGCGCGCCGCCGATACGCGGAGGCCCTCGACCTCATCATCGCGGCGTGGACCACCCCGGGGCCGTTCGAGTTTCACGGCGAGTTCTTTCATTTGCGCTACGTCAATCCGTGGCCGCGCCCATTGCAGCAACCGCACCCGCCGATCTGGGTGCCCGGTGTCGGTTCGCTCGAGACGATGGAGATGGTGGCCGACCGCGGCTTCGGGTATTGCGGTCTGCCGTACTTCCACATGGACGTCTTCGAACGCAACTACCGCCTGTTCCGCGAGACCTGGCTCGGGGCGGGACGCGACGCCGACCCGATGTCTCTGTCGTGGTTCGCGCCGATCTACGTCGCCGACACCGACGAGCAAGCGCGCGCGGAGTACGAGGAGCACTTCTGGTACTTCGCTCGCCGTTTGCTCGACGGCGTGCAGGCCTCGCCGCCCGGGTACACGACGGCCCGTTCCGCCAAGCACCTCTCGCAGGCCATTGGTCAGTTCCTCTTGGCGGCTCGGACCTGGGATGACGTCGTCGAAGGTGGGTACGCGATCGTGGGCAGCCCGGCGACGGTGACCCAGCGCCTCGTCGATCACATGGGCGCGCTCGGCGCCGGCCGGCTCCTCGGCCTCTTCCAGGTGGGCTCGCTGCCGCACGATCTCACGATGAAGAACCTCGGCCTGTTCGCCGAGCAGGTCATGCCCGCCTTGCGCAAGGAGTTCCCCACCGGCCCCGCGTGGGCCGAGGCCGCCTGACCCCCCTCGTCCCGAGCGGCGCGGTTCTCGGCGATGTTCGTGCACGCGGACCGGTTGGTTCGCGATTCCCGAACGGCGGTCCCGTCCCAAGAACCGTCCAAATCGTGCCAAACCCCACCGAGTATCCGCGCCGTGCTCACGGAAGACCGCGAAACTGCCGACCCTCGCGGGTGGAGGTAGCAGCGGTCCGTACACGGTCGTTGGGCATGGAGGGACACATGGCAGCGTCACCCGCAGTGCGCATGGTGCCTGGCTCCGTCGAGGTCGACGGCCGGGTCGTCCACTACGCCGTCTCCGACAACGCCGCCCCGGACGACATCTCGCACGGGCACCAGCAAGTGTGGGCCCTCAACGTGCACGGCTACTTCGCCGGCGGCGGCATGTATTGGCGAGAGAGCGCCCGCATCGCCGCGGGCATGGGCTGGCGGGTCGTCAACCCGAGCCTGCCGGGCTTCGGCGGGAGCGCGCCGCTGCCGTGGAGCCACCTCTCGATGGAGGGCTTCGCCGGCACGCTCGCCGGTGTCCTTGATCACCTCGGGGCCGGGCCCGTCGTCATCCTCGGCCATTCCATGGGCGGGGCGGTCGCGGTGCAGTTCGCCCACGACTACCCCGAGCGCACCCTCGGCATCGTCTACCGCGACGGGGCGGCCACCATCTCGTGGAAGGAGCGTCGAGGCATCCTGGCCAAGGTGCTCGCGCCGGTGTCCCCCGATCTCGGGGCCATGGCCGACCTCGTGTCGGCGGTGGCCGTCGACGTGCCCGACTTTCTTCTCGGCCGCCTCCGTTCCACGGTTCGCGGCATCATGCCCGACGCCCGCCGCAACCTCCGCGGCGTGGCCGACGCGCTGCCCGTCGCCGCCATGCTGTTCGGGAGCGACCTCACCGAGCACACGGCCCATGTGGCGCGCGACCAGCGCGTCCCGATCTTTCCGGTGTGGGGACGCTTCGATCGGATCACACCGCGGAGCACCGCGGATGAGTTCTCCCGCGTGAGTGGGGTCGAGGTGACCTGGGTCCGCGGCGGCCACTCGTGGATGATCGCCCGCCCGGGCACCCAGCGATCCCTGTTGCTCACCGACCACGCCGGACGCGCGTTCGTGCGGGCCGTCCACGACCGGGCCCGTCGCGTCCGCGCCGGCGAGTGTCTGCCCGCCCCCGTGTTGTCGCACCCCACTCGCCTCGCTGGTGGGCTTCCCTCGGCGGGTCGCTGATCAGTCCCCGATGTAGCGGGCGGGATCAACCGGCAGCCTGATCTCTCTTGTCGCCCTTTCGCGTTGCTGGCGGGCGAGGACGCGTTCGAGGTGTGGCAGAACGGCGAGATCTTTGTCGCGTCCGGCGGCGTCCTTGGATCGAATGATGTCCCGGAGGTCGGCGACGGGCGCGGCCACCGCGTCGACGACGATGTACACGGCTCGCCGGACGAGATCCGGGAAGCCTTCGGTTCCGTCCGGGTGCAGGGAGACATCGAGAACCCCGTGGCGAGTCGTCGTGCGGAACGACCGCATCCTCATCATGAGTTCGGGCTCGATCCTCGGCTCGGGGAGATCGATGGGTTCGCCATCGGGGTCGAGCATCTTCGCCTCGAGGGTGACGAGGGCGTTCGCGAGTCGATCGAGATTGGCGGGTCCGAGTTCGGGAGTGATGTCCACATCCTCCGTGAGGAGGTCGCTCCCTTGATAGCGAGCACCCATGCCTCCGATCACCACGTACTGCACGTCGTGAGCGTTCAGTGCCGCGAACATCGCCGCGGGGTCGAACGTCACGTCCGTGTGGTCGCGATCTCCCGCCGCCGCCATTTGGCGACGTCGTCGGGATCGAAGTGATCAGCGAGAACCTGGGGCAGGCTCTCGGCGTAGCGGTCGGGCATCTCGAGCCGCACGCGCAGGTCCCATCCCGCGGCGCGGCACACGCGACGGAGTGTCTCCAAGGTCGGATCCCGCCGCCCCGATTCGTAGGCCGCGATGGCCGCCGCGCTCGTCTTGGCCCTCGCCGCGAGCTCGCGCTGCGTGAGTCCCGAACGGAAGCGGGCGAGCTGAACGAGGTTCCCAGCCATGGTCATGGTGACATCGTATCCGATATCACCTGACATCGAATACGATGCCAAAGGAAACCTGCCTACCGAGTGAGCCGGCGGCGGCCTTTCCCGTGGCGGAGTCGGAGGACCCGCTTCAACACGCCGTAGGCCCGCGGGGGCAGGAACCAGTGCGGCTC
>DATDOY010000081.1:0-4631 GCA_035293045.1 Acidimicrobiia bacterium
CGCGTCCCGCCAGCGTTGGGCGGTGCCGGTCTTGCCCGCCACCTCGTCGGTGATCTTGAGGCGAGCAGAGGTTGCCGTGCCGCCGGTGATCACCCGTCGCAGGATCTTGGTCACGTTGCGGGCCACCATCTCGGAGAGGACTCGGGTGCGGGTGTCGGGGGCGGCATAGATCGTCTTGCCGCCGGAATCCTCGATGCGGTCGACGAATTTCGGTTCGGTGTGGACGCCGTCGGCGGCAAGGGTTGCGAAGGCGCTGGCCATGTCGAGAGGCGTGACCGGGTTCGTGCCGAGCACCGACGCCGGGTTCTTCTCGAGCGGAGACTTGATCCCCATCTCCTTGGCGAGGTCGGTGACGAGCTTGGGGCCGAGGTCGAGGATGAGCTGCGCGTACACCGTGTTGGTGGAGCGAATGGTGGCGTCGGTGAGTGTCAGCGCCCCGTACCCCCCTCCCCCGTAGTTGCTGACCTCCCACGGCGGGCCGTTCTTGTCGGGTTTGAGGACGATCTTGCCGGGAGCGGGATAGACCTGGAAGGGTCCGATCCCCTCGGCGAGCGCGGCGGCCAGCGTGAGGGGTTTGAACGAGGACCCGGTCTGGCGCCGTCCGACGGTGGCGAAGTCGAACTTGGCCTTCTTCTCGGGCCCGAAGAACTCGTACCCGCCCCAGACGGCGCGGACCTTGCCGGTCTTCGGCTCGACCGAAACGAGGGCGGCGATGACGTTGCGCTCGTTGGCGAGCGCTTCGGAAACCGCCTGCTCGGCCGCGCGTTGCATGCGCATGTCGAGGTTGGTGTAGATGTGCAAGCCGCCCTTGAAGAGCAGGTCGCGTCGTTGTTGGCGCGTCTCGCCGAAGGCCTCGTTCGACAGCATGAAGCGCTTGACCGCCTCGACGTAATGACCGGCGGGATAGCGCTCGTCGGGGCGAGCCACCTTCGGCACGTCGGCGGCGGCGGTGTCCACCTCCTCTTGCGTGACCATGCCGAGGTCGAGCATGCGTTTGAGGACAATCTGGCGGCGCGCTTCGGCGATGTCGGGAGCGTCGAACGGGTTGTAGCGCTCCGGCGCGCGAATCATCCCCGCGAGGAGGGCAGCCTGGGCGAGGGTGACCTTGTTGGCGCTGGTGCCGAAGAACCGCTTGGCGGCCGCCTCGGCCCCGTAGGCGCCATTTCCGAAATAGACGGTGTTCAGGTAGCGCTCGAGGATCGTGTCCTTCGTGTAATTGCGCTCCATCTGGTACGCCAGGGACGCTTCTTTGATCTTGCGACCGACCGTGCGCTCGCGCCCGAGGAGAACGTTCTTCACGTACTGCTGGGTGATGGTGGAGCCGCCCTCGGCGATCTCACCGCCCTCGATGTTGCGCATGAGCGCCCGGAAGGTGGCGCGGAGGTCGACGCCGTTGTGGTCGTAGAACCGCTCGTCCTCGATGGCGATGACGGCGTCCTTCAGCACCGGCGCCACTTCCTCGAGGGGTATGGGCTCGCGGTCTTCCTCGGCGTGGAGCCGGGCGATCAGGTTGCCCTGCGCGTCGTAGACGAAGGTCGAGCGGGCGGTGCTGCTGACGGGCTCGAGGGGAACGGTGTAGGTGCACGACGCCAGCACCAGCGCGATGGGGAGAAAGAAAGGGACAAGGCGACGGCTACCGGGTCGCCGGGGGGCGGGCATCGGACCGATTGTACGAGGGGGGAGGTGGCTCCCTGGTGTCAGCCACAGGGGACCGAGGGAGGCGGAGACGGAACGTTCACGGGAGGCGGGGACCGGCCCTGGTACGGTCCCGCGCCGTGACCCCGACGATCGACGAGCAGGTGCGCATCCTCACCTCCGGCACGGTCGATGTGATTTCGGAGGCGGAACTCCGCCAGAAGCTGGCGAGCGGGCGGCCGCTGCGCGCCAAGCTCGGGATCGACCCCACGTCGTCCGACATCCACCTGGGGTTCGCCGTGGTGTTGCGCAAGCTGCGGCAGTTCCAGGATCTGGGGCATGTCGCCGTGTTGATCATCGGCGACTTCACGGCCCAAGTTGGCGATCCGTCGGGCAAGTCGGCGACCCGTCCCCGCCTGACCAGGGACGAGGTGGAGGCGCACGCGGCGACGTATCTCGAGCAGGTGGTGAAGGTGCTCGATCCCGAGTCGCTCGAGGTGCGGCGCAACGGCGAATGGCTCGCCACGATGGGGATCGAAGACGTCCTTCGACTCGCGTCGCGAGCCACGGTCGCACAGATGCTGGAGCGGGACGACTTCTCGAAGCGTTACGCCGGCGGAAAGCCGATCTCGGTGATGGAGTTTCTCTACCCGCTGTTGCAGGGCTGGGACTCGGTCATGGTCGAGGCCGACGTCGAACTCGGGGGCACCGACCAGCTGTTCAACAACCTGATGGGACGCAACCTCCAGCGCGATGAAGGCCAGGAGGCGCAGGTGGTGATCACCACTCCGCTCCTCGAGGGGCTCGACGGCGTGCAGAAGATGAGCAAGAGCCTGGGCAATTACGTCGGGATCGACGAGGCCCCCGCGGAGATGTTCGGGAAGCTGATGTCGGTGCCCGACGCCCTGATGCCTCGCTACTTCGAGCTGACGACCGGGTGGCATCCCGACCGGGTTGACGAGACGGTGCGCTCGCTGGGCGACGGCTCGCTCCATCCGAACGAAGCCAAGCGGCTGCTCGCTCGCACGGTGATCGACCTGTACCACGGCGAGGGGGCGGGCGCCTCCGCGGAGGCGGAATTCGACCGGGTGTTCAAGGCCCACGACGCGCCGGCGGACGTCGCCGATTTCCGGCTACCGCCGGAGCTGGTGGAGGAGGGGACCGTGTGGCTGCCGAGGCTCCTGGCGGCTGCGGGACTCGTGTCGTCCAACAAGGAGGGCCGGCGCAAGATCGAGCAGGGGGGCGTTCGGATCGACGGGGTCCAGATGAGCGACCCCGAGGCCCGGCTCACGCCCGAGCAACTCGGGGGAACGGTGGTCCAGGTCGGCCGGCGGGCCTGGGCACGAATCGTGATATAGCCCGCGAACCTCCGTTTCTTCGGCCCCAAGTGCGAGCGAGCGGCACGAAGGTTGTAGGTTGGTTGACCCACGGGCCCCCGTATGCCAGGGGCCTGAGGCACGCCCAGGTTGACACTTACGAACGACTGCGTTAGCTTGGGCGGTTGCCGGCGTACACGCCCGCGAGGGCGGAAGCGTCGGCTTCTTTGAGCGTTGACACGATCGCAAGATCGAGCGTGGCATTGGCGCCGTGCGTCCGTCGCGGACGAGGGCGCGTGCCCGCCCAGGGTTACCCGTCGCAGGACGGAACCAGGGGCAGCCGCTCCTTGAAAACGGAACAGTGGAGCAGATGAGCAGTGCGGTTCAACGCTGCTGCGTCCACCCGTCGCGGGTTCGCCCGGGTCGGAAGGACAACGCATCGTTGGCCCTGTCATTTAGCCCACGGACATCACTCATGCCTTTTGATGCCGCGACCTTTCGGGGTCGAGACATCGAAAACCTGTGCGTACTTCTTTGAAGATGGGCACAGGGGCGTGAGTCCGTGCTGAGGATGCACAGACGGTCAACCGAGAACGGTGATGGTTGACTCGAGTGCGCCTCTCCAAGATCACGGCCGGCGAGCCTGGTTCGCCCGTTCTTTTGAGCGGGGGAGACAGGGACAGCCGTCCAGCGATCTCGATGGAGAGTTTGATCCTGGCTCAGGACGAACGCTGGCGGCGCGCCTAACACATGCAAGTCGAGGGACGAAGCGGGGGCTTGCCCCCGTGGAAACCGGCGAACGGGTGAGTAACACGTGAGGAACCTGCCCCGAAGACTGGAATAACGCCGGGAAACCGGTGCTAATGCCGGATGTCCTCCTTTCACCACATGGTGAGTTGAGGAAATGGTCCGCCGCTTCGGGATGGCCTCGCGGCCTATCAGCTTGTTGGTGGGGTAACGGCCCACCAAGGCTACGACGGGTAGCTGGTCTGAGAGGACGATCAGCCACACTGGGACTGAGACACGGCCCAGACTCCTACGGGAGGCAGCAGTGGGGAATCTTGCGCAATGGGCGAAAGCCTGACGCAGCGACGCCGCGTGCGGGAAGACGGCCCTCGGGTTGTAAACCGCTTTCAGTGGGGACGACATTGACGGTACCCACAGAAGAAGCCCCGGCCAACTACGTGCCAGCAGCCGCGGTAATACGTAGGGGGCGAGCGTTGTCCGGATTTATTGGGCGTAAAGAGCTCGTAGGCGGCTTGGTAAGTCGGATGTGAAATCTCCTGGCTCAACTAGGAGGGGCCATTCGATACTGCCATGGCTTGAGTCCGGTAGAGGGATGTGGAATTCCCGGTGTAGCGGTGAAATGCGCAGATATCGGGAGGAACACCTATAGCGAAGGCAGCATCCTGGGCCGGTACTGACGCTGAGGAGCGAAAGCGTGGGGAGCAAACAGGATTAGATACCCTGGTAGTCCACGCCGTAAACGATGGGCACTAGGTGTGGGACCTCATTGACGGGTTCCGTGCCGTAGCTAACGCATTAAGTGCCCCGCCTGGGGAGTACGGCCGCAAGGCTAAAACTCAAAGGAATTGACGGGGGCCCGCACAAGCGGCGGAGCATGTGGCTTAATTCGATGCAACGCGAAGAACCTTACCTGGGTTTGACATGTAGGGAAAA
>DATDOY010000082.1:0-2032 GCA_035293045.1 Acidimicrobiia bacterium
TGTGACACCCGAACGCGTCGGGGGGCTGCTGCTGACCGGCGGGTCGAGCCGGCGGATGGGGCGCGACAAGGCGAGCCTGGCGTTCGACCACCTGACCTTGGCCGAGCACGCCGCCGCGGTCCTCACCGCCGTGTGTTCGCCGTGCGTGGAGATCGGGCCGGGCCGCAGCCCCCTGCCGTCGATCCAGGAAGTACCGCCCGGTGCCGGGCCGTTGGCGGCGCTCGCCGCCGGCGGCCACGCGCTGCGCATCGAGTTCCAGTACCAGGGCCCCGTCGTCGTGCTGGCGTGTGACATGCCCAGCGTGACGCCCGAACTTCTCGCGCTCATCGCCGCCGCCGAGACGGAGGACTCCGTCATCCCCGAGGCGGAGGGACGGCTGCAACCGTTGTGCGCGAGGTATTCGCCGACGGCCTTGGCGACGGCGGACCGGCTCGTGGAATCGGGCGAGCGCTCCATGCAGTCGCTCCTCGCCGCCGTTCCGTTTCGACGGCTGGCCGAGGCCGATTGGGCCGGTGTGGCCCGACCGGATGCCTTCCGCGATCTCGACTCGCCCGATGATCTTGCGACACTGGATCCTTGACCGTGCGAGGACACCACGAGGTCAGGACTCGCGCCGCCAAGGCGCGGATCGTCTCCGTCCACGGTGACGAGTCGATCGAGCGCATCGACCGGGTCGCGACCGAAGAACCCATGGAGGTGCGCGTGGGGGGCCTCGGACGCGAGCCGTCGCCCCTCGTGGTCACCATGCGAACCCCCGGCGACGACTTCGAGCTCGCCGCCGGCTTCCTGTTCACCGAGGGACTCGTCGCGACGGCAGGGGAGATCGAGTCGATCGCCTATTGCGTCGGCCCCGGCGGCGTGCAGGAGTACAACGTCGTCACCGTCACCTTGAGACGCGAATGGGACGTCGCGCTCCGGCGCACCTTCCTCGCCAACGCGAGCTGTGGGATCTGCGGCAAGTCGTCCATCGACGAGGTCGAGGTCCACTGCGCGCCGGTGGGCCCCGGCCCCGTCGTCGCTCGGAGCGTCCTCCGTTCGCTTCCCGAGCGGCTGCGCGCGGCGCAGGCCGTGTTCGCTGAGACGGGGGGCCTGCACGCCAGCGGCTTGTTCACCCCCGACGGGGATTTGATCTCCGCACGAGAGGACGTCGGACGCCACAACGCGCTCGACAAGGTGATCGGGGAGCAGTTCCTCGCCGGACGAGTACCGCTGTCCGATGCGGTCCTCGCCGTTTCGGGCCGCGCCAGTTTCGAGATCGTGCAGAAGGCCGCCGTCGCCGGGATTCCCTTCGTGGCCGCGGTGTCGGCCCCCTCGAGCCTTGCCGTCGACGCCGCCCGTCATCTCGGTTTGACCCTCGTGGGGTTCCTGCGGGACGACGGCTTCAACGTCTACGCCGGCTCGGAGCGCGTCGATGCCTGACCGGGGGCCGAGGCGTGGGCGCTCGACCGTCCGCACGAAGCGGGCGCCCCGCCGCGATCTGTGGGTCGGGTGGAAGCCGTACGGCATCGGCGAGACCAAGCCGAACCACTACGCGGAAATGCTCCGCACGGTGTGGGAGAACAAGCGCCACCCGCTGTACGCGTGGCGCATCCTCCGGCGGGGGGTGTGCGACGGGTGCGCGCTCGGTGTGGCGGGGTTCCATGACTGGACGATCGACGGCGTGCACCTGTGCACGACCCGGCTGAACCTCTTGAAGGTCAACACCGCGTCGGCCGTGAAGCCCGCGACGCTCTCCGATGTCGCGTCACTGCGCGGCCTGACATCGGGGCAGCTCCGGGAACTGGGGCGACTCGCCTACCCGATGGTGCGACGGGCCGGCGACGCCGGATTCACCCGCGTGTCGTGGGACGCCGCACTCGATCTCGTCGCCGACCGGGTCCGGACCGCGGCACCCGATCGCTTCGGCGTCTATCTGACGGCTCGCGGTCTGACCAACGAGGTCTATTACGCGGCCCAAAAAGCCGTGCGCGCCATGGGCTCGAACAACATCGACAATGCGGCCCGCGTGTGCCACGCGCCGTCGACGGCGGTC
>DATDOY010000083.1:0-35868 GCA_035293045.1 Acidimicrobiia bacterium
GGCCCGCAATCCCCGGGCCGAGTCCGCCCGCCTTCGCGCGCTCGAGAAGACCTCCGGACCGGCGGCGGCGTGATGGCCGCCCCGACCCGCACGCGAACCCACCGGCCCCCGGCCCGCCGGACACCGGCGCATTCGCGTCGAGCCCCCGCGCCGGTCCGGCGCAGTTCCGGTCATCCCGCACGGCGAACTGGCGCGCGCCGCGACGCGCCGCGCGCCACGCGACCCGCCGCACGGCGTTCGGCGCCGGTTCGGCGCCGGCGGCTCATGGTCACGATCGCGGTCGCGGTGTCGCTCGTTGCCGTGTTCGGCGTGGTGGCGTTCAACGCCTTCTTGGTGCAGTCGCAATTCCGTCTCGAGCGTCTCGAGAACGAACTCAACGCGCAGCGCAAGGAGTTCGAACAGCTGCGGCTCGAGACGGCCCGCCTGTCGTCGCCGGAACGCATCCTGTCGATCTCGCGTTCGGAACTCGGGATGGTCGATCCGGAAGTCGTCACCCACCTCACCGCCCCGGCGCTGGGGAAGCCGCTCGACACGGGCCCCGGCGCCGCGGCGTGGGCGCAGATCAAGCCGTTCCTCGCCGCTGAGCCATGAGCCCGCGGCAGCGACGACGGAGGGTGTCGGCCTTCCTTTTGTCGCTCGCCCTTGCGTTCGTCGCCATCGGCTGGCGCCTGATCGACGTCCAAGCCCTCGAGGCTGAGCGTTACGCGGAGCTCGGGCGCGACCAGCGCGTTCGTCAGGTGGAGCTGGCCGCCGAGCGCGGGACGATCTTCGATCGCGACGGAAACGAGCTCGCCCTATCGGTGCCGCAGCAGACCGTGTGGGCGGACCCCCGCCTCGTGTCGGATCCAGCCGGATACGCGCGGCAACTCGCGCCGCTCCTCGCCGGCGCCGACGATCCGGCCGCGCTCGAACAGGTCATGCTCGAGCGGCTCTCGAAACGCGACGCCGCGTTCGTCTATCTCCGCCGCAAGGTCGATGACGGCGTCGCGGCGAAGGTGGCGGCGCTGTCGCTGCCGGGTGTGAGCTTCGTGCCCGAGTCGAAGCGGCACTACCCGTCGGATCTCGCCGCGTCCACGATCGGCCTCGTCGGCACCGACAACGAGGGCCTCGGCGGCCTCGAGGTGCAGTACGAGGAGGCGCTCGCGGGCACGCCCGGCGAGTTGGTGGTCGAGCGGGATCCGCAGGGACGCGAGATCCCACAGGGGCTTCGCCGGTATCTGCCCCCGGAGCCGGGCTCCGATCTGGTGCTGACGATCGACCACGGCATCCAGTTCGAGGCCGAACAGGCCCTCGCCGCGGCCGTCAACGAGTACGGAGCGCGCGCGGGGCGGGCCATCGTGATCGAGATCGCCACGGGCGACATCCTCGCCATGGCCAACGTCACGGCCGGCACCGACGGTCGAGCCACGGGCCCCGATCCACACGCCGACAAGAACCGCGCGGTGGTGGATGTCTACGAACCCGGATCGACCAACAAGGTCATCACCGTCGCCGGCGCCATCGAGGAGGGTCTCCTCGACCCCGACACCGGCTTGACGGTTCCCGACCACCTGACGATCGCCGACCACACGTTCACCGACCACGACCCGCACCCCACCGAGACCTGGAGCGTGCGGAAGATCCTCGTCGAGTCCTCGAACATCGGCGCCATCCTCATCGGACGAACGCTCGGACGCGAGCGCCTCGAGGAGTATCTGCGGCGGTTCGGCTTCGGGAGCGGTTCCGGTCTCAAGTTCCCCGGCGAGTCGGCGGGCCTGCTCCCGACCGAGTGGTGGGAGACGAGCATGGGCACGGTCCCGATCGGGAACGGACTCGCGGTGACCGCGCTCCAGATGGTCGACGTATACGCGACGATCGCCAACAACGGAGTGTGGCGCGAGCCTCGTCTCGTCATGGCAACCGTGGACGCCGACGGCGAGCGCCGCGATGCTCCGCTCGGGGAGACCAAGCGCGTCATCAGCTCCGGCACCGCAGAGCAGATGCGCTCGATTCTCGCCGACGTCGTCAAGGAAGGGACGGGAACGCAGGCCAACATCCCCGGCTACACGGTGGCAGGGAAGACGGGCACGGCGCGCAAGCCGATCGAGGGTGGGCGCGGCTACTACGAGGGCAAGTACATGGCGTCGTTCGCCGGGTTCGCGCCTGCCGAAAATCCCCAGCTCGCCGCCATTGTGGTGATCGACGAACCGAGCGGCATGTACGGCGGGATCGTCGCCGCCCCCACCTTCTCGCGGATCATGCAGAACGCCCTGCGGATCGAGGGAGTCGCACCGCGCCCCGGCGAGGGCGTTCCGGCGCAGGCACCGCGCAAGCCCGCGCCGACGCCGGTTCCCAACGGGGGTGACGACGAGGCCGCGCTGTCGTCGCCGGGACAGGACGTGGCGGTCTTGTCGCGGTGGTTAGCCTGACGCGGTGCAACTGGGCGACCTCGTGGACGCCTTGGGTACGCGGATTGCCGCCGCGCTGGAAGGCGACCCCATGACCGAGGTCACGGGGGTTTCCCACGACTCGCGGCGGGTTGTTCGCGGCGATCTGTTCTGCGCCGTGCCGGGGACCCGCGTCGATGGCCATGATCACGCGGCGGCTGCCGCGCAGTCCGGCGCGGGCGCGCTCCTCGTCGAGCGTCGGCTCGATGTCGCCATCCCACAGGTTCTCGTCCCCGACGTTCGCGCCGCCATGGGCCCCGCGGCCTCCCTCATTCTCGGAGTGCCGTCCCGGTCGCTCCGGGTGTTCGGCGTGACCGGGACCAACGGCAAGACCACGACCACGTATCTCATCGAGTCGATGGCGAGGGCGGCGGGGATGTCCGCCGGGGTCATCGGGACCATCGAGACGCGCGTCGACGGCGTGCCGCTGCCCGCCGGGCTCACGACCCCTGAGGCTCCGGACCTCCAGCAGGTGCTGGCCCGGATGCGTGACGGCGGCGTGGGTGTGGTGGCGATGGAGGTCTCGTCGCACGCGCTCGAGTTCGGCCGCGTCGGAGGGACGTGGTTCGCCGCCGCCACCTTCCTGAACCTCTCCCATGACCATCTCGACTTCCACGGTTCGCTCGACGCGTACTTTGCCGCCAAGGCGCGGCTGTTCGACCCGGCGCTCGCCGCCGTCGCCGTGGTCAACGTGGCGGACCCCTACGGCGCGCGGCTCGTCGACCTCTGCCGCGAGCGTGAGCTGAGGACGGTGACGTTCGCCGGTGCGGTTGAGGAAGCGGCGACCACCGCGGGTGCAGACACTCGCGCCGACGTTCGCGCCGACGACGTGCGCCTCGGCGCCTCGGGAACCACGTTCACCCTCGTGGCGCCCTCGTGGGGCTCGCCTCGATCGGTCGCCACGAACCTCGTCGGCTCGTTCAACGTGACGAACGCCGTCGCCGCGGCGGCGAGCGCGCTCGCAGGCGGGATGTCGCTCGACGCCGTCGCCGGCGGACTCGCGGCGGATATCCGAGTGCCGGGCCGGTTCGAGCCGGTCGACCGGGGGCAGGACTTCACCGTCGTGGTGGACTACGCGCACACGCCGGACGCCCTCGCCCACGCGCTGCAGGCGGCGAGGGAGATCACCCAGAATCGGGTGCTCGTGGTGTTCGGGTGTGGCGGCGATCGTGATCGCGAAAAGCGTGCGGTGATGGGCGCCGTGGCCGCGGCCAACGCCGACGTCGCGTACGTGACGTCCGACAACCCCCGGAGCGAAGATCCCGCCGCCATCGTCGACGCCGTCCGATCGGGGATCCCGGCCGACGCGAACGCGGTGGTCGAACTCGACCGGCGACGGGCCATCGAGCGGGCCCTCGCCGACGCCGTCGCGGGCGATGTGGTGGTGGTTGCCGGCAAGGGGCACGAATCAGGCCAGATCATCGGTGACACGGTCCGGCCGTTCGACGACCGTCTCGTGGTGGCGGACCTCCTGGAAGGTCATTCGTGCGGGTGACGCTGGCGGAGATCGCCGACATCACCGGAGGCGAGGCGCTCGGTTCCGCTGAGCCGGGGACGCTCGTGGTGACGTCGTTTTCGATCGACTCGCGCGAGGTCGAACCCGGTGGCCTGTTCGTCGCCGTGCGGGGCGAGCGCGACGGCCACGCCTTTGTTTCCGACGCGCTCGCCCGGGGAGCGAGCGCGGTCTTGGTCGAGGACGCGCCGGCGGACGGGGTGCCCGCCGTGCGCGTCGCGGACGTGCAAGACGCGCTGTGGCGACTGGCGCGCGCCGCCCGTTCCCGGCTCGGTGACGCGCCGGTCGTGGCCATCACCGGGTCCACGGGGAAGACGTCGACCAAGGACCTCACGGCGGCGGCGCTCTCGTCCCGATATCGGGTGGTCGCCAGCCCCAACTCGTTCAACAACGAGCTCGGCGTGCCGCTCACGCTGCTCGGGACGGGCGAGGACACGACCGCCGTGGTCGCCGAGATCGGGGCGCGTGGGCCAGGTCAGATCGCGGCGCTCTCGCCCATCGTTCGTCACACCATTGGCATCGTCACCACCGTCGGCCACGCCCACACCGAGCGCTTCGGGTCGATCGAGGACGTCGCCGCCGCCAAGGGAGAACTCGTCGAGGCGCTGCCTCGCGAGGGAACCGCGATCCTCGGTGACGACCACGCCTTTGTCGACGACCTCGCCGCTCGATGTCCGACCGCCGTGCTCAGAGTTGGCTCCGGGCCCGGCGCCGATGTCAGGTTCTCGAACGTGCGCGTGGATGCCGGATTGCGCCCGAGCTTCGCGCTCGAGACTCCGTGGGGCCGCGGCGACGTCCACTTGGAGATGCGCGGCGCGCACCAGGCCGCCAACGCGGCGATGGGGGTTGCCGCCGCGGTGGTCGCCGGGGTGACGCTCGACGCGGCCATCGCCGGCGTCGCGGTCGCGCGTGGCTCAAAGTGGCGGATGGAGGTCGCGCCCGGCCGGCAGGGCATCGTCGTGGTGAACGACGCCTACAACGCGAACCCGGCTTCGATGGGCGCGGCCCTCGAGGCGCTCGCCTCCATCGACGTCCGCGGTCGACGCGTGGCGGTGCTCGGCGAGATGGCGGAGCTTGGCGCGACGTCGGACGCCGCCCATCGGGCTGCGGGTCGCCGCGCGGTCGAGCTCCGTATCGACCTCGTCGTGGTCGTCCATTCACCCGACCGTCGTGCGACGACCGCCCTCGCCGCGGGTGTACGCGACGCGGGCGGCGATGTCGTCGAGGTCGATGACATCGAGGCCGCGCTCGCGCTCCTCGGCGCGCAGCTCACCCCGCACGACGCCGTTCTCGTGAAGGCAAGTCGCGTGGCCGGTCTCGAACGGGTCGCCACCGCCTTGGTGGGTGACGCGGCGTGATCGGCCTTCTCCTCGCGGCCTCGACGGCCCTGATCCTCTCGCTGGTCGGCACCCCGATCCTCATCCGGTTCCTTCAGCGCCGCGAGGTCGGCCAGCTCATTCGCGACGACGGTCCCGAGGGCCATCACACGAAGGCGGGGACGCCGACGATGGGTGGGATCGCCATCGTCGGGAGCGCCGTGGTGGGGTACGGCGTGGCCCACCTGCGATCGGGGGTCTTCGAGGCGGCCGGGCTGAGCGTGCTCCTCGCCGCGGTGGGCTTGGCGCTCGTCGGGTTCATCGACGACTACCTCGGGGTTCGCCACCGGCGCAACCTCGGACTGAAGAAGCGCCAGAAGAGCGCCGGGCAACTCGTGGTCGGGGTCGGCTTCGCGTTGATGGCGCTCCACGTCGCGGATGCTTCGACGCACCTCTCGTTCACACGCGACCTCGACCTCGACCTCGGGACGTGGCTGTGGATCGTGTGGGCCACCGTGTACGTGATCGGGTCGTCGAATGCCGTCAACCTCACCGACGGCCTCGACGGGCTCGCGTCGGGATCGGCGGCCATGGTGTTCGGCGCCTTCGTCATCATCTCGTTCTGGCAGGTTCGACACCCCGACGTGTATGGGGTTCCGCCGGAGCAGGCGCTCGATCTCGCGGTGGTCGCGGCGGCGATGATGGGCGCGTGCGCAGGGTTCCTGTGGTGGAACGCGGCGCCCGCGCGCATCTTTATGGGTGACACGGGATCCCTTGCCGTCGGAGCCGCCATCGCCGGCCTCGCCCTGCTCACGCGGACCCACCTCCTGCTGCCGATCATCGCCGGCCTCTACGTGATCGAGACCCTGTCGGTGATCATCCAGGTGGTCACGTTCCGGGGCTTCGGGAAGCGGTGGTTCCGCATGGCGCCGATCCATCACCACTTCGAGCTGCTCGGCTGGCCGGAGTTCACGGTGATCGTCCGTTTCTGGCTGATCGCCGGGCTGCTCGTCTCGTTCGGCCTCGGCGTCTTCTACGCGGACTTCATCACCATCCCCGGCGTCATCGATTAGGAGTCTGGTGACGATGGCCGACGAGACGTCGGTGCCCCATTTCTTCACCGGTCTCCTGAGACGAGACGCGTGAACGTCGTCGCCGTCGGCCTCGGAGTCACCGGGATGGCCGTCGCGCGCTACGCGACCTCGCAGGGGTGGTCGACGGTCATCGTCGAAGACGACCCGTCTCGAGATGGCCACACCGAGCGGGTCGCCGAAGCAGCCGCGGCGGGGGCGGAGGTCGCCGAGGCGCCGGACGAGGTCATCCTGTCACGGCTCGTGTCCACCGCCGACCTCGTGGTGCCGAGCCCTGGGGTCGCGGTGGGCCACCCGGTGTACCGGCTGGCAGAGGCCCACGGCCGCACCGTGGTCAGCGAGATCGAGCTGGCGTCGCGCGCGACCGAGATCCCGATGGTCGCGGTGACCGGCACCAACGGGAAGACGACGGTGACGACCCTGGTGGCGTCCATGCTCGAGGCGTCGGGCTTGCGATCAACGGCGGCCGGCAACATCGGCCGTCCGCTGCTGGATGCGATCGCCGACGACCTCGACGTCATCGTGGCGGAGGTGTCGTCCTTCCAGCTCCAGTTCACCGACCGGTTCCGGCCCCACGTGGCGGTGGTCCTCAACGTGTCGAACGACCATCTGGACTGGCACCCGACGGTGGCGCACTACCGCGCCGCCAAAGCGCGGATCTTTGCCAATCAGCAACCGGGCGACGTGGCGGTGCTCAATGCCGACGACGCCGCGGTGGCGAGCATGGCGTCCGAGGTGCCCGCCTCGGTCGTGTGGTTCCGGATGGGTTCGATGGAGGGGGCGTATCGCCCGGAAGGGAACGACCTCGTCACGCCGACCGGAGACGTGATCGTCGCTCTCGACGAGCTGCCGCGCGCCCTGCCGCACGACGTGGCGAACGCGGCGGCCGCGTCGGCGGCCGCGTTCGCGGCCGGCGCCACGCTCGACGGTGTCGCCGCCACCCTCCGTCAAGGACGGAGCCTCCCCCACACGCTCGCGCTCGTCGGCGAAGCTGGAGGAGTGCGGTGGTACGACGACTCCAAAGCCACCAACCCGCACGCCACGCTGGCCGCGCTTGCGGGCTTTGATTCCGTGGTGCTGCTGGCGGGGGGGCGCAACAAGGGGCTTTCGCTCGAGCCGCTTCGCGAGGCCGCCCCGAGGATCCGCGCCGTGGTGGCCTTCGGCGAGGCCGGACCCGAGGTCGAGGCGGTGTTCCGTGGCGTTCGGCCCGTCGCTCGCGTCGTCACCATGCGCGACGCCGTCGACGCAGGGGCGAGCTTCGCGGAGCCGGGCGACGCGGTGATCCTGTCACCGGCGTGCGCTTCGTTCGACGCCTACGACAGCTATCGCGCGCGCGGAGACGACTTCACGCGCGAAGTCGAGCGCCTCGTCGGCTCCGCACCCCCACAGAGCGGCGTCTCATGACCGCCACGGCGCGCGGCCGCGCCACCAAGCGGACGGGGACCAAGCGGACGGGGGCCAGGCGAGCGGAGGCCGCGCGCGCACCTTCGAAGCAGGTCCGAGCGAAGGCCGCGTCCAAGCGCGCCCCTGACCGACGCCGGGCCTCCTCGCACACGGCGTCGCGCTCGGGTGGCGCACCAGCGGTGCTGACCGGCGTCGTGTTGGCGTTGTGCGTTATCGGCCTCGTCATGGTGATGTCGGCGTCGTCGGTGGTCTCCCAGGCCCGCTATGGCAACTCGTGGGTGTACGTGCAACGCCAGATCATGTGGACCGTGCTGGGCCTCGTGGCCTTCTATGTGGCGACGCGCTTCGATTACCGGAAGCTCCAACCCTTGTCGCTGCCGCTCATGGCCATCACCGCCGTCCTGCTCGTGGTGGTGTTCGTCCCCGGCATCGGCGTCAGCGCCAGCGGCTCGGCGCGTTGGGTCGGCGTCGGCCCGTTCACGTTTCAGCCGTCGGAACTCGCCAAGCTGGCGTTGGCGATCTTCACCGCCGGCCTGGTCGTTCGGCGGGCGGACGCCATCAGCGACTGGCGCATGGTGCTCCGGCCCGCGCTCATCGTGTTGGTGCTCGTGGGCGTGTTGATCATGAAGCAGCCCGACATGGGAACGACCATCGTGATCTCGATGATCGTCGGCGCCGTGCTGTTCGCCGGCGGGGTCGAAATGCGCCAACTCCTCCCCGTCGCCGGCGTCGCCACTGTGGCCGGGACGATCCTGGCGTTCGCCGCCCCGTACCGGCGGGCTCGGCTCCTGGCGTTCCTCGACCCCTTTGCCGACGCGGGCAACACCGGGTATCAGGCGGTGCAGTCCCTGATCGCCCTCGGAAGCGGGGGACTGTTCGGCGTCGGGCTCGGCGCGGGACGCCAGAAGTGGCTGTTCCTGCCGAACGCCCACACCGATTTCATCTTCTCGGTGATCGGTGAGGAACTCGGCCTCGTCGGAGCCCTGATCGTCGTGGCGCTGCTCGCCACCTTCGGGGTCCTCGGGTACCGGGCCGCCGTGCGCGCCCCCGATCGCTTCGGGTATCTCCTCGCCGTGGCCATCACGACGTGGATCGTCGGGCAAGGCGTCATCAACATCGGCGCCGCCGTCGGGCTCTTGCCCATCACCGGGGTCCCGTTGCCCTTCGTGTCGTTCGGCGGTTCCGCGCTGTTGTTCACGATGGCGGCCGCGGGGGTGCTGGTCAACATCTCGCGCGAGGGCGCCGGCGACCGCTCGCGCTCGAGGCGGGCGGCGCGGCCCGCCCCCTCCGCTCGTTGAACCCCCCCCAGGTGCTGATCACCGGCGGGGGCACCGGTGGGCACGTCTATCCCGCGCTGGCGTTGGGCGAGGAACTCGTGCGCCGCGGCCACGAGCGCGGCGCCATCCACTACGTCGGGGCTGCCCGCGGGCTCGAAGCGACGGCCGTGCCGGCCGCCGGGTTCCCCGTCGAGTTGCTGCCGGGCCGCGGCTTCCAGCGCCGCGCCACGCCGCGGGCGCTGTTCGCCAACCTGGGAACGGCGGCGGCGACGGTCGTCGCCTTTGTTCGCGCGTGGTGGATCCTCAGCCGCATCCGTCCCTCGGTGGTGGTCGGCGTCGGCGGCTACGCGTCGCTTCCGTGCGTGGTCGCCGCCCGCCTCCGCCGAATTCCGGTCGTGGTGCACGAGCAGAACCTCGCCCCGGGAGTCGCCAACCGGATCGCGGTTCGGCTCGGGGCGCGAGCGGCGGTCGCGCTCGCAGGCACGCCGCTTCGAGGCGCGGTGATCGTGGGGAACCCCGTACGCGGTGCGGTGTTCGAGATCGAGCGGCGACCCGACCCGTCCCGTCCCCTGGTCCTCGTCTCGGGGGGCAGCCTGGGGGCTCGGACGATCAACGCGGCCGTCGTCGGGCTCGCATTCCGGTGGCGGGACCGCGCCGACCTTCGCATCCGCCACGTGGCGGGGGTGCGGAACGTGGACGCGTGCACGGTAGCGCTGGCCGCTCTCCGAGGCCCGGCCGATCGCCTCGAGTACACGTTGGTGGACTACGAAGAGCGCATGGACGAGTGGTACGCGCAGGCGTCGGTGGCCGTGTGCCGGGCGGGCGCCATCACGGTGGCCGAACTCGCGGCCGCCGGGGTCCCGGCGGTGCTCGTGCCGTTGCCCGGCGCCCCGGCTGACCACCAGACGGCAAACGCGGAAGCGCTCGCCGACGTCGGTGCGGCGGTCGTCATCGCAGACGCCGAGTGCACGACCGACCGCCTCGGCGAGGAACTCGAGGGCCTGCTCGGTGACCCCGAGCGCCTCGCGGCGATGGGCGCCGGCGCCCGGACCCTCGCGCAGCCAGACGCCGCGGGACGGCTCGCCGATCTCGTCGAGGACGCGGCTCGGAACCGTCATGCTTGACCTCGCCGCTCCCCGCCGCGTCCACGTCGTGGGCATCGGCGGTTCCGCGATGAGCGCCATCGCCACGGTCCTCGGGGCCATGGGTCACCGCGTCACGGGGTCGGATCTCAGCGATTCGGCCGTCGTTCAGCGCCTGGGCGTCCCGGTCGCCATCGGCCACCGGGCCGACAACCTCCCGGCGGACGCCGACGCCGTGATCGTCTCGACGGCCATCGCGGCCGACAATCCCGAGGTGGTCGAGGCCCGGCGCCGGGGCATCCCGGTGCTCCGCCGCGCTGACGCGGTCCGGCTCTTCACGGCGATGCGCCGCACGGCGGTCGTTTCCGGCACGCACGGGAAGACCACGACGTCGTCCATGCTCGCCCTGATCTTGCGTGAGGCGGGCTGGCGACCGTCGTTCATGATCGGCGGCGAGGTGCGCGACGTGAGCGGCAATGCGGTCTGGGACGAGGGCGACTGGCTCGTGGTCGAAGCCGACGAAAGCGACGGGACGTTCATCGACCTCGTGTACGAGGCGGCCATCGTGACCAACGTCGAGCCCGACCACCTCGAGCATTGGGGCGGCTTCCAACCGCTTGTCGAGGCGTTCGAGCGATTCGTCGAGCAATCGTCGGGGCCGGTGGTCGTGTGCGCCGACGACCCCGGGGCCGCCGCGTTGTCGAGTGTCACATACGGCTTCTCCGAGGACGCGACGTACCGGCTCTCCGAGTTCACCGCGCTCGACCGCGGCGGAGCTTTCGAGTTCGCGGGCCCCGACGGACGCCTCGGACGCCTGACGGTGAACGCCGCCGGTCGTCACAACGCTCTCAACGCGGCGGGCGCCGCGGCCATGGCGCTCGAACTCGGGGTGTCGTTCGACGCCGTCGCCGCCGCGCTCGCGGCGTTCGCGGGCGTGGCGCGTCGTTTCGAGTTCCGCGGCGACGTGGGCGGATGGACGGTCGTCGACGACTATGCGCATCTCCCGTCCGAGGTTCGGGCCGCGGTAGCGGCCGCGCGCGAGGGGTCGTGGCGTCGCGTCGTCGTCGTGTTCCAGCCCCATCGGTTCAGCCGGACGGCGACCCTCTGGCAGGACTTCGCAGGAGCCTTCCATGGCGCCGACGTGGTCGTGCTCACCGACATCTACCCCGCCGGGGAGCCGCCCCGTCCGGGGGTCACCGGCAAGTTGGTCCTCGACGCCGTGCTCGACGAGGCCGGCGCCGAGCGCGTCGTCTATCTCCCGACTCGCGACGATCTGGTCCGGCACGTGCCGGGCTTCGCTCGTGAGGGGGACGTCGTGTTGACGCTGGGGGCGGGAGACGTCACCACGCTGTTCGACGCGTGGGCGCCACCGCGGAGCCGATGACGCTCGACGACCTGGCCGCGCGTCTGGCCTCCAGCCTCGGACGCCCTGTGTCGCGGGACGTGCCGTTGTCGGCCTACAGCACCTACCGCCTCGGTGGCCCCGCGGCGCTGTTTGTCGAACTGGTCGACGACGCCGAGCTCCTCGCCGTGTCGGTCGCGCTCTGGGAATGCCCCGCTCCCATCTTGGTTGTGGGCAACGGGTCCAACCTGCTCGTGCACGATGACGGCTTCGCGGGGCTCGCCGTCCACCTCGCGGGCGCCTTCGAATCCGTCGTCGTGGGCGACGACCAGGTCGAGGCCGGCGGGGGAGTGGCGCTGCCGGTGCTCGCACGGCGGTGCGCGGCGGCGGGGCGGGCCGGCGTTGAGTTCTACGTCGGGATCCCTGGCTCCGTGGGCGGCGCGGTTCGGATGAACGCCGGAGGTCACGGGTCGGAAACGGTCGACGTGCTCGTCTCGGCCGCCCTCATCGATCTCGGCTCCGAGGCCGCCCCCCACGAGGAGGTGCGGGGACCGGGGGACCTCGGCTTCTCGTACCGGAAATCCAACCTCACCCCCACCCACGTGGTGACGCGAGCTTCGTTCCGCGTCACGCCGGACGACCCGAGGACGTGCGGCGATCGGATCGACGAGATCGTCCGTTGGCGGCGCGACCACCAACCCGGCGGTGCCAACGCGGGTTCGGTGTTCACCAATCCACCCGGCGACTCGGCGGGGCGCCTGATCGAAGCGTGCGGGCTGAAGGGTCACCGGGTCGGGGGCGCCATCGTCTCCGAGAAGCACGCCAACTTCTTTCAGGCCGACGCGGGCGCCTCGGCCGCCGACGTGGCCGGCCTTGTCTCCTACGTCCAGGCCCGCGTCGAAGCGTCGACCGGGATCCGGCTCGAGCCCGAGCTGACGTTGGTCGGGTTCGCCTGATCGTGATCGCGCGCTGAGATGGAGGGGTCCAAGGCCCAAGCGGAGCTCCGCCGCCGCCGGAGACGGCGGGCGCGGCTCACCTTCGCGGTGCTGATCGCCTTCTCGGTCGGCGGGCTCGGGTGGCTCCTGGCCCAGTCGTCGTTCCTCGACCTCGAGACCGTCGCGGTGACGCCGGGCGCGCACACGGCGGCGGAGGTGGTTCGAGAGGCGGCGGCCCTCGAAGTCGGCGAGCCCCTCCTGTTCATCGACCGAGGCGCGGTCGCGCGCCGGATCGAGAAGCTTCCGTGGGTGGAACGGGCCACCGTCAAGCGGTCGTTGCCGGGAACGCTCCGCGTCACGATCCATGAGCGCGACCCCGTCGCGTGGATCCGCCGTGGGGCCGAGCCCGACGCGGGCCTCGCGCTGGTCGACGCGAGCGGTCGCATCCTCGATCACCGGACCGTCCCGCCGAGCGGCCTCCCGGAGCTGGTGTTCGAGGCGAGGGTGGGCGAACCCGGCGCCCAACTCCAACGGGGGGCGCCCCGACACGCCACCGATGCCCTCCGGATCGCGGCCACGGTCCCCGATGCGTTGGCGGGCCGCGTGCTGGCCATCGACCCGACCACGACGGGCTGGGTCCTCCGCTTGGATGTCGCCGAAGTGGTGCGGCTCGGGACCGTCCGCGATTTCGCGGACCTCGCGGAGAAGTGGTCGGCCCTCCTCGCGGTGGTCGAGCACCTCGGCGACCGTGCCGTCTATCTCGTGGACGTGCGCGCCCCGAGTGTCCCGAGCGTTCGCGAGGAGAAGGCCGCACCGACGACCGTGCCGCCTCCCGCTCCTTCGCCGCCTCCGGCGCCCCCCGCTCCGTCGACCACGGCACCCGGCTGATGTCGTCGCCGAGCCATCGGCGGGCCGGTTTTTTCTGCACGCCGAGCCTGTGATCTCATTGACCACGCTGGCCTCAGTTTGCTACTCTCACCCCACAGTGCAGGTTGACATAACCCTCAATCAGATGTTGAGGGTTTCCTTATCTGCCTTTCGACGTTGCTCCGGGACGCCGGAGTGACGGGTTCCCAAACGCAAAGGATCCTGTGATGGTGGGAGCACCCCAGAACTATCTCGCGGTCATCAAGGTCGTCGGCATCGGCGGTGGCGGCTGCAACGCGGTGAACCGCATGATCGACGCCGGGCTGAAAGGCGTGGAGTTCATCGCGGTGAACACCGACGCGCAGGCGTTGCTCATGAGCGACGCCGACGTGAAGCTCGACATCGGTCGCCAACTCACGCGTGGCCTCGGCGCCGGGTCGGATCCCGAAGTGGGTCGCGCCGCAGCCGAGGAGCACCGCGAGGAGATCGAGGAGGTGCTGAAGGGCGCCGACATGGTCTTTGTCACCGCGGGCGAGGGCGGCGGGACCGGCACCGGTGGCGCGCCCATCGTCGCCGAGATCGCCAAGAGCCTCGGCGCGCTGACGATCGGCGTCGTCACGCGCCCGTTCGGATTCGAAGGCCGCCGGCGCGGCGTCCAAGCCGAACAGGGCATCTCGACGCTGAAGGACAAGCTCGACACGTTGATCGTGATCCCCAACGACCGCCTGGTCCAGATCTCGGACGAAAAGACGTCGATGCTCAACGCGTTCAAGATGTGCGACGAGATCCTGCTCCAGGGCGTGCAGGGCATCACCGACCTCATCACGACCCCCGGGTTGATCAACACCGACTTCGCCGACGTGAAGATGATCATGACCAACGCCGGCTCGGCGCTCATGGGGATCGGCTACGCGTCGGGCGACGGCAGGGCGCTCAACGCGGCGCGTGCGGCCATCTCGAGCGCGCTTCTCGAGGCGAGCATCGAGGGGGCCCGGGGCATCCTGCTCAACATCTCGGGCCCATCCGACCTCGGCTTGTTCGAGGTCAACGAGTCGGCCGAGATCATCGCCCAGGCCGCCCACCCGGACGCCAACATCATCTTCGGCGCCGTCATCGACGACGCCCTCGGCGAGGAAGTTCGCGTCACGGTCATCGCTGCCGGGTTCGATCGCTTCGACGGCGGCCGGACCGAGCGGGCGACCATCGGGCTCGGCGACGAGCTCGAGGACGACGACTTCGAACTCGGCTCCGACGAGTTCGACGTTCCGAGCTTCCTCAAGTAATCCTCACGGCGTGGGTTGGTACCGCGCCGACATCCTGGGGAACCGAGTGCTGTTCACAGACCGGCGGGGTGGAATTTCCACCCCGCCGTTCGATTCCTTGAACCTCGCCCTCGCCGCCGACGCGCCGGCGTCCCACGCGGCCGACGTCGAGGAGAACCGAGCCCGGGCCACCCGGGCCCTCACTCCCGATCCCGTGCCGTGGGTGCCGATGCGGCAGGTCCACGGCGCGGCGGTCGCGGTGGACGGCGCCCACGGGCCGGCGTGCGACGCTGACGCGGTGGTGGTCACGCGGCCCGGCCTCGCCGGCGCCGTGCTCACCGCCGATTGCGCGCCGCTTGCCATCGTCGGCACGGGCGCGGTGGCGGCCGTGCACGCGGGCTGGCGCGGACTCGTGGCGGGGGTCATCGGCGCGGCGGTGCGGACGATGCGCGACCTCGGCGTGGAGCCCGTCGAGGCAATCGTGGGTCCGTGCATTCACCCGTGCTGTTATGAGTTCGGACCGGACGACCTGGCGGTGGTTGAGTCGGCCCTGCCGTCGAGCGCCACCGGTCTCCGGGCGACCACGACCTCCGGCGCGCCGGCGCTCGACGTCCCCGCCGCCGTTCGGGTGGCGCTCGCCGAGGTCGGGGTCCCGCGGATCACCGAGATCGGCGTCTGCACCTCATGTTCTCCGGACTACTTCTCCCACCGTCGCGACGGAACGACGGGTCGGCAGGGCCTGCTCGTGGCCGTTCCGTCATGACGGAACTATCCCAACGGCTCGCGGAGGTGCGCGAACGGATCGAGGCCGCGAGGCGTCGGTCGGGACGCTCGGGCGGCGAGGTGGGGATCGTGGCCGTCACCAAGGAGTTCGACGTGGCGACGGTGCAGGCTGCGCTCGACGCCGGACTGCAGTGCATCGGCGAGAATCGCGCCCAGGATCTGCTCGACAAGGCCGAACGTGTCTCGGGGCCCGAGTGGCACTTTCTCGGCCAGATCCAGCGGAACAAGATCGCCCGGCTGGCCCCCGTCGTCGCTGTGTGGCACTCGGTCGATCGCCTCGTTGTCGCGGAGGCGATCGCGCACCGGGCGCCCGGTGCGCGGGTGTACCTCCAGGTGAACGTCGGCGACGAACCACAAAAGGGGGGCTGTCCGCCGGGCAGCGTTCCGGAACTCGCGTCGACGTTCCAGGCTCTCGGGCTCTCCGTGGAGGGACTGATGACGGTGCCGCCCCGCGCGGCCGACCCCCGTCCCCACTTCGTGGCGCTCCGCGAGCTCGCTCTCGACGCGGGCCTCGAGGGGCTCTCGATGGGAATGTCCGACGACTACGAGGTCGCCGTCGAAGAAGGCGCCACGGTCGTGCGCCTCGGGAGCGCGCTGTTCGGACCGCGACCTCGCTAGTCTCGTTGGCTGAGCCCGGGCGGCCCGGCACGGTGCGGTCGCCCGCGCGGACGACCGCGCGGACGACAATGTGGCAGATGGGTGGCAGATGGGGCCGCAGATCGGGCGCCGAGAAGGGCGCCGGATCGGGCAAACCTAGGTAGGCGACGGTACGGGAGGCAGCAGACAGGATGGCGTCCCTGTGGCGACGGGCGATGGTGTATCTCGGCCTCGTCGACGACGAAGAGTTCTACGACGACTACGAGTACGGCTACGAGGAGCAGCCGGCCCCGCCTCAGCGCGGGTACGCCCCGGCTGGTCCGACGGATCCGCCGCCCCAGCGTCAGATGGAGCCTTCGAGTCCCGTGCGGACGATGGCCCGCCAAGAGCCCGCACTTTCCACGGCCACGCTGCCGCCGGCGCAACGCCCCTCGGTGGTTCGCACGATGAATCAGGCGTCGGCCAAGGTGCACGTCGTGGAGCCGGCCGGATTCAACGACGCCCAGGAGGTGGGCGACCGGCTCAAGGTCACCCAGCCGGTGATCCTGAACCTCCAGGGCCTCGACCGCGAATTGCAGCGTCGTCTCATCGACTTCTCGTCGGGGCTCACCTACGCCCTCGGAGGATCCATGACGCGCGTGCATGACGAGGTGTTCCTGCTCACCCCGGCCAACGTCGAGATCTCGGCCGAGGAGAAAAAGCGCCTCCAGGCGCGCGGCCTCTACTCGGCCTAGGACGCGTCGACCCCAGTGGCCATCGTCTGCGCGTTCCTCACGGTGTATTTCGTGGTGATGATCGCCCGCATTCTCCTGTCGTGGTTCCCGATGCAGCCCGGGAGCCCGCTCTCCTCGATCCATCGCCTCCTGTACGACCTCACCGAACCGGTGCTCGCGCCGGTGCGCGGGCTGATCCCGCCGGTGGGCGGAGGGGGCGTGGCGTTCGACCTCTCGCCCATCGTTGTGTTCGTCGGGATTCAGATCCTGCGCGCGGCGCTCTGCGGCTAGCGCCCGCGCGTTCGGCGGTACCGGCGCCGGGGTCCACCCGCCTACGCGACCGCCGGTTTACGATCCGACGCATGGATGTCACGCCCAGCGACCTGCGATCGATCGAGCTGCGCGAAGCCTGGCGTGGGTACCGCCAGGACGACGTCGACCAACTCCTCGACCGCGTGGCCGGAACGATCGAGCGCCTCTCCGGGCAGGTCCAGCGGCTCTCGGATCGGCTCGCGGAAGCCGAGAACGAGGCCGGGCTGGGTCGTGAGGCCGACGAGATGCTTCGGCGAACGCTGCTGCTCGCCCAACGCACCGCGGACGCGGCTGTGGCCGAGGCGCAAGAGCGCGCCCGCCGGGTGCTGTCCGAGTCCGAGGCCCACGCCCATTCGATCGTGTCCGGCGCCGAGGAGGAGGCCCGCCGCATCGCCATCGCCGAGCGCCAGCGGGTCGAGAACGAGATCCACGCCCTCATCTCGCAGCGAGACGTCCTGCTCGCCGACGTCGAAGCGCTCGAGCACACCGCACGCGACCAACGTCGGCGCCTCAAGGAGTTTCTCGACGCCGAGATCGCGCGCATCGACGAGCGCCCGTACTGGGAACCAGCGACGCCCGTGACCGCCTCACCCGAGCCAGCCGACGGTGCACCGGTACTGGCGCCACCTCCGAGTCCGTCGGTGCACGTCGACTTGGCGTCGGCGGAGGAGGGGAGTGGGGGCGAAGCCGGCTCGGTGCCACCGGGCGACGACATCACCGACGAGGGTCTCGCTGTCGGTCCCTATGACGACCCTTCCGACGACGCCTACGACGACGCGCAGGAGCTCACGGCGGCAGAGGCCTCGCCCTCGACGTGGGACGAAGTGTCGCTCGAGGAGACGCCCGGCGACCTTCTCCCGGCCCGCCGGCGACGCTGGCGGATGCGCGACGACGATCTCGATCCCGAGCCGCCCACCGACGAGTTCTTCCGTGATCTTCGACAGGCGGTGGCCGACGAAACGCCCCTTGGCCCCCGCGACGAACTGTCCGATCCTGGAATCCGGCCCGAGGCCGCCGCCGAAGCCGCGCCTTCGAGCCCCCTCGACGAGCCCGAATCGGTCGAGCCGCCCGCCCCTCCGGAGCCGGGTGCGGGCGAGTTCGCCGTGCACGGGACCGGGTTCTTCGACCAGGACGACCCACGACGCCGTAGCTGATTCCCGCGCGTGGCTAGGATGCTCCGCGTCCTGGCCCCCTGGCCCCTGACCTGCCGAAAGAGAGAGTTTCCACGTGTTCTTCTACGTGAGTCTGGCGCTGGTGATCGTGGCCGCGATCACGCTCGTAATCGGATTGCTCAGTTCGGGGCTTCCCCTCGTGATCATCTCGATCGCTTCGAGTTTCTGTGCGGGGGTGTTCCTCATCTTGACCGTGATGCGCGACCGGCCCCGCGCCGAAGGGTCGGAGGCCGCACCTTCGCTGCGCGAGCGCTCGCCCGCGTCCCGCGACGAGGATGACGACGAGGACGCGGAGGAGTACGAGGACCGCGACGACGGGTTCCCGATCGCCGACTACGACGACCTCAAGGTGGGCGAGATCGTGCCCCTCCTCCCCGAACTCGACGACGACGAGCTCGACGTCGTCCGCGAGCGTGAAGAGTCGGGCCGTGCCCGAGCGACCATTCTCGGACGGATCGACGAGCTGCTCGCCGAGAGTGACGCCGACCTGGACGACGAGCCCGCGCCAGACGGCGACATCGACGACGTGTTCCCGATCGCCGACTACGACGACCTCAAGGTGGGCGAGATCGTGCCCCTGCTCCCCGAACTCGACGACGACGAGCTCGACGTCGTCCGCGAGCGTGAGGCGGCGGGTCGAGCCCGAGCGAGCATCCTGGCCAAGATCGACGAGCTCCTCGGCGAAGAGTTCGTGCCGCCCGCCCCGGTCAAGGCCACGGTGAAGGCTCCCGCCCGGAAGACGCCTGCGAAGAAGGCTCCCGCCAAGAAGGCTCCCGCGAAGGCGAGTGCGGCCAAGAAGACGGCGGCACCGTCGAGCGCCAAGAAGGCGGCGGCCAAGAAGACTCCGGCCAAGAAGACGGCGGCCAAGAAGGCACCGACCAAGGGCCGCTGACCGAGCGAGGCGGCCGACGCCGCGTCGCTCACCTTCGACGGAGCGTTACTTCGCGGGAGCGTCGCGCTCCACGGTTGCGCGCAAACCAACGCCGTCGATGTCGATCTCGGTCGTCGATCCGTCGGCGGGGGCGGTCCCCGTCGTCCAAGCCACCGCGAGCACCTCGCCGGCGATCCACGCGCCATGGCGCTCGAGCGCGCGACGCACGTCTCCCTCGGCGTCGACCGTCACACGAATGCGGTCGGCGATGTCGAGGCCGATCGCCTTGCGATGGTCGTTGAGGGCTCGCACCACCTCGCGAGCGAGGCCCTCGAGCCGGAGGTCGTCGTCGAGGGCGAGGTCGAGGGCGACGGCCACGGCTCCCTCTTGCGCCAGGGCGAACTCCTCATGCTCTTGCGCCCGGATCTCGACGTCGGTGGGCTGCAATTCGATGCGCACACCGTCGACGTCGATCGCGTACACGCCGTCGGTGTCGAGGGCGCGTTGCACCGCCGCACCGTCGAGCGAGGCGAGCACCGACTTCACGGCGGGCAGGGTTGCGCCGAGGCGCGGGCCGAGCTCTCGGAAGTTGGGAACCACCGAGTAGCGGACCAGGTCGTCGAGGGAGCTGACCGCCTCCAGGGTCTTGACGTTGAGCTCGGCCGCGACGAGGTCCTGGATATCGGGCGAGAGGCCGCCGGCCGGGACCAACAGCAACGCCCGGCGGAGCGGCTGGCGGACGCGCATTTTGGCGTCGGTACGGGCCGCCCTCCCGAGTTGGACGAGCTGACGCGCCAACGCCATCTCGTCCTCGAGGCCGACGTCGAGCGGTCCGACGTCGACAGCGGGCCAGTCTTCGAGGTGGACGGAGGCTCGAGCGCCGGAGGTGCCTTCGGCGAGGTTGCCGTAGATCTCGTCGGCCACGAACGGGCAAAACGGCGCCAGGAGTTTGGTGACGGTGAGGAGGCAATGGTGCAGCGTGGCGTGGGCGGCGGGGTCGCCGGCTCCCTTGGCTCCCCAAAACCGCGCCCTCGACAGCCGCACGTACCAGTTCGAGAGATCGTCGACAAACGCCTCGAGGAGCTGCGCGGCGCGCAGCGTGTCGAACTCCTCGAGGGCCTCGGTGACGCCCGCCGTGGTCGTGGCGAGGCGCGATAGCGCCCATCGATCGAGCACGTGCTCGCCGCCGGGTGCGGCGTCGCCCGGCTCCCATCCGTCGAGGGTCGCGTAGGTGGTGAGGAATTTGTAGGTGTTCCACAGGGTCAGGAGGAACTTGCGGATCGAATCATCGATCCCCTCCTCGTAGACGCGGCGGTTCGTCCAGGGCGACCCCGACGAGAAGAAATACCAGCGGAGGGCGTCGGCCCCCTTCGTGCGGAAGATGTCCCACGGTTCGATGGTGTTGCCGCGTGACTTCGACATCTTCTGGCCGTCCTTGTCGACGATGTGCGCCAGGCAGACGACGTTCTTGTAGGGCGTGGACCCGAAGACCAGCGTGTTGACGGCCAGGAGGGAGTAGAACCACCCGCGGGTCTGGTCGATGGCTTCGCAGATGAAGTCGGCGGGAAAGCGGCGGTCGAACACGTCCTGGTTCTCGAACGGCGCGTGGAACTGGGACGCCGGCATCGCGCCCGAGTCGAACCACGCGTCGAGGACCGGCAGCACGCGGTGGGCGCGTTTGCCGCAGGCACCCGACGACCCCGATGCGGGGCACGTGATGACCACGCGATCGACGTACGGGCGGTGGAGATCGAGGGTCGATTGGTCCTCACCGGACAGCTCGCTGAGTTCCGCCACCGAACCGATGCACGTGTCGTGGCCGTCGCCGCACCGCCACACGGGGAGCGGCGTTCCCCAATAGCGATCGCGCGAGAGCGCCCAATCGACGTTGTTGTCGAGCCACTTGCCGAAGCGACCGTGACGGATGTGCTCCGGATGCCAACCGATCGAGTCGTTCTGTTCGACGAGCGCGGCCCGCCGCTCGGTCGTGCGGATGAACCAGGACGGCTTCGCCCAGTAGATGAGCGGGCGATCGCATCGCCAGCAGTGGGGATAGGAGTGCGTGTAGTCCTCGACGAGTTCGAGAACGCCGCGCGCCTCGAGGTCGGCGATGATGAGCGGATCGGCGTCCTTGACGAATCGACCGGTGAAGGCTCCGCCGTCGAACTGGCCTTCCGCGTTCACCGGGTTGACGACCGGAAGGCCTTCGCGATCGCCCACCTCGCGGTCGACCTCGCCGAAGGCGGGGGCGAGGTGCACGATGCCGGTCCCGTCCTCCGTGGTGACGAAGTCGGCCGCAACCACCCGATGCGGCCGGCCCACGTCGGCGACCTCGACGCCGCCCGTTGCGGCGGTGAAGGGCGGGTCGTAGTGCACATCGAGGAGGTCGCCGATTCGGACGTCGGCGGACACCGTGACAGCGGCGCCGGGGCCGTAGACGGCGTCGACGCGTTCGGCGGCCATCACGACGTCGCGTTTGCCCGGCACCTGCACCCGTACATAGCGGACGGCCTCGCTCACGGCGGCGGCGACGTTGGAGATCAGCGTCCACGGCGTGGTCGTCCACACGAGCAGATCCCAGTCGCGATCGCGAGCAGGGAACCGCACGTAGACCGACGGCTCGGTGACGTCCCGGTAGACGCCGGGCTGGCCGAGCTCGTGGGTCGACAGCGCCGTCCCGCAGCGGGCGCAGTACGGGACGACCTTGAAGTCCTCGTAGAGAAGCCCGGCGTCGGAGATCTGCTTGAGCTGCCACCAGGTGCTCTCGATGTATTCGTTCGTGAGGGTCCAGTAGGCGTTGGCGGTGTCGAGCCACATGCCGATCCGGCTGGTCAGGGCGCCCCAGTCTTCGACGTAGCGCTGCACCGACTCGCGGCACCGGCGGTTGAACTCTTCGATGCCGAACTCCTCGATGTCGACTTTCGACGACAGCCCGAGTTCCTTTTCGACCTCGACCTCGACGGGGAGGCCGTGGCAGTCCCAGCCTCCCTTGCGGGCCACGTAGTGCCCGCGCATGGTCTGGAACCGGGGGAAAAGGTCCTTGAACGTGCGCGCCCACACGTGGTGGAGGCCGGGCCGCCCGTTGGCGGTTGGAGGGCCCTCATAGAACACCCACTCGGGTGCGCCCTCTCGCTGTTCGAGGCTGGCGCGGAAGATGTCGCGGTCGCGCCAGAGGGCCAGGATGCGTTCTTCGAGGGCGGGAAGGTCGAACTCTCCGGAGACTGGCTGCACGACTTCGTACACTACCTGTGTGGATTTCTCCCCCCTTTACGAGATCGCGGACCAGCCGGGCACGAAAGCGTCCGGAAAGAGTGCGAAAGCGCCGACGGTGACGTTGCACGTGCACGTCGCTCCCGGCGCGGGAAAGAGCGCCGTGGTCGGCCGGCACGGTGACGCGTTGAAACTCCGCGTGGCGGCGCCGCCCGTCGGGGGGAGGGCCAACGAGGCCGCCCGCGTCCTGCTGGCCGACGCGTTCGGTCTCAAGGAGAGCGCGGTGGCGCTGGTGTCGGGCGAGACCTCGCGATCGAAGCGGTTCAGCCTGGCCAAGATCGACCTCGAGGACTTCGAGCGTCGACTCCGCCTCTTGATCGAACCGAGCGAAAAGCCCCGGCCGAACTAGCGCCGGCATCCAGCGGGACGGACCGGGGTCGGGCTCGACGACGCGGGGCCGGCGAGATCCGGCGCCACCTGCACCGGGGCTCAACGCGGCCGCTGCTACCATCAGGCGCCCTTCGACCCCCCGGCTCGTCCTTGATCTCGGGGAATCGGACAAAAGGATCGACATGCCCCCGAGCAAGGCCGCGAAGGCCGGAAAATCCGCCAAGGCTCCCACCAAGGTGCCTGCCAAGGCGCCTGCCAAGGCAAAGGGCAAGGCCGCCGACGCGTCCGCGACGCGGGGCGCGAAGGGGTCGGCTGGCAAGGGCGCCAAGCAACCCGCCAAGGGAAAGGCGGCCAAGGCTGCGCCCGCCAAGGCCGCGTCCAAGAAGCCCGTGGCGACCAAGCCGTCGACGAAGCCGGCGAAGGCCCCGGCGAAGCCATCCGACAAGAAGAGTTCGCCCCCGACGAAAGCCCTCGTGACAACGACTCCGAGCCAAACCCCGGCGCCGACAAAGCCCGCCCCCAAGAAGCCCGCCACGTCCGGCATCACCGGCAAGACGCTCGAACGTCTCACCCAACGCCTCGAAGAGGAGCGCGAGACCTACACGCGCCAGGCCGAGGACCTCGCTGCTGAAGCCGAGGCGCTGATGGCCGATCGGGAGCCGGGAGACACGAAGTTCGACGAGGAGGACGGCGAGGGCGACACCATCAACGTCGAGCGCGAACGCGACCTCGCCCTTTCCGCATCGGCCCGTCAAGCGGTCGAGGAGATCGACCAGGCGATCGAGCGCATCAAGGCGGGGACCTACGGCGTCTGTATCCGGTGCGGCAGCCGCATCCCGGTGGCGCGCCTCGAGGCTGTGCCCCAGGCCGCCTTGTGCATCGAGTGCAAGTCCCGACAGGAACGGCGTCGGTAACGAGGACGCTCCGCCTCGTCGCCATCGCCGTCGGGGTCGCCGGCCTCGACCAAGCGACCAAGACGTGGGCGGTGCGGGCGCTCGACGACGGTCCGATCGACCTCATCGGTTCGTCGGTCCAGTTCCGGCTCACGCGCAATTCGGGGAGCGCCTTCAGCCTGTTCACGGGGTGGACGCCCGCTCTTGCCGTCCTCGCGACGGTGCTCGTTGTCGTGCTCATCCGAATGGGTCGGGCCGAGTCCGACGTGTGGCTTGCCACCGCGCTGGCCGTCGTGCTCGGCGGGGCGTTCGGCAACTTGGCCGATCGACTGTTTCGCGCGCCCGGGTTCCTGAAGGGGGCCGTCGTCGACTTCGTTCGTGTGGGTGCCTGGCCCACGTTCAACGTTGCCGACTCCGCCATCGCCGTCGGTGCTGTGATTCTCCTGCTCCGGGGTTGGCGCGACACGCGGCACGGTGATGCGTCGTTGACACCCCCGTCATGAGTGCGGGGGGAGAGCCGGGCGCCACCGAGGCTGAGGAGTTCCCGGTGCCGCGATCGCTCGAAGGCGAACGCCTCGACCGCGCGGTTGCGTTGATCACCGGGTACTCGCGCGCCGACGTGCAGGACCTCATTGTGCGGGGCGCGATCCGCGTCGACGGCGAGGTCGTCGCCAAGAGTCGCCGCCTCCACGAAGGCGAGACCATCTCGCTCGACGGTCGTCCCGAGGCCCCCGAACCTCCCCGGGGGGAAGCCATCGACCTCGAGGTTCGCCACGAAGATGCCGATCTCGTGGTGATCGCCAAGCCGGCCGGAATGGTCGTGCATCCCGGCGCGGGCGGCGAGCGGGAGACCCTCGTCCATGGGGTCCTGCACCGGTGGCCGGCCGTCGCCGACGTCGGCGATCCGATGCGTCCCGGCATCGTCCATCGCCTCGACCGCGACACGAGCGGACTCCTCGCGGTCGCGCTGAGCCAGGCCGCTTACGACGGCCTCGTGGCCGCCCTCGCCCAACGACGGGTGGAGCGGCGTTACCTTGCGCTCGTGTGGGGTCACCCCGAACCGCGGCGGGGCGTCGTCGACGCACCCATTGGGCGCTCGATGCGCCGGCCCACGCGAATGGCGGTGACGCCGCGCGGGCGCGAAGCCCGCACGCAGTACGAAGTGCTCGAGATCTTTCGCGACCCCGAGGCCGCGTTCACCCGCGTGGAACTCGAGACGGGCCGGACGCACCAGATTCGCGTGCATCTCGCAGCCATCGGTCACGCCGTCGTCGGCGATCCCGTGTACGGGCGCGAACGTTCGGGGATCGCTATCGACCGTCCATTCCTCCATGCCTGGCATCTCGCGTTCGACCACCCGGTCACCGGTGAGCGCATCGTGGTGGAGGAGTCGCTCCCACCCGACCTCGACGCGTGTCTCGCCGTCCTTCGGGCGACCGGAGGCGGATCCTCGTGAACGATCCGGTCGTCCGGCGCTTTCTGATCGCACTCTTGATCTTCGTCGCCGGGGGGCTCGTCGTGTGGAAGGCCGCGCCCGACACCGCCGGACCGGACCTGCCGCACACGGGCCCCGCCCTCGGTGACGACATCGAGCAGTACATCGCCGCTCGGCGCGATGCGCTCGAGGACGCCGACGGGATCGTGTTTGCCGTGGTGTCGCTGACCGAGTACCACGACGATGACGCGGCCGAGGATCTGTTCGGGGACGTCAGCGCCGACCGGTGGCTCGTGGCCGCGCCGGGCGCGACGGCTCAGAGTACGGATGACGTCGAGACGTGGCGGGAGACGACGGCAAAGAACGCGACCGCCGAAGCAAAGGCGCTCGACGAGCTGCTCGCCACCACCGAGGACGTCGAGTTCGAACGCCAGTACGCCCGCGACCGCGACCTGTCCCTGCACGCGGCCGAAGCCCTCGAGAGCGGCGCCCCGGTGGTCTTTGGCGCGGTCGTGCACGAGCGAGCGTCGGTGCTCCGGGCGTTGTCGAAAGCACCGGGCGTCCGCCTGGTCGACGTGGTCGAGGTCAGCAACCCCGCCCTGGTGCGGGGTCTGCGGCCGGAAGAGACGCGGCTGGCGGGGCAACCGCCCGAGCGTCCGTGACCACGTCGTGACACCGGGGGAACCCCCGACGCCGACTCAGGTCCCCGATCCCGCCGCTTCTGTGCTGCGGGCGTGGGGGTGGATCCCCAGCTGGGTCTTGCGGGCGAGCTCGTCGAGGGTGATGTCGTCGAGGTGCCCTCGCATTTTCTCCGAGACCTCGACCCAGACGTCCTGGACCACGCAGTGGCCCTCGTGGTGGTCGTAGGAGTCGAGCCGCTGGGCGATCGGCCCATCGACGGCGACGATGATGTCGGCGAGGGTGATGTCGACCGCCGGCCGGGCAAGGACGTACCCACCGCCGACACCCCGCTTGGATCGCACGAGGCCAGCGCCCTTCACGGCGAGGAGGATCTGCTCGAGATACGGCTGCGGAAGCCCGGTTCGCTCGGCGATTTCCTTCACCGACGTCGGTCCGGTGCTGTTGTGAAGCACCATCGAGAGCAGGGCTCGGGTGGCGTAATCGCCTCGGGTGGACACTTTCACGGGCACCATCGTCGCACGCGGGGTGGCATGGCCGCGTGTTGCGGGCCCGTGGCTCGCCGAAACCCGGCAGGCACGACGAGGGCGTAGCCTCATCGCCATGGACCCGATTCGTCCGGACTACGCGGGGGCATCCGTGGTCAACGTGGCCCGGGCGCTGTTGGAGCGTGGTGAGCCCTCGGTGACCACACCGCCGTGGCTGCCGGCGCTCGTCGAAGACGCAGACGGCGTCGTCCTGTTGGTCCTCGACGGTCTCGGGTGGTCGGCCCTCGAGGAACACGCCGCCCAAGTCCCCATGCTCAAATCCATGCAGGGACGCGCCATCACCACCGTGGCGCCCACGACGACGGCGGCGGCCCTCACGTCGATCACCACGGGCCTGGCACCCTCACAACACGGTGTCGTCGGCTACCGAATGCGCATCGACACCGGGGTCCTCAACGTGCTGCGCTGGAAGCTGTCCGGTCAGCGGGTGAACCCGGAGCCCGTCGACGTGCAGCCCCACCCGCCTTTCGCGGGTCGCCGGCTTCCCGTCGTGACCCGACAGGAGTTCACCAACGGCGGTTTCACGGGAGCGCACATGCGCGGCTCGCCGATCCACGGCTGGCGCACGCCGTCGACCCTGATCGAGCACTGCCGGGTCCTGATCGAGCGCGGCGAGCCGCTCGTGTACGCGTATTACGACGGCATCGACCAAGTGGCGCACACGCAGGGACTCCTCGGGCGATATTTCGAGGCGGAGCTCGGCGCCACCGATCGCATCGTCACTCAGCTTGTCCACGAGCTCCCACGTCGAGCCGCGCTCGTCGTCACTTCCGATCACGGGCAGGTCCACTTCGGCCACGAGGGCTGGCGGTCGCTCGACCCTCTCGCCGGCCTCGTGTCGACCTACGCAGGGGACGGCCGCTTTCGCTCACTGCATGCGGCCAGCGGCGCGTTCGACGAGCTGCTCGCCGGCGCGCGCGAGCACTACGACGACGTCGCGTGGGTGCTCACACGGGACCAGCTCTTCGATGAGGGATGGCTCGGGATCACGGCGCCGTCACGGGCCGTGCGCCGTCGCATCGGGGATGTGGTCCTCGCCGCCCGAGAGCCGGTGGCGTTCATCGACCCGACCCACCAGCGCGAGGTGGGCATGCTGGCGGGCCACGGAAGCCTCACTCCTGACGAGATGATGGTGCCGCTGCTCGCCGACCGGGGGCGCGCTTAGCGCGTCTCTCGCGCATCTCGCGCCTCGCTCCATGCGGCGAGGACGAGACCCGCATGCTCGGGGAAGGCCATCTCCTCGGCCGCCGGCAAGGCAAGCGGCTCGAACCACGCCAACTCGGCGACCTCTGCACTGTCGGGTTTCGCGTCACCACCGCTCACCGCGGCGTGAAAGTAGATGTTGAGGGTCACCTCTGCGGGTGGGTACGCGTCGATCCACATTCCCACCAGGCCCGTCACCACGACGTCGAAGCCCGTCTCCTCGCGGACCTCCCGGACCGCAGTGACCTCTGGGTGCTCGTCGACCTCACAGAATCCTCCCGGAATGTCCCAGCGCCCGCGCCACGGATCGATGGCGCGTCGGACGAGGAGCAGGCGACCGTCGGCGCGCGTGACGAGGGCACCTGCACAGGGCTTGGCGTTGCGCCAGTGCGCGGCGCCACAAGCGTCGCACACGATGGGGGGAGCGGCGGCGAGGCGGGCGCCGCACGCCGAGCAGTAGAGCACGACTAGTCCGATCAGGTCACAGGAAAACGACGCGTCGGGACCATAGTTCTCTGGGCTCGGGGGGTTAATGATCTTTCGACAAGGTCGAGGCCAAGCAAGGGGGAATTCGTGGACGGGTGGATCTCCGGTCTGCGCGACGCGTCGTTGGTGGAGTTCAGTGTTCTCTCGGTCGTCACAGTGTGGCAGTGGCGGCGGTCGCATCTTCGCGGTGCCGGATGGGCGGCCGCGACGTTCACACTGCTGGCGGCGATCGGCATCGGTGGGCGGCTGATTCCGCAGATGGCGGGAGTCCTCCCGGCGGAATGGGTTGTGAAGGGCCTCATCGCCGGCCTTCTCCTGGTGCCGTACACGCTCTTTCGATTCGCGTCCACGTTCGACCGGCCCCGCGCTCGGGCGCGGCGGATCGCCACAGGTCTCACAGGCTTTGTCATCGCGTGGACGGCGGTGTTGCCGTCGATTCCCACCCCGGGCGGCCGCGTCAGCGTGATGTTCGTCGCCTACCGGTGCGCAGTCGGCGTCCAGTGGGTCTTCGCCTTTACGTATGTGGCGACTCGACTGTGGCGTGCGGGCGCGAGCGGGTCGACGCCGGCGCGTCGGCGCATGCGACTCCTCTCGGCGGCGTCGATCGGGATGAACGTGCCGATCCTGATCGGAACCCTCGGTCTTTCCGGGAGCTCGCGAGTGACGCTGGTCAGTCAGTCGGCGAGCGTCATCGCCGCTGCGCTCTTCGTCTTGGCGCTGGCCCCGCCGGCGTTCCTTCGGATGCGGTGGAGGCGGCCGGAGCAGGCCGCCCTTCGCCTCGCCGTCGCCGAACTGCTCGGCGCGACCTCGGCGGAGGAGGTCGCGAACCGCATCCTTCCCTACGCGGCCGCGATCGTCGGCGCCGACGGTGCGATGCTCGTCGACGCCGACGGAGCCGTGGTTGCGTCGTACGGGGACGCCCCGGTCGCCGACGACGGCGACTATGACGCCAAGTCCGTCGTGCGAGCGCCGCTCGAACGCGGGGAAATGGTGTTCCGCACGAGTCCGTATGCGCCGTACTTCGGGCATGACGAAATGGATCTCCTCGACGGGCTCGGGTACTTCATGAACCTGGCGCTGGACCGTTGCGCGTCCGCCGCGTGGGAGCGCGAGTTCATCGCCAACGCGGCCCACGAGCTGAGGACGCCCCTCACCGTCTTGTCCGGCCTTGCGACCACGCTGGCGAGCCGACGGGACGCCATGACCGACGAGAAGGTCGGCGACTGCCTCGACGCCATGGAGCGTCAAGGCGCGCGCGCCTGTCGGTTGGTGAACGCGCTCATGGATCTCGCCCAGATGGACCGAGGTGGACTGCGCCTGGTGGTGGAGTCCGTCGACATCGGCGAGGCGGTCGCGACGGCGATTGAGTCCACGCCGGTACCCGAGGGGTGCAGCATCGCGGCGCGGATCCCGGTACAGACCAATGTGTTGGGCGACCGCGGCCGCTTGGATCAGGTGTTCGTCAACCTCTTCACGAACGCCTTTCGCCACGGTGGAGTGCACGTCACGATCTCGGCGAGGCGCACCGACGCCATGGTCGAGATCGCGGTGTCGGACGACGGCCCGGGCGTCGACCCCGGGGTCGCCCCGTTGGTCTTTCAGCCCTTTGCTCGGACGATCGACGGAAACGGGTCGGGCCTCGGCCTCGCCATCAGTCAGCGGGTCATCGCCGCCCTGGGAGGGACGATCCATCACGAGGCGCTCGAGCCGCACGGGGCCCGATTCGTGATTCGACTCCCTCAGGCGCGCGCCGACCGCGTTGGCGAGGGTCGCCGCGTCGAGATCCCGTCCGCCGGGATTCCTCACCCGGCTGCACAGGATGCGCTCAGCGCGATGGCGGGCGGGGCCGGCGCGCCCTCCACCCGCTGACCCGCGGCGACGGGGGTGAGGCCCGGCGTGTTCCCCCCGGCTCCGATTCGTTGACGCCTCCCGGTCGGCAGCCTATGGTCAGAGTTACCGACGTGTAATTCGTCCACAGGTTGGTGCACAGCCCCTGTGGACGGGTCACCCACGCTGGGGAAAAGCCCGGAACGGGCCCAGGGACGGGCTCGGGAACAGGCCGAGACACTGGTCAGGAAGGGTCGGGCGTGCCTGATTCGTTCGTTCACCTCCACCTCCACACCGAGTATTCGATGCTCGATGGGGCGGCGCGAATCGACGACGTGGTGGAGGCGGCCGTTCGCGACGGCCAGCCGGCGATCGGCATCACCGATCACGGGAACATGTATGGCGTCCTCGATTTCTACAAGGCCGCCCGAGACGCGGGGGTCAAGCCCGTCATCGGGATGGAGGCCTACTTCGTCACCTGGCCCCGCCAGGAGCGTCGACCGCGCGAGGACGAGAACCGGCGATTCCACCTGCTCCTGCTCGCCGAGACGACCCAGGGTTACAAGAATCTCATCCAGATCTCGTCTCGCGCCTATCTCGAGGGGTTCCACTACAAGCCCCGCGTCGACTGGGAGCTGCTCGAGACCTTTCACGAAGGCCTGATCGCCACCAGCGGTTGCCTCGGCGGCCTCGTGTGCCAGGAACTGCTCGCCGGCGACTTCAACGCCGCCCTCGCCGCGGCGGGCCGCTATCAGGACATCCTTGGGCGCGACAACTTTTTCATCGAGATCCAGGACCACGGGATCGCCGACCAGCTCCGCGTGAACCCACATCTCGTGGAGATCGCCGCCAAGCTCAACGCGCCGCTGCTCGCCACCAACGACCTCCACTACGTCCACCAGGAGGACTCCGAGGCCCACGACGCGCTGTTGTGCGTGCAGACCGGTGCGCTCCGAGCCGATCCGAAACGTTTCAAGTTCGACGGCGACCAGTTCTGGCTCAAGCCTGCGGCCGCGATGCGGGATCTGTTCAGCGATCACCCCGAAGCGTGCGACAACACGCTCCTTGTCGCCGAGCGCGCGAGCGTTGAGATCGAGTTCGGGAATCCGGTGCTGCCCTACTTCGAAGTCCCCGACGGACACGACGAGAACTCCTACCTCCGCGAGATCACCTACGAGGGCGCGCGCCGGCGGTACGGCGAATCCTTGCCGGTCGAGGTCACCGAGCGCATCGACTTCGAGTTGGGCGTGATCCGCGACATGGGGTTCCCGGGCTACTTCCTCGTCGTCTGGGACCTCATCCGCTACGCAAAAGAGCGCGGCATCCGTGTCGGCCCCGGCCGGGGCTCGGCGGCGGGAAGTTGTGTCGCGTATTGCCTCCGGATCACCGACCTCGACCCCATCCGCTACGACCTGCTCTTCGAGCGCTTCCTCAACCCGGGCCGCAAGGCCATGCCCGACATCGACATGGACTTCGACGAGCGCTACCGCGGCGAGATGATTCGCTACGCCGCCGAGCGCTACGGCGAAGACCGCGTGGCGCAGATCGTGACGTTCTCGACGATCAAGGCGCGAGCGGCGGTGCGGGACGCGTCGCGCGTGCTCGGCTTCCAGTACAGCGTGGGTGACAAGATCGCCAAGGCGATGCCCCCGCTCATCATGGGCCGCGACACGCCGCTTCGGGCGTGCCTCGAAAAACTCCCCGGTTTCGAGGACGGCTACAAGATGGCCGACCAGCTGCGGCAGATGTACCACGAGGATCCCGACGCCAAAGCCGTGATCGACGTCGCCAAGGGCCTCGAGGGCCTCCGGCGCCAGGACGGCATCCACGCCGCGGCCGTCGTCATCACCCGCGACCCTTTGACGGAATACCTTCCGGTGCAGCGAAAGCCGGAGCCCGGCGGGGACCTGTCGGATGCGCCGGTCGTCACGCAGTACGAGATGCACGGCGTTGAAGACCTCGGGCTCCTCAAGATGGACTTCCTCGGGCTGCGCAACCTGTCGGTGATCGAGCGGGCGCTCGAGCTCATCCAGTCGTCCTCGGGGGAGCGGGTCGACATCGACGCCGTGCCTCTCGACGACGAGGCCACCTTCGAGATGCTCCGGCGGGGCGAGTCGATCGGGGTGTTCCAGCTCGAGGGTGGGCCGATGCGGGCGCTCATGCGCTCGCTCGCCCCCACGTCGTTCGAGGACATCTGCGCCCTCGTCGCGCTGTACCGCCCCGGGCCGATGGCCGCCAACATGCACACCGACTACGCCGACCGCAAGAACGGTCGCAAGCCCGTGGAGTACGACCACCCTGACCTCGAGGACGTCCTCGGCGACACGTACGGCCTGATGATCTACCAAGAGAAGCTGATGCGGGTCGCGCAGAAGCTCGCCGGGTACTCGCTCGAGGAGGCCGACAACCTTCGGAAGGCGTGCGCGAAGAAGAAGCGCGACCTCATTGCCAAGGAGCGTGACCACTTCGTCGCCGGGTGCGAGCGCACCGGATATGGCAGGGCGATCGGTGAGCGCCTGTTCGACATCATCGAGCCGTTCGCCGATTACGCGTTTCCGAAGGCGCACGCCTTCGGGTACGGACTCGTTGCGTACCAAACGGCGTTCTTGAAGGCGCGCTACCCGGTTGAGTACCTCGCCGCCCTGTTGACCTCCGTGAAAGGCGACAAGGACAGGTCCGCGGTGTACCTCAACGAGTGTCGAAGCAACGGCATCCCGGTGCTGGTGCCCGACGTCAACCGGTCCGAGAGCGACTTTGCGGTCTACGAGGAGTCGGGCCGGCGCGTGATCACCTTTGGACTCTCGGCGGTCCGCAACGTCGGCGAGGGCCTCGTTGCTCTCGTGGTCACCGAGCGGGAGGCCAACGGGCCGTTCACCGATTTCCACGACTTCTGCGACCGCGTCGATCCGAGCGTGCTCAACAAGCGCGCCCTCGAATCGCTGATCAAGGCGGGGGCGTTCGACTCGCTTGGTCACGCACGCCGCGGGCTCCTGCTGGTGTTCGAACAGATCGTCGACCAAGCGCTCTCGCGCCGGCGCGAGCGCGATGCCGGCGTCATGAATCTCTTCGACGTGGGGGCCGAGTCCTCTCCTGACCTCGCCCCCGCCTTCGACGAAGCCGTCGTGATTCCTGACGACGAGTTCGACAAGTCGCAGCGGCTCGTCTTCGAAAAGGAGATGCTCGGCCTGTACGTGAGCGATCACCCGCTCATGGGCGCGCAGCGTTCGCTGGCCCGCCACACCGACTCCACCCTCACCGAACTCCGTGAACTTCACGACGGCGAGATGCGGGTCGTCGGCGGCGTCGTCACCGGCTACAAGTCGCGCTACACGAAGCGAGGCGACCTCATGGCCACCTTCATGCTCGAGGATCTCGAAGCCGCGGTGGAGGTCATGGTCTTTCCCAAGACGATGCTGGAGTATGGGCACCTCCTCGAAGAGGACGCCATCGTGTGCGTCCGGGCCCGGCTCGATCTGAGGGAAGAGACGCCCAAGCTGATCGCCATCGAGGTGCAGCGTCCCGAGATCACCCAGGACGACGCCGTTCGACCCGTCGTGTTGCGCATTCCCGTCGGGTGGGTGACCGGCACCAACATCGACGGGCTCAAGGAGCTGCTTTCACGCCATCCCGGCGAGTCGCCGGTGATCGTCCACCTTCAAAACAACGGCAACACGACCAAACTCCGCTTCGGCGACGGCTTCCGGGTCGACCCTGGTTCGGGAATCCTCGGCGAAGTCCGGGTTCTCCTGGGGCCCGACTGCATCCTGGCGTAGCGCCGTTTCTTGGGCGGCGCTACGCCGCATAGCCGAAACGATCGCGTCGTGCAACCGGCCCCGCGTTGTTCTCGGACGCGGAAATCGGCAACAATCTCTTGCCCATGAGGATCGATTCGCGTGACTCGGACACCCTGAAGCCGCCCGAACTCGACGAGCTCGGGCAGCTCCTGACCAAGAGCGACCTCGGGATCGAAGACGCCGAGCTCGACTTCCAGGTCGAGACGTTCCCCCTTGTCGTGACCGCCCAGTCGGACGACGACGCCTTCGCGGGGTTCCTGTTCGGCTCCCTGGAGCGAATTGGCGGGACGCCCTGCATTCTCTGGGGGTTGGGCTCGTCGCTCCCGGGCCGACCCGCCAAAAAGACCCTGGCCGGCATGGCCGAGGAACTCCATCGCCGGGCGGCGATCACCTTCCCCGACGAGGACGTGCTCGTCGGCGGTCGGTTCGCCCAGCCTTCGGCGTACACCTTGCTCGACGGCCTCGCTGACCGCGTGCCCCGTCCCGACCACAAGCCGTCGGGGGAGGAGCGGGCCTGGGGCCGCCGCCTCGCCAAGCGCTTCGGCTGCGAGGACCGCTATGACGACCAGAGTTTCTGCGTGGCGCCCAAGAAGGTGCGCGAGCCGAGCGTCGACGCCGTGGTCTTGAACGGCACCCTGCCCAAGGTGGCGTCCAAGGTGTTCGACGAGCTGAAGCCCGCCGATGGGGCGGCGATCATCGCCTTCGGATGGGCGAGCGCCGAAAGCCTCGCCAACCGTCTCAGCCAGTAGCCGAGCGCCCGTCGTGAGCCGCCGCGGACGCCGTGTGGTCACGGCGCTCGCCATCGGGGCCGCCGCCTACGCCGGCTGGCGCGCCCTCCGGCGTGCGGGGTCGCCCGACGCGTCGAAAAACGGCGGTCGCGCTCGGAGCAACGGCTCGGGGCTTCCCTCCGGTCGCGTGGAGCGGACGGCGCGTCTCGCCAAGGTATCGACGCGCACCGCGGCCAACCTCGCCGTCACCAAGGCCAAGTCGGTCGGCAAGGACGAGGATCAGCGGGCCGTCCTCGAAGAGGAGTTCCACCTCCGAACGGCCGAGCAGGTCATGGGCGTCATGGGGGAGATGAAGGGCGCCCTCATGAAGATCGGCCAGATGATGTCGTTCATCGACACCGGGCTGCCCGAGCCGTACCGGATGGCGCTGGCCTCGCTGCAGGCCGACGCTCCGCCGATGGCACCCGAGCTCGTCGCCGAGACCCTCGAGGCGGAGTTCGGCGCGCCGCCCGAGCGGCTCTTCGACGAGTGGAGTCCCTCGCCTCTCGCCGCGGCGTCGATCGGCCAGGTGCATGCGGCGCGCCTCAAGACCGGAGAGGACGTCGTCGTCAAAGTCCAGTATCCGGGCGTCGCTGACGCCATCAAGAGCGACCTCGACAACGCCGACATGCTCGCCACCATGATGCGCGCCATCTATCCGAACCTCGAGCCGGGGCCGGTGATCGACGAGATGCGCGAGCGCATCGGCGAAGAGCTCGACTACTCCGCCGAGATCAAGAACCAGCTCGCCTTCCTCGACCTCTACCGCGGCCACCCATTCATCCATATCCCCGAGGTGTATCCCGAGCACTCCACCAGGAGGGTGCTCACCATGGAGCGATCGGGAGGCCATCGCTGGGCGCGCGCGGTCGAGGCGTCACCGGACCTCAAGCAGCGCTGGGCCGAGGTGGTGTTCCGGTACGTGTTCGGCACGATCAACCGCTGGCACATGTTCAACGGCGATCCCCACCCCGGCAACTACCTGTTCCACGACGACGGCACCGTGACGTTCCTCGACTACGGATGCATCAAACACTTCACCGAGGAGCACATGGCCAAGCAACGGGCGATGCTCCACGCCGAGTGGGACAACGACGGCGCGACGATGCGCCGCCACCTCGTCGAGTTCGGGTTTTTGAAGGCCAACGACCCGACGCCGCCCGAGCGCCTCGTGGAGTGGTGGCAGACCTGGGATCAGCCGATCCTCTCGGACGAGTTCGAGTACACGGCCGAGTTCGCCGAGGCGGCCGCCAAGGCCAACTTCGACCCGACCAGCGAGTGGTACGAGATCGGGAAGCGCTTCAACCTTCCCAAGGATTTCGTGTTCCTCACGCGGATCAACCTCGGGCTGAACTCGATCTTCGCCGGCCTCGGCGCGCGCAACTGCTGGCGGGCGATCGGCAAGGAATGGTGGGAGGGGGCCCCGCCGGCCACCGAGCTGGGCCGCCTCGACGCCGAGTTCTTCGCGTCTGTGGCGCGTTAGCGGGGACATACCCCGCTAACGCGCCACAGACGCGGAAGGGTCCGCCGGCCTGATCGAGGGCCGGCGGATGTCGAGGCGGGTGGCCGGGGGAGTGAAGCAACCGACGGCGGCTGCGACGGCCTGATCGAGCGACATCCGCGCCCCCGCCGCCCAGGCCCGCTCGAACGCATCGTCGCCGAGCGCGGCGCGTACCTCTGCGAGGTCGGCGGAGTAGGTCGGATTTACCTCGG
>DATDOY010000084.1:0-7046 GCA_035293045.1 Acidimicrobiia bacterium
AGCACGAACGGGTAACGCCGGCTCGTCGCCTCCGTCGGCCGTCGTGGTTCCTCACACACGAACCGCGCCCGGCCGTCGGGCGTGAAGAACCTTCCGTCCGCAAAGAGCCTCCGCTCGGCGTGGCGCATCTCGCCCGGCGAACCCGGCTTCTCGACAAGGGGCCACTGCACTCCACCGAGGGCGTCGATCATCTGGTAGTCGGTGACCCCGGAGAAGTCGCACGGCTGTCCGTGTGAGAGTCGCGTGAGAATCCCAAAGGCGGCCTCGGGTGACTCCCATGCCTCGAACATGTCGCCGCACCCCCACGCCTCGGCGATGAGCTTGAAGATCCAGAAGTCGGCGAGCGCCTCGCCGGGCGCCGACGACACCTGGCGCACGACGCCGATGCGCCGTTCGGAATTGATGAACGTCCCCTCCTTCTCCCCCCATCCCGCCGCCGGCAGCACGAGATCGGCGCGCTGGGCGGTCTCGGTCGTGCCGTAGAGGTCCTGCACCACGAGGAACTCGAGTCGATCGAGGACGTCGTGGAGGTGGTCCTGGTTGATCCACGAGTGGGCGCTGTTGGTGGCGATCACCCACAGCCCGCGAATCGACCCGCGCACGATCCCTTCGATGATCTGGTCATAGGCGTCGCTGGGCCGATCGGGTATCCGGGCCTGGTCGATGCCGAGGATCGTCGCCACCTTCTCGCGGTCCTGCTCACTGTCGAAGGCGTGACCGCCCAGGAGGTTGGTGGTGTTGGAGAACAGGCGCGACCCCATCGCATTGCACTGGCCCGTAATCGAGTTGGCGCCCGTCCCGGGACGGCCGATGTTGCCGGTCATCAGCGCCAGCGCGATCACGGCTTGGGCGACCCGAACACCCTCGTGGCTCTGATTGACGCCCATCGTCCACCAGAACGACACGCGCTCGCCCCGGGCGATGGTGTCGGCGAATCGGTGCAACTCGTCACCCGACAGCCCCGTCTCTCGCGACACCCGGTCGAGATCAAACCCGGCGACGTGGGCGGCGAACTCGTCGAACCCGGTGGTGTGCGCGTCGATGAACGCCCGATCGATGTGGCCCCCGTCGATCACGAGCCGAGCGATCCCGTAGAGCAGGCAGAGATCGCTCTTGGGCGTCGGCGCGTAGTGCTGGGTGCCGGCCATCGCCGTCTCCGTGCGGCGGGGGTCGACGACCACGATCTCCGGGTCATGCGGATTGCGACAGATCCGTTCCCACATGATCGGGTGGGCGATGCACAGGTTGGAGCCGATGAGCACGATGACATCCGACTCCTCGAAGTCGGCGTAGGTGTACGGCGGAGCGTCGAAGCCGAAGCATTCCTTGTAGGCGACGACCGACGTCGCCATGCACTGGCGCGTGTTGCCGTCGCCGTGCACTATCCCCATGCCGAACTTTGCCAGCGCTCCGAGGAGCGCCATCTCCTCGGTCACGATCTGACCCGTGCTCAAGAAGGCGACCGAGGCCGCCCCGTGTCGCTCCTGCACGGCCCCAAATCGGGACACAAATGTTTGCAGGGCCTCGCTCCATCCGATCGGCGCCAGCCGTCCGTTGGCGCCGCGGGCCATCGGCGTGGTCAGGCGATCGGTCGCCGCCAGCGGCGTGAGGGACTCCCACCCCTTGGGACACGCCGTGCCGCGGTTGACGGGGTAATCGCGAGTCGGCGTGAGGTTGACGGCCGCGCCGTCCTTCAGATGGATGTCGAGCGAACAGCCGGTCGAGCAGTACCCACAGATCGACTGAGCGACGGCGTCGGGGGCGAGTTGTGCAGGAACCTGCCCCAGACCGAACCCGCCCGGAACCCGGGCCAGTTGATCGCTGAGCGCGCCGCGCCGGGCCCGCAGGAGTCCAGCGATCCCCCGGCCGTCGCCGCTCACCGAAAGCCTCCAGGCATCCGGGGCCCGGCCGCGGCGGTGAAGTAATGCCGGCGCTCGATGACCGCGCCGGCGAGCATCTGCATGACGCCAAGGGTTGCGATCGCGCCACCCCCAGCCGTCGACGCGCCGCTGACGACGGCGCCCAGCGCCAGCACCGTCGCCCCCACCAGCGTCAACCACACCCGCAGGCGATGCGCGCGCCGGAGGGCACCGCCGAGGAGGGCCGCCGTGCGGGCGGCGTCGGTCTCGGGGCTCGCTCGACGGAGCGCAGCCGCGTCGGCGACGAGACCCATGGCGGCGACCGCGCCTACTCCGACGGCGGGCCCGACCAGCCCGCTCGATCCCGCCCACGCATTCACGACCACGGCGAGGGCGAGACCGCCAGCAACCGCCGTCGACAGGAAGAGGGGGATCGAGCGCGCCGCTCGCCACCACCACCGGTGGGCGGCCGCGTAGATCATCGCCGAACAGACCACACCGGTGAGACCAGCGAGGGCCGCGGCCCCCCCAAGCGCGGACCCACCACCCGACGCGGCGGCGATGCTCAAGGCGATGAAGGCACCAAAGACCACGATCTCGCGGCTCACCCACGAATGCGAGAGCCCGATGACGGCGCGCCACGCGTAGAGGGGCCGTCCGAGATGCGTGACGCTGATGGCCATCGCGATCATCCCGACGGCGACGGCAACCCATGACACCGCGGCCCCCTCGCTCCCTCCGAGGGCCGCCCACGTCATGGCCCCAGCGGCGACCTGCGTGAGGACGAGCATCGACGCGAGGGGTGGATGACCCTGCGCAGGAGCCACGGCGTGGTGGTCGACGGCGCGGGCGTCGGCGGGAACGACCCGTTCGGTGCGGTATCGGGTCGTGGGGACGGTGATCCAGGAGGGCGGCGCGCCTGGCACCATCGCGCCGGGTTCGCCGGACTCCCGCGTCCTTGCGGCGTGGCCAACCACGGCGTCGGCGGCGACCACGGCGGTGTTGATGACCCGGATGGCGATCGCGCCGGTCGGACAGGCGTCGACACAAGCAGGGGCCTCGCCCTCCGAGAGCCGACCCGCGCACATGTCGCATTTGCGAACGATCCCGAGGCGCGGGTTGAGGCGCGGCACTTCGTAGGGACAGGTGAGGGTGCAATACCCGCACCCGATGCATTGGTCGTCGAGGTGATGGACGATCCCGGTGGCGCTGTCCTTTTCGTAGGCGTCGACCGGGCAGCCGTTCATGCACGCCGGATCGAGGCAGTGGTGACACGAGGTGGTCACCGTCTGGTGGTACGCGGCGTCGGGGGCACCACCGTGCAGCACGCCCACGGTGCGGAACGACTCGCCAGGGTCGAGGCCGTTGAGGTTATGACAGGCGGTGACGCAGGCCTTACAGCCGGAGCAGGCGTCGAGATCGACCTCGAAGGCGTACTGCTGGCCCGGACCCGGAGGAGTCGCGGGGAGAAGATCGCGATAGACGGCGTCGCCGGCGCGGTGCGTTAGGTCCTCGTCGTGGCGGCGCGAGAAGCGCTCGACCGCCGTCACCTCTTGCTGTCGGGACAGGTATTGAACGAGCGAGATCTCGGTCAGGGGACCGCCACCTCCACGCGACCATCCCGCTCGCGCACGGCGAAGGTCGGGAGCACCACCGTGGGGTCGCAGAGCGCTGCTCCGGTCCGGAGATCGAAGCCGTGCTTGTACATCGGAGAGGCCACCTTCACCACGGCCCCCGCCGATCCGACGATGCCGCGCGACAACACAAAGGCACTGCTGAACGGGTCGTAATTGGAAATGGCGAAGAGGTCGCCCGCCGGCGAGACCCGAAACACCGCCACTTGGGTCTCCCCTACGAGCGCCGCCACGCCGCGATCGAAGTCCAACTCGGAAGAAGAACACACGTCGACCCAGCGCCCCGCGGTCACGACGACGCCACTGGGAGGGCCACGGGCGTCGGGCGGATCTGGCCCCGCTCGCGCACAAACACGATGCTGGGATCGGGTTCGTCGGTGTTGACGAAGCTCCGGAATCGCCTGAGCCGCTCGGGATCCTCGAGCGTGGCCTTCCACTCGCACGCGTAGGTCTCGACGTGGCGTTCCATGTCGTCCTCGAGGTCGGCGCAGATGGAGAGTGCGTCGTCGATCAGCACCCTCCGGAGGTACTCGACGCCTCCCTCGAGTTTGTGAAACCACGTCGCCGTCCGCTCCAGACGGTCGGCCGTGCGCACGTAGAACATGAGGAATCGGTCGACGATGCGAAAGAGCGTCTCGGTATCGAGGTCCTCGGCCAAGAGCGCGGCGTGCTGGGGACGTAGGCCGCCGTTGCCGGCGACGTAGAGGTTCCAGCCCTTCTCGGTGGCGATCACCCCGACGTCCTTGCCCTGCGCCTCCGCGCACTCCCGACTGCACCCCGAGACCGCGCACTTGATCTTGTGGGGGGCGCGCAGACCTCGATAGCGCAGCTCGAGCGCGACGGCGAGCCCGACCGCGTCCTGCACCCCGTACCGGCACCACGTGTCGCCGACGCACGACTTCACGGTGCGCAACGCCTTGCCATACGCATGGCCCGACTCCATCCCCGCGTCCACCAGGCGCGACCAGATGGCCGGGAGCTGCTCGACGCGGGCGCCGAAGAGGTCGATGCGCTGGCCGCCGGTGATCTTCGTATAGAGGCCGAACTCGGCGGCGACCTCGCCGATGGCGACGAGCTGCGCCGGGGTGATCTCTCCCCCGGGCACCCGGGGAACGACCGAGTAGGTCCCGTTGCGCTGGAGGTTGGCGAGGAAGTGGTCATTGGTGTCCTGGAGCGACGCCTGCTCACCGGCGAGGATGTAGCCGCTGCCCATCGACGCCAGCATCGAGGCCACGGCGGGCTTGCACACCTCGCACCCCAGGCCCTGACCGTGGCCCTCGAGCAGTTCTCGGAACGAACCGATCGCCTTGACGCGCACGATGTCGAACAGCTCCTGGCGGGTGAAGGCAAAGTGCTCGCACAACACTCGCCGCACCTCGACGCCGGCGGCGGCGAGGCGGTCGTCAAGAATCGTCGTCACCAGCGGCACGCAGCCGCCGCACCCGGTGCCCGCCGTCGTGCAGGTCTTCAGGGCGTCGAGTTCGCACACGCCGCCATCGACGGCGGCGACGATCGTGTCCTTGGTGACGTTGTTGCACGTGCAGACGGTGGCGGTGCCGGCGAGGGCGCCGGCGATCCCCGTCCCTGCCATCGACGCGCCGACGCCAGCGGGGGCGAGCAGCGCCCCGGGCTCGGCCGGCGTCGGAAGATCACCTCGGGCCATGGCGGCGAGGCCCGCGTACTGCGACGCGTCGCCAACCAGGATCCCGCCCACCACGCGAGTCCCCTGATCGGCAAGAACCACGCGCTTGTAGACCCCGGCCACCGGGTCGGAGAACACGATCGACTCCGTGCCCTCGCCCGCCCCATGGGCGTCGCCGAAGGCGGCCACGTCGACCCCGAGGAGCTTGAGTTGCGTTGATAGGTCGGCGCCTTCGAACTCGGCGTCGCCCCCCGAGAGACGGTCGGCGACCACCCGCGCCATCTCGTAGCCCGGCGCGACGAGCCCATACACGCGGCCGCGGTGGAGGGCGCACTCGCCGATGGCTCGGATGTGGGGATCGGACGTCGAAAGCGTGTCGTCGACCACGATTCCGCCGCGCTCGCCGACGGCGAGGCCGATGTCCCGGGCGAGGTCGTCGCGGGGCCGGATCCCGGCGGAGAACACCACGAGATCGACCTCGAGACGCGTCCCGTCGGCGAACCGCATCGCCGCGACGCGGCCGTCGTCGCCGACCTCGATCTCTTCGGTCTCGGCCGCCGTGTGGACGACGACGCCGAGCGCCTCGATGCGCCGGCGCAGAACGGCCCCGCCGCCGTCGTCAACCTGCATGGGCATGAGGCGGGGGGCGAACTCGACCACGTGGGTCTCGAGGCCCAACGAGCGCAACGCCCCCGCCGCCTCCAACCCCAGCAGCCCCCCGCCGATGACGGCGCCGACGCGGCGCCCTGCAGCGTCAGCGCGGATGGCCGCGACGTCTTCCACCGTGCGATAGACGAAACAACCCTGGGCGTCGCGGCCGGCCACGGGCGGGACGAAGGGCACCGACCCCGTCGCCAACACCAGAACGTCGTACGCGAGGTCGACCCCGGTGTCGGTGCGGAGGGTGCGGGCGCCGCGGTCCACCGCCACGACCCGCTCCCCGGTGCGAAATTCGACGCCGGGGTCGGCGAGGGCGTCGGCCGAAACAACGGAGAGATCCTCAGGGGTGGCGCCCTCAAAGAGCGAGGTGAGATGCACCCGGTCGTACGCCGGACGGGGCTCCTCGCCGACGACGACCACGCGCCAGTGACGCGTGGCGCGCGCGGCGACCAGCTGTTCCACCAGGCGGTGGCCGACCATCCCGTGGCCGGCAATCACGAGCGTACGGGTGGGAACGCGTCCCGACGATCCCGACGGGGACGGCGGGGATGGCGGGGATGGCGGGGCGGTCACACCGCCACCTCCAAGTCCCAGGCCGCCCGCCACTTGCGCTGTCTCCCGGTGGCGCCGACCGCGGCGACGGCGGCGGCGATCCCAAAGGCCACGAAGCCGACGCCGAAGGTGCCGGTGGCTTGCACGAGCGAACCCATCCCGAACGGGAGGAGGAACCCGCCCACGCCGCCGGCCGCACCGACGAGTCCGGTCATGGCGCCCATGCGAGAGGGGAAACGCTGGGGAACGAGTTGGAAGACGGCGCCGTTGCCCACTCCGAGGGCACCGAGGGTCAAGAACAGCAAGGCGACGCTCACGCCGAGCGGCGGAAGAAAGGCGAGGAGCACGCCGAGGGTGGCCACCGCGCCGAGGACGAAGGTGAGGACGGTCGTGCCACCAAAACGGTCGGCCAGGGCGCCTCCCACCGGGCGCAAGAACGACCCCGCCGCCGCACAGAGCGCGGCGTAGGAAGCCGCCGAGACCTTGGCGAGGCCGAAGCGATCGACGAAGAAGATGGGCAGGTACCCCGAGAGCCCTACGAACCCTCCGAAGGTGACGAGGTAGAAGGCGCACAGCCAGCGTGCGTCGGGCTCGGGAAGCAGCGACGCGATGCTCGACTGTGGGGCGGCGGGGCGCGGTGGCTCCTTGGCCAGGACGGCGAAGACGATCCACGCCGCGGTGACCGGGAGCAGGGCCAGG
>DATDOY010000085.1:0-4759 GCA_035293045.1 Acidimicrobiia bacterium
GAGCGATGCCCGTCGTGCGGCCTGTGGATGGGCGGTCACGGCAAGACGGTCTCGCGTCCGACGCTGTACCGCGTCGCCGCCGTGTTCGGTGCCGTCTACGCCATCGCGCTCGTCATCGTCCTCATCGCCCGGTAGTTCGCGCCGGCGCCCGCCGGCCTCCTTCGCGCCGCGCCCCGCCGCGCGTGCCGTCTTCCCCCTCGCGTTTCCTGTGCACTTTCCGTCGTGATTTCCGCCCGCGCGGACCCGAATCACGACGCGAAGTGCACACCAAACCTGGGGATGATGTGCGACGGCTGCTCACCATCGACGAGGCCCGGGCCGCCGGCCTGAGCGAGAGCGCGATTCGCTGGGGCGAGCGCCAAGGGGCGCTGACCCGTCTCGCCCGTGGGGTGTACGGCGAGGGCGACTCCCAGCCCACCGCCCTCGATCGAGCGGTCGCCGCCGCCATCGCGGCGGGCGGGATCCCGAGCGGGCGTCTCGCCGCGGTGCTCCACGGCCTCGACGGCATCGAGTTGCGGGGCCCCGACTTCACCGTTCCCCCCACCGCCAGCGGGCGACGCCCCGGAGCTCGCCGTCGCCGCCTTCCGCTCGAGCGGGTCGTCGAGGTCAACGGCGTGCCCTGCACCAACGGCCTCCAGACCCTCGTCGATCTCGCCGCCGATTTCGACGACCTCGCGTGGGAACAGGCCCTCGAGTCGGCCCTCCGGCAGCGGCTCACCACCGTCGCCGAGCTCGACGACGCCCTCGACGCCATGGGCCGCGCCCGGACCCCCGGCGTCGGTCGAATGCGGCGGGTACTGGCCCTGCGCCCAGCGGGAGCGCCGGCGACCGAAAGCCTGCTCGAGACGCTCATGGTGCAGCTGATCCGTACGGTCGACGGCCTCGAAGACCCGGTGCGACAGCATGAGGTCTACGACGAGCACGGTGGGTTCGCCGGTCGCGTCGACCTCTGCTGGCCCGACCCTGGCGTGTTCGTCGAACTCGACGGCCAGCAGCACGCCGACCAGCCGGTCTACGACGCGCGGCGCGAGACGGCGGTGGTCGCCGCTACGGGATGGCTTCCAGGGCGGTTCACTTGGCACGAGGTCACGCGGCTGCCCAGGGTGACGGCGCGCCGACTCGACTCCATCGTCGGCCAAGCGAGGAAGCGGACGGACGGGTAGACGGGTTTCGTGTGCACTTGCCGTCGTGATTTCCGCCCGCGCGGCCCCGAATCACGACGGAAACTGCACATTGAACGTCCCGTCGAGGCGGCCGTTACGATCGGACCCCCACCATCGTTGACCTGGGAGCAGCCATGCCTGAGCGCATCACCGCCGACGAACACGGGACCCTGACCGTCCCCGACGAGCCGATCGTTCCCTTCATCGAGGGCGACGGCACCGGCGTCGACATCTGGCCGGCGGCCCGCCGGGTCCTCGACGCCGCCGTGGACAAGGCATATGGCGGCCGCCGCACCATCGCATGGGTCGAGGTGCTCGCGGGCGAGAAGGCCTTCAACGAGACCGGCGACTGGCTTCCGGAGGCGACCGTTGAGTCGTTCCGAGAGCATCTCGTGGGGATCAAAGGCCCCCTCACGACGCCCGTCGGCGGGGGTATCCGTTCGCTCAACGTCGCGCTGCGCCAGATCCTCGACCTCTACGTGTGTCTCCGCCCCGTGCGCTGGTTCCAGGGGGTCCCGAGCCCGGTGAAGCACCCCGAGAAGGTCGACATGGTGATCTTCCGGGAGAACACGGAGGACGTCTACGCGGGCAAGGAACTCGAGGCAGGGACGCCCGAGGCCATAAAGCTGCTCGAGTTCCTGCGCGAGCAGTACGGGTGGGACATCCGCGACGACTCCGGACTCGGCGTGAAGCCGATCAGCGAGACGGGCTCGAAGCGCCTCATCCGCGCCGCCATGAACTACGCCCTCGCCAAGAAGCGCCGGTCGCTGACGCTGGTGCACAAGGGCAACATCATGAAGTTCACCGAGGGCGCCTTCCGCCAGTGGGGTTACGACCTCGTGAAGGACGAGTACGCCGACCGGGCGATCTCGTGGGAGGACTCCGGGGGCGAGCCCGGCGACAAGATGCTCGTGCAAGACGCCATCGCCGACGCCTTCCTCCAGCAGATCCTCACCCGGGCCGACGAGTTCGACGTGATCGCCACCATGAACCTCAACGGCGACTACCTCTCCGACGCCCTGGCGGCGCAAGTGGGCGGGATCGGCATTGCGCCCGGCGGCAACATCAACTTCGTGACGGGCCACGGCATCTTCGAGGCGACCCACGGGACGGCGCCCAAGTACGCCGGCCAGGACAAGGTCAACCCCGGGTCCGTGCTGCTGTCGGGCGTGATGATGCTCGAACACCTCGGCTGGGACGAAGCGGCGTCGATGATCGTGACCGGTCTCGAAGCCACCATCTCCGACAAGATCGTCACCTACGACTTCGCCCGGCTCATGGAAGGGGCGAAGGAAGTCAAGACGTCGGAGTTCGCCGAGGCCATCGTCGACCACCTGCCCTGATCCGCGCCGTGCCCTGAACCCCGCCGTGCCCGTGCCCCTGCCCGCGCCTGTGTGCGTACCACGTCGCGCATAGCGCGACGTGGTACGCACGCGGGTCGGGTGACGGCGGGCTGGTACCCGCCCGACTTCGTGTGCGAAACGCCGCCGTCGTAGCGTGAGCGTCGGGTTCCCGGGGAACCCGCGGGAATGACACCGACTCCACCAGCGAGGTCTTCATGAAGGTCACGGTCATCGGCGCCGGGTTCTACGGGTCCACGACGGTCCAGCGACTCGCCGAGGCGAACTTCCTCGACGAGGTCGTGATGGTCGACATCATCGAGGACAAGCCGCAGGGCCTCGCCCTCGACATGATGCAGAGCCGTCCCCTCGAAGGGTTCGAGACCCGCATCGTGGGCGCCAACGACTACGGCCCCACCGCCGGCTCCGACCTGTGCATCATCACGGCCGGCCTGCCCCGCAAGCCCGGCATGAGCCGCATGGACCTCCTCGAGACCAACGCCGGGATCGTCGGCGGGGTCACCAAGGAGTTCGTCGCCGGATCGCCCAACGCCACCATCATCGTGGTGTCGAACCCGCTCGACGAGATGACGGCGCTCGCCGCCCAGGTGAGCGGGTTCCCGAAGGAGCGCGTCCTCGGTCAGGCCGGCATGCTCGACTCCGCCCGCTTCAAGCACTTCGCCGCCGAGCGGTTCGGCGTGTCGCCGCTCGAGGTCGAGGCGTTCACCCTGGGCAGTCACGGCGAGACGATGGTGCCGGTCCCGAGCCTCACCAAGATCGCCGGCAAGCCGCTCACCGAGGTCGCCGACCAGGCCACCATCGACGAGCTCGTCCAAAAGACCCGCGACGGCGGCGCCGAGGTGGTCGCCCTCCTCAAGACGGGGTCCGCCTACTTCGCGCCGTCGAGCGCGGCCGCCCGCATGGCCGAGGCGGTGCTGAAGGACTCCGGCGAGCAGATGCCCGTGTGCGCCTGGGTCGACGGCCAATACGGGATCTCCGACGTCTACCTCGGCGTTCCCGCCAAACTCGGCGCCGGTGGCGTGCAAGAGATCGTCGAGCTGCCCCTCACCGACGACGAGCTGAAGGCGCTCCGGGAGGCCGCCGAGGCCGTCCGCGCCAAGCAGGCCGACGTCGCCCAGTTCGCTTCGTCCTAGCCCGGCCGCCCGCCGTCGCGGGGACGCGCCGAGAACCGCTCGAGGACGGCGCCCTCGGCTGAGACGGCGGTGACGGTCATGGCGTCGCCGGTGATCTCCACGGCCGTGAAGTGGTGCTCCTCGGCGTAGTCCCGGAGCATCGACTGGTGGGGACACGGCTCGCGGAACGGGTAGAGGTTGCGACCGCCACCGCCGGTCACGACGTAGTGGACGCCGCTCGGGCTCTCGAAGTGCTCGTAGAGGTGGTCGTGGCCGTTCAGGACGAGGTCGACGCCGGCCTCCTCGAAGACCGGCACCCACAGCTCCACCACGGCCGGCGTCGAGCCGTGGGTCGCACAGGAATACGCGGGCTGGTGGAACAGGGCGACCTCAAAAGCGGCCTCCGACTCGGCGAGGCGTTCCCGGAGCCACGCCGCCTGCTCCGCGTCGGGTCGGTTCGCGTCGAGGAAGAAGAGGTCGACGCCTTCGAGCTGCTTGACGTATGGCAGCGGCGGGAGGTCGAGGTAGGCGAGTTGCTCGTCGCCGTGGCCGGACTGCACGTCATGATTGCCGAGCGACACCCACAGCGGTCGGGTCGTGCGAAGGTCGGCGTAAGGACGGTCGAGGTGGTCGTCGAACAGCGAGGGATCGCCGACGTCGTAGACGTTGTCGCCCGTCGTCACGAGGGCGTCGACGCGATGGTCGTCCGCCCACGCCGTCATCGCGTCGGCCACCGCACCCTGCGCGGGTCCTCCGCCGAAATCCCCGAACGCGATGAACCCGGCGTCGGATGCGAAGGCCGCGCTCGTGGTCGTCGTCGCACGCAGAGCCGGTCGGTCCGCGGTCGGCTCGGACGAACCCGTACACGTCGTGAGGAGGGCGAGGGCCCACGCGGCGCAGAGGGGTCGGTGGGTCATGGTCACGACCCCGACGGTACCGTTGGGCCCATGACCGCGCTGCGCGAGTTCGACGTCGCCGAGATCACCCGGGCGGTCCGCGACGCCTGCATCGAGATCAACTACAAGCTCCCCACCGAGATGGTCGTGGCGATCAAGTCGGCCCGCGAACGCGAGCAGAGCCCCGTGGGACGCGAGGTCCTCGACCAGCTCGTCGAGAACGCCGA
>DATDOY010000086.1:0-6384 GCA_035293045.1 Acidimicrobiia bacterium
GGAACCCCCCTGGCGCCCCCTGGTGAAAGTCACCCACAGTGGGGTACTTGCCACAACCCATGCCAATGCGATAGGAATGACCTAGCCCGGATACACGAAGAAGAAGAAGCAGGAGCCAACGCCGTCTCCGTCGAACACAGCGCCGCCGGGTCACGCGTACGTTCGAGCACAAGGGGGAGCGTTGGCCGAGGGGCGGGGCGGTCGTCATGGATCGCCGAGGGTGGAGAACTGGCGCCGGTCCGCCGTCGCGGCGGGGCATGGCGCAGCGGAGCGTGGGGTCGATCTGACCGAGACGTCCGCCCCCTCTGACCAGGACCTTTGGAAATCCCTCGAAAATTCCGAATTTCTGCGCGACGTCCCCCCGCCCCGGGTGTGGATGCGGAAAATCACCACCAGTTCTTCTCCGGGGGGCGGAGTCAAGGTGGCAGAACAATTTTGGGGGGCGGGAAGTGGGCAGGTGGGCGACACCGTCGTCGCGCCCTTCCCCGAGGACGGTTTCGACCTCGGCGACGCTGGCGCCGAAACGGCGGACTCCGGCCCCCTGATGCAGCGCTCGGCCGAGATCGATCTCGACCTCGAAGAGGCCTTCGAGCACCGGGCCGAGTTGGTCGAGATCTGCCGCCGCATCGTGGGTGACGCCTCCCTCGCCGAGGACGTCGTCCAGGAGACCTACGTCCAGGCCGTCAGGAACAGCCACAAGCTCGAGCGGCGCGACGGCCTCATGCCCTGGCTCGTGACCGTGGCCACCCGCCGGTCCCTCAACGAGCTCCGGCGGCGCAAGTACTCGACCACCTTCGAAACGATGCCCGAGCGCGAGACCGCGCCCGAGTTCGACCCGTGTGTCGCGGTGACGCTCACGGACGAGTTTGACCGGGTCAACTCCATCATGAGCACGCTCACCAACCGTGAGCGCGACCTGCTGATGCGCCAGGTCTACGACGGACTGTCGCTCGTCGAGCTCGCGGAGATCGAAGGTACGACCGCGGCGTCGGTCCGCTCCGTGCTCTCTCGGGCCCGGGGAAAGCTCCGTGCCGCGCTCGCAGACACCAAGGCTTGGGCGCTCGCCCCCCTCAGTGCCGTGGGCGGCTGGACACGACGCCGCCTGAGCGCGATCCACGGACGGATCCACGAGGCAGGCCCCATGCTGCCCGCCGGCCAGGAGCGACTCAAGGAACTGCTGGTGGGCGCGGCGTCCGTCGCTCTCGCCGTCGGCGGCAGCGCCGCTCTCCCCGACGCATCGTCGAGCCCCCTCGGGACTCCCGCGATTGTCGCGCCCGCCATCGACGCCACGCCTGGGCCCACCGCCCAGGCGCTCGCTGCCATCGTCGGCTCCCATCCCGCGATGGTCGACGGCTTCGAAGCCGCCGCCCGGGCGTCGGCTGGCACCGCTGGGTCGGGAAGCGAGTCGTCCGCGGCGTGGGGATCGCCGACCGGTGGGCAGGAATCGGATGGCGACCTGCCGGTCGGCACCGACCTGGACACCAACCCGGACCTCCCCGACGGCGGTAGCGACGGCCTGGGAGGCACCCTTCCGCCTCCCCCGGCCCCCGACGACGATCTCAAGGCCCCCGACCCCAACGGGGTTCCGGGCGATCTCCCGAACGGCGTCCCGACCCCCGATCCGGACGACGCCCCCGACCTTGGTGATCCGACGAACCCCCTCAACGACCTGCCGCAGGATAGTGACGAACTCCTCGAATCGGTCGATCCCGAAATCGCCGGTCCCCTGCCGTAGCAGGAACCTCGCCCGAGCCCCACGAAACCTTCAGGCATGCAACCCGAGGCAACCACATGAACCGAGGCCTCCTGAGCACGATCCGCCGCCGCGGCGTCGCCGCGACCCTCGCGATCGTCGCGAGCCTCTCGGGCACGGTGCTTGGCGTCACTCCCTCGCTCGCGGCCGCGGAGCCGGCGGCCGAGCCGCAGCCGCTCATCGTCAAATTGGCCGGGCCCGAGGGCGTGCCCAGCGACGTGCCCAACGGCGTCCCCCTCCCCGTGCCGTACGGCGATCTGGGGCCGGGAACACCCCTCGTCATCACCCGGCCCGACGGCACGTGGGGCTGCACGGCCAACTTCATTTGGCGGAGCGGAGGCACGAAGTATCTGGGGACGGCCGGCCACTGTCTCTTCCCCACGCCGTCGCGGATACAGGCATGCGTGAGCGGCTGCGTGTTCGGGGTCACCTCGGGAGCCGTGCTCAGCCCGCTCGTCGACGTCTGCAACCTCAACTGCAGCTTCCCCGTCATCGCGAACGGCGGGGTCGGCAACGACTTCGGGCTCATCGGGCTCGCCAATTCCACCAGCACGCTCCGATACACGGTCCCCGTCTTCGGTGGGCCGGTTGGCTCGATCGCGCTCACCGCGGGCCAGCCGGTCTGCTACTACGGCAACGGACTCGGCGTCGGCGAGGTCTTTGCGACGAAGGCTCGCGTCGCGATCGGGGCCGGGGCGACCGCCAACGCGTGGTACGCGGACGGCGCGGCCAGCCTCGGCGACTCAGGCGCTCCCGTCGTCAAATGCGACCCGCACACGAGCGACGCCATCCGAGGGAGCGCCGCCATCGGTATCGAGACCCATGGCCCGTGCGCGTCGGTGATTCCGGCGCGCACGATGTGCGGAACGACGGTCGCACGGGCGATCGGACTCGCGGCCAGTTCGGGCTTGTCGATCTCCATCGCCGAGGGCTCCTGACCACTCCGCCCGCATCACGCCGAGCGACGCCGTGACATCAGGCCGGAGCACGCGGCACACGGTCGTGGCGCTCCTCGTGGCGGGGGTGGCGGTCGTTGCGATCGTGATCGTCCTGCTCGTCGCCGGCGACGACGGCGCCCGCGACTCAAGGGCGCTGCCGGCCCAGTCCCCGTATCCCCGGTACCACCGGGTTTCCGACGATTCGGGTGCGATCGAGGTCGACGTCCCGGTCGCGTGGCGGGAGGTGAGCGGGGCTCCGCTCGACACCGGCGCGTCGGGGCACGACCCCTACGTCCAGGCTTCTTCGGACCTCGACGCGTACCGTCACGGCTTCGACACGGCCGGCCTCGAGATCCTCGTGGTCGAGTCGTCCCGGGTGGGCGAAGACCACTCCCGCCTCCTCGCCGAGATCGCGGCGCGTTCCGAAACCGCCGACTGCACAGAAGAGGAGCCGCGCCAGGCATTTGACCAGCGCGGCTTCGAGGGCTTTTTGGATGTCTTCAGTGACTGTGGGCCGAATCACGCGCAACTGTGGCTGGTGGCAGCCGCCCCACGCGACACGGACAGGGGGGTGGTGGTGGTCGGAATCAAAGTGCTGACAACCGCCGACCGTGAGGCCGCTGAGCGGGCGCTGTCGACCTTCACGGTGACGGGGTAGGGCCGGCAGAGCGCGCCCGCAGGCAACCGCTCGGCGTGAACCGACCCGCTGGCTCCGACGGCTGAGTCTGCGTCCGTCGCGCTCGCCCGCCGGTGTGGGCTGCGTCGAAAAGGGATCGGGAATCGCGCGACCTCCCCGGCATTCGAGTGTGGATGGGTTCGTGGAGCACATGGTGCATGTTCCCGAGAACCCAACCGAAGTCGTCATCCTCTGCGGTGGCAGGGGGACCCGGGCCTACCCCGACACGCTCGAGCTGCCGAAACCCCTGCTGCCCGTCGGCGGCCTCCCCATCGTCGAGCACGTGATGCGGATCTTCGCCCGCCAAGGCCACCGGCGCTTCATTCTCGCCACCGGGTACCTCGGGGACATGATCGAGCAGCGGTATTCGAGTCAATCGCCGGACGGACACCCGCTCGAGGGCTGCGAGATCGTCGTCGTGGACACGGGCGACGAGACCGAGACCGGAGAGCGAGTGCGGCTGGCCGCACAGCACGTCGAGGGCGACCGCTTCTTCGCCACCTACGCAGACGGCGTCGGCGACGTCGACGTGAACGAACTCCTCGCCGAACACCGCGCCAGCGGGGCGCTCGCCACGGTGACGACCGTCCCGCTGCCGTCGCAGTACGGCGTACTCGAATCGACCGACGACGGCCGCATCACGCGCTTCCGTGAGAAGCCGCGCCTCCAAGAACACTGGATCAACGGCGGGTTCTTCGTCTTCGAGAAGACGGCGCTCGCGCATTGGGAGGGCGAGGTCCTCGAACAGGACGTCCTCCCCGCGCTGGCCCAGGTCGGCGGGCTCTACGCCTACCGCCACGTCGGCTTCTGGAAGTCGATGGATACCTACAAGGACCGACAGGAACTCGACTCCCTCGCCCGCGGTGCCACGCCTCCGTGGCACGCGACGGAGATCTCGCTCCCGCTGCTGGAAACGGCAATGGCGGCGAGCTCCGCGGCGGCCACCGAGGCGGCGGGGGAGTCAAGATCGGCGCTCGCACTGGTTGGGGAAGGTCCGGGGTCAGACCCACGTCCACCGGCCTTGCAGCAGTACGGGACGCCGAGCGCGGCGGCCGAGGGGGCGGCACCGGCTCCCACCGGCCGTCGCGCAACCATCGACATGCTCACCGGCCCTCCGGGTACCGACCTGGTCACGGGCAAGCGGGCCAACGGAACAGGAAACGGCAAGGGAGCGCACGACAGCGATCGAGGGGGAACGGCGCAGGGCAATGGCACCGGGAACGGCGGCGTCACCGACACCGTGACGCTCGCCGCTCCCGGTGTCGTCAACGACGTGGCCCCGTCGCCCGCCTTCCGACCGCCGCCCCGGCGGGCCGCCGGGCGCCGGCTCAGCGTCGTCACGTTTCTCACCATGGTCGTGGACTTCATCGCCGTCGTGGCTACGTACGGGTTCGTGGGGTCGATCGAGGGTGGATCCCTCGGCGCCCGGCTCGTCGGCGGCGACCGCCCGGAGCTGCTGCTGACCGTCCCCGTGTGGATCGCGTGCATGGCCGTCTACGGGCTCTACGACCGCCCCCGTCTCGTCGCGGGGTCGGAGGAAGCGCGGCGCCTGTTCCACGCCGTCGCGATCGGGGCCGTCGCCATGGTCCTCGTCACCTTCGCGTGGAACAACGACGTGGGCCGCTCGTACGTCGCCGTGCTCGCGCTCGCCATTGTCGCCACCGTCGGAGCGGGCCGTGTGCTCGCCCGCGCCGTCGTGCAACTGCTCGCCGCCCGGGGGATCATCGGCACACGGGTCCTCGTCATCGGGACTAACCACGAGGCGCACGCCATCGCCCGCACGCTCGACCGCAAGCGCTGGCTCGGGTACGCCCCCGTGGGCCTCATCGAGACCCGCAACGGCCACACCGATGACACCACGGGCTTCCCGGTCGTCGGGCACGTGAAAGACGTCGTGGACGCGGTGCGCGAGACCGACGCCGGCGCCGTCATCGTGGCAGCGACGGCGATGGAGCCGGACTGTTTGAACAAGCTCTGCGACACCCTCCAGACGCTGAGGGTCGATGTGCGGGTGTCGGCCGGGCTGCCGCAGATCTCGGCGTCACGGGTGTCGGTGGAGCCCCTCGACGGCCTCGCCGTCCTGTCGGTCAAGCCCGGCAACCGCCTGTCCCGTGGTCAGACGATCTCCAAGCGGGCCGTGGACATCGTCGTGAGCAGCCTGCTCCTCCTCCTCGCGCTCCCGCTGATCGGCGCGCTCGCGATGCTCGTCCGAGCCACGAGCAAGGGCCCCGCCCTCTTTCGTCAAGTGCGCGTTGGCTCCGGCGGCAAGCCGTTCGTGCTCTACAAGCTACGAACGATGTCGGCGGACGCCGAGGACCGCGTCGTCGACCTGCGGGACAAGAACACTGCCGAGGGCCTCCTGTTCAAGATCGACAACGACCCGAGGGTCACCCGAATCGGCCGCTCGCTCCGCCGGTGGGGACTCGACGAGCTGCCCCAGCTGTTCAACGTCCTCCGTGGCGACATGAGCCTCGTCGGTCCTCGCCCCCCGCTCCCCTCTGAGGCCCGCCGGTACGACGAGTGGGTTCGCGGCCGCCTTGACGTCAAGCCGGGTATCACGGGCCTGTGGCAGGTCAACGGCGGGCACACGCTTCGCTTCGACGACTACGTCCGCTTCGACCTGTTCTACGTGGAGAACTGGTCGGTCGCGCTCGACTTCTACATCCTCGCTCGCACCCTCCCCGCCCTGGTCTTCAGGCGGGGAATGACCTAGAAACCACCGCGCCGCCCCTCGTCATCACCCGTTCCGACGGCACGTGGGGCTGCACGGCCAACTTCATCTGGCGGAGCGGGAGCACGCAGTACCTGGGGTCAGGCGTTTGACAAGCGCGGCTTCGAGGGCTTCTTCGATGTCTTCACTGACGGCGGGCCGAACCACGCGCAACCTAGCTGGTGGCAGCTGCCCCACGCGACACGGACAGGGTGGTGGTGGTTGGAATCAAGGTGCCGACAACCGCCGACCGTGAGGCCGCTGAGCGGGCGCTGTCGACCTTCACGGTGACGAGGTAGGCGGGTAG
>DATDOY010000087.1:0-3758 GCA_035293045.1 Acidimicrobiia bacterium
GGCGGCGGGGGTGGTGGAGGCGGCGGCGGCGGGGGTAGCTGGTAACCGTGGCTTAGCGGCTGCGCCCCTAAGCCCCAGCCACCTCGGCGGCCAATCTCTCGGTGGCATTCCGCCCGCACTCGTATCCTGAGCAGATATGGCTGCCGAGACCGGTTTCGTCGACGAGGCGCAGATCAACGCGCGCGGCGGCGATGGGGGCGCGGGGGTGGTGTCGTTCCGGCGCGAGGCCCACGTCCCCAAGGGCGGCCCGGACGGGGGCAACGGCGGCAAGGGCGGCGACCTGATTCTGCGGGCCGACCGCAACGTCGCCTCGCTCCTCTCCTTTCGGGATCACCCGCATCGGCGGGCCGAGTCCGGGACGCATGGGAGCGGCAACAAGCGGAACGGGGCCGCGGGTGCCGATCTGATCGTCGCGGTCCCCATCGGCACGATGGTGAGGGACGCTGACGGACGGGTGCTCGCCGATCTCGTGGCCGAAGGCGACTCGTTCGTCGCGGCCCCGGGCGGCCGCGGCGGCCGCGGCAACGCCTCGTTCGCCAGCGCCCGTCGCCGGATCCCGGGCTTCGCCGAACAAGGGGAATACGGCGAAGAGCGCTGGCTTCGCCTCGAGCTGAAGCTGATGGCCGACGTCGCCCTCGTGGGATTCCCGAACGCCGGGAAGTCGACGCTCATCTCGTCGGTGAGCGCAGCGAAGCCGAAGATCGCCGACTACCCGTTCACAACGCTCGTCCCGCATCTCGGGGTGGTGCGATTCCAGGAGCACGAGTTCGTGATGGCCGACATCCCCGGTCTCATCGAAGGCGCGTCGGAGGGGAAGGGCCTCGGCCATCAATTCCTGCGACACGTGGAGCGGGCCCGGGTGCTGCTCGTCCTTGTCGACCTCGGCAACGTCGAAGGGCGCCGAGCAAAGGCGCAAGAAGAGGTCCTGTTGCGCGAGCTCGCGCAGTACCAGCCCGAGCTGCTCAACCGTCCGCGTCTCGTGATCGGTTCGAAGGCCGACGTCGCCGATCCGGCGCTCGCCGACGAGTTCGACGGGCTCCGCGTTTCCGCGGTGACGCGCGACGGCATCGACGCGCTGCTGGGTCAGTTGGGACTGCTCGTCCGCGAGGCGCGGGCGTCGGAGCCCGAGCGCGAGTCGTTCGTGGTCCATCGTCCGGAGGGGGAGGGGTTCGCCATCCAGCGCGAGGACGACGGCGCGTGGCGCGTCGTGGGTCGTCAGGCCGAGCGGGCCGTCGCCATGGCCGACCTCGACAACTCCGAGGCCGCCCTCTACGTGCAACAGCGACTGCGACGGATGGGCGTCGATCGCGCGTTGAATCGTGCCGGCGTTCGCGAAGGCGACACCGTGCGCATCGGCGGAATCGAGTTGGAGTACGTTCCCGATGCGCTCGGGGCTCGGCCTTACGACGAGCCGTCGGATCCGCCCCGGCGGCGGCGGGCGGCACCCGAGCCGCCGGCTCGAGGAGGGACGGGCTCGTGATTGCGGTGGTGAAGGTCGGGACGTCGTCGATCACCGACGACGCCGGCGTCATCGACGACGCGGCGCTCGAGAAAGTGTGCACGGAGATCGCGCACGCACGGGCGGCAGGCAACCAGGTGGTGCTCGTCACCTCGGGCGCCATCGCGGCCGGACTTCCCGCGCTCGGCATCGCGACACGCCCGACCGATGTCGGCACCCTGCAGGCGGTCGCCGCGGTGGGCCAGCCGCGTTTGATGGAGCGCTACACGGCGCTCCTCGGCGCCCACGGGTTGGTCGCCGCGCAGGTGCTTCTGACGCCGTGGGACTTCGCGCAGCGCGACCAGTACCTGCATGCTCGTGACACGCTCGAGCACCTGATGCAGTTGGGCGCGCTCCCCATCGTCAACGAGAACGATACGGTCGCCGATGACGAGATCCGCTACGGCGACAACGATCGGCTCGCCGCTCTCGTCGCCCACCTTGTGGGCGCCGACCTGCTGGTGTTGCTGACCGACACGCCGGGTTTGTTCACCGCCGATCCCCGCCTCGATCACGAGGCGTCGCTGATCGAGGAGATCATCGAGGTCGACGAGGCCCTCGAGAAGGTGGCGGGAGGCGCCGGAACCGACCGGGGGAGCGGGGGCATGGCGAGCAAACTCGCCGCGGCCAAGATCGCGGCGTGGTCGGGCGTTCGGTCCGTCATCGCCGGGGCGTCGCAGCCCGACGTGATCCTGCACGCGCTCGAGGGCAAGGCCGTGGGCACGGTCGTCCATCCCCACGAGCGCCGGCTGCCGAGCCGGAAACTGTGGATCGCCTTTGCCCAAGCGGCGGCGGGCCGGGTGGTGGTCGACGAGGGTGCCCGGACCGCCCTCGCCGAGGGCGGCCGCTCGCTCCTCGCCGCCGGCGTTCGCGGGGTCGACGGCACCTGGGAGGCCGGAGCGGCGGTCGAGGTGGTGGTGGACGGCCGCCCCTTCGCCAAGGGCATCGCCCGCTACTCGTCGAAGGACCTATCGGTGCACGCCGGTCGCCGCACCGACGACCTTCCGGAGGGGTTGCCCCACGAGGTCATCCACCGCGACGACCTCGTCGTGCTCCCCTGACCGCCGTCCCCCGTGTCTGTGGCGCGTTAGCGGGGATAATCCTCGCTAACGCGCCACAGACACCCTGGGAAACGCCTTTTCTTGACTGAGCGGTCAAGAACTACACTCCGCCCATGGCAGGGCCATCCGGAGCCGATTCGGCAGGTGCATTCACGCCGGTTTCCGAGTTGGGACGCCGCGCCAAGGCGGCATCCCGGGTCCTCGCCACCGCCCCGACCGAGCGCAAGAACGCCGCCCTCGCCGCCGCCGCCGACCTGCTCATCGACCGGGCCGACGACGTCCTCGCCGCCAACATGCAGGACCTCGCCGCTGGCGAGGCGGCCGGGCTCGACCCGGCCCCGCTCGACCGCCTTCGACTCGACGCCAAGCGTCTCGACGGCATGGCCGCGGGCCTCCGGTCGGTCGCCGCGCTCCCGGATCCCGTCGGGGAGCTGATCGAGGAGTGGGATCGTCCCAACGGCCTGCACATCCGCAAGGCGCGCGTCCCTCTCGGCGTGATCGCCATCATCTACGAGAACCGTCCCAACGTGACGAGCGACGCCGCCGGCCTGTGCCTCAAGTCGGGGAACGCCACGATCCTGCGGGGATCGAGCACGGCCATCCACTCCAACGTCGCGATCACCAACGTGCTGCGTGAGGCCATTGCCAAAGAGGGGCTCCCCGAGGACGTCGTGGTCCTCGTGGAGGACACCTCGCACGAGACCGCGGTCGATCTCATGCAGCTGACCGACTTCGTCGACTGCCTGATCCCACGCGGCGGCCATTCCCTCGTGCAGTCGATCCTCGACAACGCCAAGGTCCCCACGGTCATCGACGGCGACGGCAACTGCCACGTCTACGTCGACGCAGCCGCCGACCTCGACGAGGCCCAGGCCATCCTGCTCAACGCCAAGACGCAGCGCACCAGCGTCTGCAACGCGGCCGAGTCGCTCGTCGTACACGAGGCGGTCGCCGACGCCTTCCTGCCGGCAGCGTGCGCGGCGCTCGCAGACCGGGGCGTCGAGTTGGTCGGTGACGCCGCGGCGCGCCAGCGGTTCCCGGCCATGGGCGAGGCCACCGACGACGACTTCGGACGCGAGTACCTCGACCTCAAGATGTCGGTGGCCGTCGTACCCGACCTCGACGCCGCCATCGATCACATCAACCGATTCGGCACCGGGCACACCGAGGCCATCCTCACGACGGATTCGGCGGCCGCC